>CAJFTG010000038.1 GCA_904419875.1 Candidatus Avimonas caecicola | reverse complement strand
GGGGAATACGGGGGATATCTCCGGCTTCACCGCCGAGCTGCGGCTGGACCGCGCGGACGGGCCGGTCATCGCGGTGTATTCGCGGGACAGCGCGACCGACGGCGGCTGGTCGAGCGGAGCGGACGCGGTTGCCGCCACCGCGGAAATCACCACGGAGGTCACCGGCGTGCATAACCTGTATCTGGTGTTCACCCAGGGCTACGCCAATTTTTACGGCGTCTCCTTCTACAAGGAAAAGGGCGAAAGCAGCCGCCTGCCGGAGGAGAAGCCCGCGGTGGAAAGGGTCAACGCGTACGAGGACGACATCTTTGTTTCCAATTTCGGCGTCGGCGCGGGCGGCGATGTGATCTCCGTGGTGGCGGGCAACGGCGAGGACGGCGATTACATCATCTCCAACACCGGGCCGGGCACCATCATCGAGATCCTGGGCGTTACCTTTGGGGAGTTCAGCCCGACGCGGGCTAACCTGATCGGCAATACCGGGCACGACGCAGGCTTTGTGATCGAGCTGCGGCTGGACCGCGCGGACGGGCCGCTGGTCGGCGTGTTCCAGCGGGATACGCCGACCGACGGCGGCTGGTCGAGCGGGGCGGACAAAACCGCCGCCAGCTTTGAGGTCGCGGACACAATCACCGGCGTGCATAACCTGTACCTGGTTTATACGGCCGGCTACCTGAATTTCTACGGCATCTCCTTTGAGATCGACGACCCGCAGGCCGGCGATGCGGAAGAGGAGGAGGCCGCGGAGATCCCCCGTGTGGTCGGCATGGACGCGCAGACGGCCGACAGGCCCCGGTGGCTTCTGCCGGTGTGCATCGGCGGCGGGGTCGTGCTGGCGGCCGGAATTGCGGCGGGTATCGTCGTGGGGATCGTGCTGAAAAGGAAAGGAAAGCGGGGCCCGAAAAACGCGGGCTGATCTGCCGGAACAGGCGGAAATCCGGGGCCCTTAGGCAGGCGCCCCGGATTTTCCGCTTTCCGGGCGATTTACAAAAGGGAGGCATCCAAATGGAAAATATGGCTTTTCAGGCGCTGCATTGTCCGGTCGGCGCCAACGCGTCCTTTGCGCTGGGACTGCCGGGGTCCGGAGGCGGGTTCGGGCTGGAGCAGGACCGGGTGCCGACGCAGGACGTATTCATCGGCCTGGAAAAAGAGGGGCGGATTTTCTGCTTCCCCTATTACGCCCACGCGGTTTCCGCGGCGGTGGACTCCTTTGTCCAAACCTCTACAGCCGAGGAAGAGGGCGTGCTCAGAAGCTACGGCGTTCAGGATATCCGCCGGGAGTACCGCTATGGAAGCGATACCTTTGAGGCGGGGCCGCTGCGCTTTTCGATTGCGACCCCGGTCCGCCCCCTCCCCGACCCGGCGGTCACCCCGGCGGACCGGATGGAGGAGGCGGTCTGCCCGGCGCTGGCCGCCCGGCTGACGGTGGACAACCGGGGAAACCCGCAGCCGGTGCGCGCCTTTTTCATGGTTTCTCCGATGAAGGGCATGACGCGGCTTTCGGATGCGACCGCCGGCCAGATGAAGGGGATGTGCTCAAAGGACGGCTACGGCTTCGGCGTGCGCAACGAGGGGGATTCCCTTCTGGAAGCGGCGGATTTTGACCTGCCGGCCCTGTTCGGACGCCGGCATCCGGTGATGCTGACCATCGCCCCGATGGGCGGGCTGCTGTTCACCGTTCCCGCCGACACGCAGAAAACCTTTGAGCTGGTGCTGGGCTGGTACCGGGCCGGGGCCGCGACGGGCGGGGAGATGCGCTGCACCTACCTGTATACCCGGTATTTCCCCAGTCTGGAGGCAGTCCTGCGGTACGGCCTGACCCGTTCCCGGGACTGGTGGGAGGCGGCGGAGGAGAGCAGCCGCCTGCTGGAACGGTCCGCCCTGTCCCCGGAACGCCGGTTCCTGGTAACGCATTCCGTGCGGGCTTATGCGGCCAGCACCATGCTGCTGGACCACGGGGGCGACCCGCTCTGGGTGGTCAACGAGGGCAGCTACATGATGATGGGGACGCTGGACCTGTCGGTGGACCATTGTTTTTTCGAGCTGCGGCAGAACCCCTGGGTGGTGAAAAACCAGCTGGAACTGTTTGCCGACCGGTATTCCTATTACGACCAGTGCGGCATCGCCTTCTGCCACGACTGCGGAACGCATCAGGTCTTTACCCCCGCCGGGAATTCCAGCTATGAGATTCCCAATCTGCGCGGCTGCTTTTCCTATATGTCGCAGGAACAGCTGTGCAACTGGATTCTGATGGCGGGCATGTACATGGAGCGGACCAAGGACGCCGCCTGGCACGCGCGCCGCCTGTCCCTGTTCCGGGACTGCCTGCATTCCATGACGGCGCGCACGGGCGGCCGCCCGGACGGTATCCAGCATGTGGATTCCTCCCGCTGCGGGGACGGATGGGAAATCACCACCTACGATTCCCTGGACCCCAGCCTGGGGCAGAGCCGCGAGAATCTGTATATCGCGATGAAGTGCTGGGCCGCGTATCTGTGCCTGGAAAAGCTGCTGCGTGACGCCGACCCCGAGGAGGCCGGACAGGCGCTTGCCTGTGCGCAGCGATGCGCGCGGACCGTCGTTTCCTCCTTCCGGGAGGATGGGGGGTACATCCCGGCCATCCTGGACGGAAAGGACCGGTCGGCCATTATCCCCGCGATCGAGCCCCTGGTGTACGCCGTGTGGATCGGGGAACGCGCGCTCCTGGAGCCGGGAGGGATGTTCGGCGAGCTGGCGCGGACCCTGCGCCGGCACCTGGAAACGGTTCTTGTCAAGGGCGTCTGCCTTTTCCCGGACGGGGGCTTCCGGCTGAGCGCCAACAACACGAATTCCTGGATGAGCAAAATTTTTCTGTGCCAGTATGTGGCGCAGGAGATTCTGGGGGTGCCGGTTTCCGAAGAGGCCGACCGGGCCCATGCCGCCTGGTGGGCGGTCAACACGGCTTCCTGCCCGGCGATCGACCAGATATTGGCCGGCCGGAGCGCGGAAACGGGCTTCCATTATCCCCGCGGGGTGACGACGGCGCTCTGGTGGTAACACCGGGAAGCGGCGGGACAGGGGAGCGGGCGCTTCCGCCCGGCCGTTCCCTTCTTCCGGCCGACGCCGCCCCTGCGCCGCCGTGCCTGCTCCCGCCGTGCGCTGCCCCGGCTGCCCCGTTCCGCCTGTGCGGAGGGGAACGGCGCCCGGACCCGCCCGGACGCCCGGGTCGGCCGCCGAGAGAATGCCGCGGCCCCGCTGCACGCAAAACGCCTCGGGAAGCCTTCCCACCGGGCCGGGAGAAACCCGCTCCGTGGGAAACGCGGCGGCAGCGTCCCCTCCGCCGCTCCGTTTCCCTGCGGGATAGGAAGGCCGGCGGGCCAAACAAGAGCGCAGACAACGCCTCTTTCCCGGAGGCGACATGGGAACACAGGAGGGAAGAATCCCCCGCGGCCATTTTCAGGATGGCCGCGGGGGATTTTTTGTTATACGAGCCTCCGGCTGTCGGCGGGCTCCTGTTGTGGCAGCGCCGGCAACGCCTGTGGAGAACAAACGAAACCGACGGGCAAAAAGGGACCGTTGGGGGCGCTGAACGCGTTATGCCCTTCCGGGGCTTATTCCTACCGCCGGCTTTGCCGGGGTCCTGACTGCGGCGGCCCCTTCCCGGCGGGGGCGCGGAGGGCCAAATCATCAAATAGGAAAGGAAAATGAGAAAGAAGAGGAAGAACCGGCCCGGAAAAAGAGGTAAGAAAAAAGAGAGGGCAACGGCCGGCGGGCGGAAATGTTCCGCTCCGCCGGGAAAACAATCCCGAGGGAGGAAGGAAAAAAGATGAAGCTGTCCTTTCGGTGGTACGGGGCGGGCGACCCCGTGCCGCTTGCCTATATCCGGCAGATTCCGGGCATGCGTTCGGTGGTCTCGGCCGTCTACGACGTAAAGCCGGGGCAGGTGTGGCCGGAGGAAAGCCTGGCCCGCATCAAGGCGGACTGCGAGGAGAACGGGCTGGTGTTCGACGTGGTGGAATCCATCCCCGTGCCGGAGGATATCAAGCTGGGCCGCCCGAACCGCGACGAGCTGCTGGCGGTTTACGGCGAGAACATCCGCCGCTGCGCCCGGTACGGCGTCAAGTGCGTGACCTACAATTTCATGCCGGTTTTCGACTGGACGCGGACGCAGCTGGACAAAAAGGCGTCCGACGGCTCCACCAGCCTGGTCATGTACTGGGATCAGCTCAGGGACCTGGACCCGCTCACCGACGACATCAACCTGCCCGGCTGGGACGCCAGCTATACGCGGGATGAAATCAAGGCGCTTTTCGCCGCCTACGCCGCCGTGGGGGAGGAAGGGCTGTGGGAAAACCTCGCGTATTTCCTGAAGGCGGTGATCCCGGTCGCCGAGGAATGCGGGGTCCGCATGGCCATCCATCCCGACGACCCGCCCTATCCGCTGTTCGGGCTGCCCCGCATCGTCACCTGCGAGGAAAACCTCGACCGGCTGCTGAAGCTGGCCGACAGCCCGGCCAATTCCCTGTGCCTGTGCACCGGCAGCCTGGGCTGCGCCCGGATGAACGATGTCCCTGCCCTGGTGCGCAAGTACGCCGCGATGGACCGCATCGCGTTCATGCATATCCGCAACGTGAAGATTATGGAGGACGGCTCCTTTGAGGAGCGTGCCCATCTCTCCGCCTGCGGCAGCCTGGATGTGTACGAGATCGTCCGGGCGCTGGTGGAATGCGGCTTCGACGGCTACGTCCGTCCGGACCACGGCCGGATGATCTGGGGAGAGACGGGCAAGCCGGGCTATGGACTGTACGACCGGGCGCTGGGAGCCGCGTATATCAACGGGCTGTTCGAGGCGTGCGAAAAAGCCGGCCGGAAGGGCTGAAAGAGGTAATGCCGCGTTTTGACGGCAAGGAGGTAATCGGAATGGAAAAGAATGTGCTGAGCACCGACCTTCGCGGGAAGGTCGCTGTGGTCACCGGAGCGGGCGGCGTGCTCTGTTCCGGATTTTCCAGGGTGCTGGCCCGCGCGGGGGCCAGAGTCGCCCTGCTGGACCGAAACCTGGAGGCGGCCCGGAAATGGGCGGACGAAATCAACGCCGAAGGAGGCACGGCGCGCGCCTATGCCTGCGACGTGCTGGATAAGGCGGTCTGCTGCGAAGCGGCCGCCGCCGTGGAAAGGGAGCTGGGGCCGTGCGACCTGCTGGTCAACGGCGCGGGCGGGAACAATCCCCGCGCCACCGTGGACAAGGAATATTACGAGCCGGGGGATCTGGACGCCGATACCAAAAGCTTTTTTGATCTGGACGCCGCCGGGGTGGAATTTGTCTTCAACCTCAATTTCCTCGGCACCCTGATCCCCACCCAGGCGTTCGCCCGGCAGATGCTGGGCCGGACGGGCTGCAGCATTCTCAACGTATCCTCCATGAACGCGTTCACGCCGCTGACCAAGATCCCGGCCTATTCGGGCGCAAAGGCGGCGGTTTCCAACTTCACCCAGTGGCTGGCCGTCCATTTCTCGAAAGCGGGCATCCGGGTGAATGCGATCGCTCCCGGCTTCTTCTCCACCGCGCAGAACGCGGCCCTTCTGTGGAACGCCGACGGCACCCCCACGGCCCGCACCGGCAAGATCCTGGCTGCCACCCCGATGGACCGCTTCGGCGAGCCGGAAGAGCTGGCGGGTGCGCTGCTCTTTCTGCTGGACGAAAAGGCGGCCTCCTTCATTACCGGCGTGGTCCTGCCGGTGGACGGCGGCTTTTCCGCGTATTCCGGCGTATGAGAAAGGAGACGGACGGCATGCAGGCGATTCTGGAAACCATCCATACCATCGGCCTCGTCCCGGTGATCGCGCTGGACGACGCCGCCCAGGCGGTCCCGCTGGCGCAGGCGCTCACGGCCGGCGGCATTCCGGCCGCGGAGGTCACCTTCCGCACCGCAGCGGGGGAGGAGGCCATCCGCCGGATTGCGCGGGACTGCCCGGAGGTGCTGGTGGGGGCCGGCACCATTCTGAACATCGAACAGTGCCGCCGCGCGGTGGACGCGGGAGCCCGGTTTATCGTCTCCCCCGGCTATAACGAAGAGCTGGTGGCGTACTGCCTGGAGAACGGGATTCCCGTCCTCCCCGGCTGCGCCAACGCTTCGGATATGACCAGGGCGGTCAATGCCGGGCTGGAGGCGGTGAAATTCTTCCCGGCCGGTCAGGCGGGCGGCCTGCCGGCCATCCGGGCGCTTGCCCCGGTATTCCCGGGGCTGCGGTTCATGCCCACCGGCGGTGTGAATACCGGGAACATGGGAGAATATCTGAAGGACGAGCGCATCCTCGCCTGCGGCGGTACCTGGATGGTGAAAAAGGAGCTGATTGCCGCCGGCGCCTGGGAGGAGATCACCCGGCTCAGCCGGGAGGCGGTGGAAACCATGCTGGGTCTGTCCCTGCGCCGGGTTATCCTGGCCGGTGCGGCGGGAGCAGCGTCCTGCGCCCTGACGCAGGCGCTGGGCGGCGCGGGACTGGAGGCCGGCGGGGACGGAACGGACGGAGTGATCGAGGTCGCCGCCGCCAGCGTCGAGAGGGCGGTCTACCACCTGGGACGGCAGGGCCTGTCCTTTGACGAGGCCGCCCGGGAAACGGACGGGAAGGGACGAACCACGTCCATCGGCCTGTGCGGCCGGTTCGGAGGTTTTGCCGTCCGCCTGGTCCGGGCGTAGCCCCCGCGGACACAACGGGAAAAAATACCGGGGAAGGGAGAAACAGGCATTATGGGCAAGGTTGTTACTTTTGGAGAGATCATGCTGCGGCTGGCGCCGAACGGGTATTACCGCTTTTTTCAGAACGACCAGCTGCAGGCCACCTTTGGAGGCGGGGAGGCGAACGTCGCGGTTTCTCTGGCCAATTTTGGAGAGGACGCGGCGTTTGTGACCAAGCTTCCGGCCCACGCGATCGGGCAGGGGGCGGTCAACGCCCTGCGCGCCATGGGCGTGGACGTTTCCCACATCGTGCGGGGCGGAGACCGGGTCGGCATTTATTACCTGGAGAAGGGAGCCTCCCAGCGGGGGAGCGTGTGCATCTACGACCGCGCGCATTCCGCGATTCAGGAGGCTAAGCCGGAGGATTTCGACTGGAATAGGATCTTCGAGGGGGCGGACTGGTTCCATTTCACCGGCATCACCCCGGCTTTGGGGCCCAACCTGGTGGAAATCTGCCGGCAGGCCTGCGCCGCCGCCAAGGAGCGGGGGCTGACCGTGTCCTGCGATCTTAATTACCGGGGGAAGCTCTGGACGCGGGAAGCGGCCCGGGAGGCCATGACCGCGCTGTGCCGGTATGTGGATGTGTGCATCGCCAACGAGGAGGACGCCAAGGATGTGTTCGGCATCGAGGCGGAGGGCTCCGACATCACGGGCGGAAAGCTGAATAAGGAAGGCTATCGGTCGGTAGCCGGGCAGCTGGCCGGCCGATTCGGGTTTTCGCATGTGGCGATCACCCTGCGCACCTCCCTGTCGGCCAGCGACAACAACTGGGCGGGTATGCTGTACGACGGGAAGGAATCCTGCTTTTCCCGCGAGTACCGTCTGCACATTGTGGACCGGGTCGGCGGCGGGGACAGCTTCGGCGGCGGCCTGATCTATGCGCTGCGCCGGGGGATGGCTCCGCAGGAGGCCATCGAGTTCGCAGTGGCGGCGTCCGCCCTCAAGCATTCGGTGGAAGGAGACTTCAACCGGGTTTCCGTCGCAGAGGTGGAAAAGCTCGCCGGGGGGGACGCCTCCGGGCGGGTACAGCGGTAAACGGTTCGGCGGGCCGCAGGGGCGGCCCGCTTTTTTGTACGCCTTCGCCGGCCCCGCCCCGGCCTTGCCGGGATGACAGACAGGCGGGAGACAGGTGGGAGAAAGGCGGGAAGAAATGAGGGCGGAAAGCCTCGCAAAAGGGTTCCCGAGAGGAAGCGGGCCGAGGCCATCCGCTTTCGATCATCGCGTTCTCATGGGATGCAGCCGGGCGCGTGACGAGCGTGTGACGGGCGTGCGGCGGTGTGCGTGACGGCGCACGTGCCGGCGGGTTCGTTCTGACGCCCCTTGAGAAGGGACGCGCCGGCGGCCGGGCCGTTCGCCAGGCCGCGCACCCCCGTTCATTGGCGGCGTTGATGGCGTTTCGGCCCGCAATCCCGGCGCGGATTCCGCCTGTGCTTTCCGGGTTCGCATGCTTTTGTTTCGGATAGTGGCATATTTCCATAATATTTGAAAAGAAACCGCATTTTCTGATTGGTATGATAAAAATGCACTCCAAGACTGTTGCAAGAGGGGGGTTCTTGTATGGCGTTGATTCCCCGGCCGAAACAGATGGAACTTTTTCCGGCAGAAACGCCCGCAAGAGGATATACCGCGACCAATGCCGGCCCGTGGGCGGAACGGCGGCTGTCGCCGCGCAGCCTGGGCCCCCTTGCCGTCAATGCGCGGCAGGCGGACGGCCTGTTTTACGCGGTTTTGTCGGCGTCGGCGTCGGCGCATCTGCCGGAACTGCCTGCGGCGCTCTGCGGGGCGGGGCGGGAGGACGGCTATTTTCTCGAAGCCCGGGCGGACGGCGTGTGCATCCTTTCCCGCCATCCCCGCGGCGTGGTTTACGGCCTGCACGCATATGAGGAGCTGCTGGCCGAAAACGGTTCCTTCTGCGGGACAGTAATCGATTTCTCCGACGCCTCTTTCCGGGCGTTTCACATGGATATGCGGTATGGCTTTCCCCGCACCGAGCGGCTGCTGGAAATCCTGGAGGAGCTGTCGGCCGCCCGGTTCAGCACCTTCCTGCTGGAATATGAGAACCGCTTCCCCTTTACCCGGCATGCAGATGTCAGCGACCCCGCGCACTATTCCCCGGAGGACCTGCGGCGCATTCAGGAGAAGGCGGCGGAGCTGTACATAGAGATTATCCCGCTGCAGCAGACCATCGGGCACCTGGAGTATCTGCTCAAGCTCCCCGCGTATTATCCGCTGCGGGAGATGCGGGAGTTTCCCTCTACGCCGGCGCCGTACGGCTTCAGCCCGACCGGATGGAAGCACTTCAACGACATCGACGAGATCTGCGCCAGCCGGGAGGAAGCCTACGCCGTGGTGGAAAGCCTGCTGGACGACGTGATGGCGGCCCATCCGGCCAGCCGGTACGTCCATCTGGGCTGTGACGAGGCATGGAACCTGCTCAGCTGCCCGGAATGCCGGGCACGGTTCGGCGAGGACGGCAGGCACCGCCTGTACATCAGCCACATCAACCGGATGGCGGCCCGCGTGCTGGCCGCGGGGAAAATCCCGATCGTCTGGGACGATATGCTGCGCGGTTTTTCAGACGAGGAACTGGCGCAGATCGACCGCCGGGTCGTAATCATGATCTGGCTGTACTACGAAAGCAATTATGCCCTGGCCAAGCGCCTGGCCCGGCGGTTCCGCGCGGCCGGCTTCACCGTGCTGGGCGCCGCCGCCGCCAAGTGCGGCGAAGGGCCGGAGCCCCAGTACCTGGATATGCCCTGGTATGAGCTGCGGCTGGGCAATGTGGACATGTGGGGGCGCCTGTGCGGCGAGGAGGGGCTGGACGGCTTCTGTATGACGGTCTGGTCCAACTACAGCGGCACCATCGCCCCGCCGCATCCCTTCTTCGATACGGTGTGGTACCCGGTCCTTTTCGCCGCCGAGAAACTGTGGAACCGGGACGCCGTGCGGGAGGGCTTCGACAGCCGCTTTTCCTCCGCCTTCTTCGGGGTGGAGCAGGAGGACCTTTTCCACGGCGGCAGCGCGCAGCGCTATGAACGCATCGTCCGTGTGTGCCGGGGGGCGGCGCGCCACCGGTATGAGGCGGAGGTGCTCCGGGTGATGGAGCTGCTCAGCGCCTACCGCCTGAAATCCCAGGCCGTCGGACGGGAGCTGTACAAGCTGTCCATGGATGTCACCGAAGCGGAAAAGCGGATTGTGCGCAACCGGATGGCGGAGGTAGCCGCCCTGCGGGAGGAGCTGAAGCCGCAGGTGCGCCGGATTGTGGAAACCCATTACACCAAAGCGGACGCGGAGGTTTTCGTCCGGTCCCGCTTCGAAGCGGATGAAGCCCTCTTCCGCCTGTACGCCGCTTCCGGCGGCAGGGGGGAGGAAATGCCGGCGGATGGACGGCCCGGCGGCTTTTGAACAGAGAAAGGCAGGTATTTTCCATGAAACAGCGAAACCCATGGGTACGCGGGCTCGCCGCCCTGTCGGCGCTGCTGGTCGCCCTGGCGGCCGCCGGCTGTGGGCCAACGGAAGAACCCGCCTCGGATGCCTCGTCGTCGGCATCGGGGAGCGGAACGTCCTCCACGACGTCGACCACAGGGGACACAACAACTTCGTCAGCTACGGAGGAAGGCACTATGACAACCACAACCCGGCCGGCGGCAACCACCACCACAACCAGACCGGCCAGCACGACCACCAGGCAGCCCTCTGCCGGCAGCCAGGTTCCGGACGCCGCCCAGGTAGGCAGCGCCGACTTCAAGCCCGGTTCCCTGTACAAGGGGCCGAGCATCGATTTCCGTCAGGATGGGGACACGACCACCCTGGGCGTCTGGTGGTGGACTCTGAGCGGCATCGTCAGCCCGGTGGACGGCGTTTCGGTGGACATGATTCTGGATATGCTCATCGCCAACAACGTCACCGAAATTTATCTGGATGTCAGCAAGATGATCCCCTGGGACGAGGAAGTCGCCCAGGGCGGCCTGAGCGAGGACGACGTGGCGTCGGGGATGGTCAGCGAACGGTACGTCCGCGGCTTTGTAAAAAAGTGCAATAAATACGGCATCCGGGTGGCGGCCCTGACCGGCGCGTCGGGGGACAGCGTCCTGCGATGGATCGACCCGGACAAGAAATATTATTCCCTCACCTCCTTTGTGGAAAAAATCGCGGGGTATCAGAACCGCGCGGCCTCCGACGAGAGGTTTTACGCCATCCACCTGGATGTGGAGCCGCATACGATGGGCACCAAATGGGACAACAACCGCGCCAAGTATACGCAGTGGATGGCCGATATGGTGGTGGAAGCCCGCAGCCAATGCGACGCCATCGGCGTGGAGCTGGAATACGACATCTGGTCCTGGTTTACCGAGGGGGATATGGTGACCGACCCGAGCGGGGCGCAGGTGAACATCCTCGACCTGATGACCACACAGTGCCATTCGCTGGGCATCATGTCCTATTTCAACACCGGGTCCGGCCAGTTCGACCGGGCTACCAACCTGGAGCTTCCCTACGCCAGGGAGAACGGCTGCCGCCTGATTGCGGGAACTGAAACCATCCAGATCACCCCGACCAACATCACCTATTATTATTCCGGTAAGGATAAGCTGATCAGGGAGCAGGGCGTGCTCCGCTCCCTGCTGGACGGCACCGGCTACGGCAAGCTGGGCGGCGCGATCCACCATGTGTATTCCTGGTATGCCCTGATGACCGGCTGACCGGCCGGCTGAGCCCGCGGCCCGGACCGGCGCCCCCGCCGGTCTGCACGGAACAACAAACAACCGTATGGAGAGGAAGGCGTTATCGATGAAACGGACCAAATGGGCGGCCGTCTCCGCCTGTGCCTGCCTGGCGGCCTCGCTGCTGGCCGGCTGTTCTTCGGAAGAAACCGGTTCCGAAACCTCCGCATCCATCCCGTCCGCCCCGTCCGCCGCCACGACCACGACGGCGGCAACGGAAAAGAACACCACGATCCGCTTCCGCACCCAGGAGGACACCGATACCCTGGGGGTCTGGTGGTGGCAGGTGAACACCATTCAGGATTCCGACGACCTGCTGGGCTTCCTGCAGGAAAACGCCGTGAGCGAGATCTATCTCTGCATCGACGGGATGACGGACAGCGACGGAGCCCGGGCGAGCTTTGCGGATGTGCGCGCGTTTGTGAAAAAGGCGGGCGGCATGGGCATGCGGGTGGCGGCCCTGACCGGCGACTACAGCTGGATCGAGCCGGACAGCACCGGATTCGAAAGATATGTCGACAAATTCAACGCCTATCAGCAGGCGGCGGCAGAGGACGAGAGGTTCTATTCCATGCATCTGGACGTGGAGCCGCATCAGCACCCGGATTTTAAGACCGGGGACGAGGGCCGGGCCAAGGTGATGCAGATGTTCGCCGACTTCGCCCTGCAGAAGGCGGCGCCCGCCGCCGAGGCGGCCGGCACCATTCTGGAGTGGGATATCCCCTTCTGGATGACGGATACCGTTCTGGACGGAGACGGGCAGGAGATTGAGCTGGCCCGGCTGATGGCCAAAACCTGCGACACCATCGCCATCATGTCCTACCGGGACACCGCGGCGCAGATTCTGGACGTTGCCAAGGAAGAGATCGACTATGCGCAGGAGTATGGCTGCAAGATCATCCTCGGCGTGGAAACAAAATCCTCCGAGGGGGACGCCGTCTCCTTCATGGAGGAGGGCAAGGCGGTCATGGTGGAGGAGATGGAGAAGGTCCACGAATCCCTCCTCGCTTCCTTCCCCGACGGGAACTTCGGCATGGCGGTGCACCAGGCGTCGGTTTGGTACACCCTTCAGGACTGAACCCGGCGGCGGGCCCTGCTGCAGGGGCATTCCCTGCGCAGGAGCCCCGCCTTTCCTTCAAAAAGTAATCGATTGCTGTATTTTTACAGAAACAATTTCTGCAAAAGCCGCATAGAAGGCGGAAGAAACATCCGCTGTACCATCCCGGCAAGCAGGACGGGAGCGGCTGTCCGCATGCAAAAAGGGAGCGCAGGGCGATGACCAGGAAGAAAGTGACCATTTACGATGTGGCGAGCCATTGCGGCGTATCGGTCGCGACCGTGTCCCGCATTGTCAACAATGCGGATTACCCGGTCAGCAGCGAGCTGCGCGCCCGGGTGCAGGCGTCCGTGCGGGAACTGAACTACAAGCCCAACATGCTGGGCCGGTATCTGAAATCCAACCGGGCCGACGAGGTGGGCGTCATTATCCCCAATATTTCCAACTTCTATTATCCGGACCTGATCGCCGGAATCAACGATTCCCTGATTCACAGCGGATACAACGTTCTGCTTTGCAATTCCTACCGCAATCCGGAGTACGAAAAGAAGCAGTTTCTCTCCCTCCTGCAAAAGCAGGTGAAGGGGATCATCCTGTCCACCGTCAGCGACGACACCTCCTGGATTGAAGAGGTGAACACCGACGGGGTGACGGTGGTGGCCATCGAGCAGCCCCTGTATACGCCGACCCACCGCGTCTGCTTCAACTACTACGGCGGGGGATATATGGCCGCCCGCTACCTGGTGGAGATGGGGCACCGGGAGATTGCCTTCATCAGCGCGCCGCTGACCTATGCCAGCCGCCGGCAGCGGCTGGACGGCTTCCGCGCCGGCCTGCGGGAAAGCGGGATCGAGCTGACGCAGAACACCCTGCGCATCTCGGATTTTGAGCTGGAGGATGAAAGCTCCTACGAATTCAACATTGGCTGCCGCCTGGCGGAGAAGCTGATGCGGCTTGACGCGCCGCCCACGGCCATTTTCTGCATCAACGACATGATGGCGATTGGGGCGATCCGCGCCCTCCAGAACTGGGGGGTCCGCGTGCCGCAGGACGTGTCGGTGCTGGGGTTCGACAATATGACGATTTCCAAAATGATTACTCCGGCCCTGACGACGATCGACCAGTGCACCCGCGAGATCGGCGTGCGCGCCATCGAGCTGCTGCAGAAAAGCTTTGAGAATCCGTCCGCCCCTCTGGAAACCGTCCGCTTCAAACCAAAGCTGGTGGAAAGGGAATCGGTGGCCCGGCGCGGCTGAACGGTCGATCAGCGCGGGAAGAGCCGGGAAACGCCGGAAAGAACCGGGGGAAGGCTGGAGAAGGGCTGGGAAAAGGGCCGAAAGGGGCGGAGAGAGGGGAAAACGAAATGGAAAGCGCTTCCTGTTTGCCCCTTTCTGGTGGAAAACTTTTTGGTAAAAAACCATCACATTCACCGGATAATGGAACTATTTAATAAGATATGAAAAGCAAAAAAGTCCGATTTAGTATAGTATACATATAGCCGCTGGAGAAGCTTACAAAGCATACAAGGATTTTCTGCATGGTCCGTGGGGCCTACATATGGCCGGACGGCGGGAAAGCGGTTGGCCGATGAGAAGGCGGAACACGGCGGGAGGCCCGGGTGGTTTTCGACAGAAAACGATTTCTGAGCACATTGAGCAAGTGCTTGCTTTGGGCGGGGGAGCCATCAAGGCATAGTGCGGGGAACGGTGGGACAGCAAAGGAAATGGGATGTTCCGAAACGCCGCTGTGCCCTGCTTTGCATGGCGCGAGGCGGCTGCTTTCCGCCCCGCCGCCGGCCGGAGCGTCTGCCGTGGAAAATGCGAAGGCAAAGAAAGCGGAAGCCGGGGGAAAGAGGCTGTATTACCTGCACAGAAATCGATTACTGAATGGAAAAATCCTTTTTTGGGCATTCTTTAACGTTGGGCTGTGAAACAACCGGGGCAGAGAGGCAACGGAACGTCGGGAAGGTTTCGAGGTGACGGATTCTGAACGTCAATGGTGTTGTAGTGTTTACAAAGTGCATATCCATCGCCTGCGGCGGGTCGGTTCCTCTGTCCTTTGTCGATTATACCCGTTTTGCTCAGGAGAACAAGCCGGAGAATATCCTGGCGATCTGCCGCATCCAGCGGGGAAGCGGCCGGGTGACCGCCGGCGGCGTGTCCACGGAGGTGCAGGTCGGCGGCCTGCTGGTGCTCGGCTGTGAAGAAAGCTACGTGTTCACCGCCATGGAAAATGTGCTGGCGAACCTGATTGTTTTTGACCGCCGCCTGTTCAGCAATTCCTACGCCTGCACCCTGGGTAGGGAAGCGCTGGCGCCCATGCTCGTCATGGCCCGGAGCTGCCGGCTGCTCACCGAAAAGGACGCCTGTTATCCGGAGGTAACCGCCGCGGTGGAAACCATCTGGAAAGAGGCGGAGGCGGGCGAAGCCTCTTCGCCGCTGATGGCGGTGGCGATGCTCTGGCAGCTGGCCGCCCTGCTTAAGAAGGAGGCCGAGCGGCAGGGGGACACGCTGGGAACCGTGAGGGAAACGCAGAACAAGGAACGCCTGGCGCCGGCGGTCCGGTTCATCTACCGGCATTACGACCAGAAGCTCACGCTGGCGGACCTGGCGCGGGAGGCCAGCATGAGCGTGCCGAATTTCAGCTCGGTTTTCCGGCGCACCTACGGGCTGTCTCCCATGGAATACCTGAACCGCCTGCGGTTGCAGAACGCGACCGACCTGCTGCAGAACACCGATAAAAAGATCATCGATATTGCCGAGGAATGCGGTTTTTTCAGCATTTCCAATTTCATCAAAGCTTTTAACCACAGCATGGGGATGTCCCCCTCCCGTTACCGCAAGGTGTGCGGAGCGGCGGAGAGCCCGGCTGCTGCGGATGCGGAGGATTCCCGCTGATTGTATGCCTGAAGCGGCGGCGGAAGCCGCCGGTGATAAAGGAAGTTCGCAGAAATTACATTTTGCAGGACTGGAGGAAAAGGAAATGAAACAAAGCGTTACCCGGATACTCACGGCGGCGGTTTCGGCCCTGCTCATTGCGGCGATGGCAACCGGCTGCAACGGCTCGACGGAAAGCTCGTCCCCCGACTCTTCCCAGGAGGAAACCCAATACAATTTCGGCGGGATCACGATCACCTTTGCCGACACCTGGGGAAAGGACCTGACGCCCGGCAAGGATGCGGAGACCGACGCGCTGATTGCGAAGATCGATGAGGTCGAGAAGAAGTACAACATCCAGTTTGAATGGATCAAAGTGGATTCCGGCCCGTATTGGGACAACATGGCCAGCGTAATCATGAGCGGCGAGCCCTTCGGCGACATCATGTATTCCTTCCCCTGGATGATTACCGACTGGATCAAGGCGGGCGCCGTCCGGGATGCGGGCGCGGTTGCGGAAGCGGTCGGCATCGACTTCCACGACGGCACCTGGAACGATTTCATCGTGGATGAGACGACCTACGGCGATACCATTTACGGTTTCTCCAAGAATCAGAATTCCATTCAGTCGGGCCTTCTGTACAACAAGCGCCTGCTTCAGGAGGCGCAGCTCACCGACCCGAATGAGCTGATCGCCAGCGGCGGCAATTGGGATTACGCCACTCTGGAAGAGTATGCCCGCAAGCTGACCAAGCTGGATTCCTCCGGCAACACCGTCCAGTGGGGGCTGTCCACCATGGACTCCTACTGGCTGATGACCACCTTTATCGTCAACAACGGCGCGGATCTGATCGATTACAGCACCAATCCCCCCACTTTCAGCATGGACAGCCCGAAGTCTCTGGCCGGGCTGGAGGTTTTCAACCGGATGCTCAACACGGATAAAACCATCTATCTGCGTCCCAACGGCAGCGGCTGGGAGGTTACGGTGGACGCGTTTGCCAACGGACAGGTCGGCCTGTTCCGCGCGGAGGAATGGGTCATTGAGTACATCCGGGACGTGATGACCGAAAACGGCACCAGCGAGGAGTACGGCCTGACCTATTTCCCGCAGGGCCCGGATTCCACCGGCTTTGTGGATGAAAGCTACGGCGGCAATTCCTATTTCATCCCCGCTTCGATCAGCGACGAGAAAGCCCAGGCGGCTCTGCTGGTTTACAACGACCTGCTCGACCCGTCCGACGACGGCTATACCGAGGAGGAGCGCATCCGCAACACGGGCGAATCCCTCTTCCCGGACGAGGCGTCGGTGGAGGTTTACGTGGACCTGATGCTCAACGACAAGATCAAATCCAACGGCGTCTGCCGCGTCGGCCTGCGGGAAGCCATGATGGAACTGGCCGGCAGCTTTGCCGACAATGCCGGCACGCCGCAGTCCATCATCGCGGAGGCGAAGCCCCGCTATCAGGGCGTGATTGACGACAGCGCCTACACCGCCGTCCTCAACGGACAGAACCAGTAATCCAGGCGTTCTCTGGCAGCTTCGGGCGGGCGCCGATCTCTTCGGGGGCCGGCGCCCGCCCCCAAGGCCGCTTCCTCATATTTTAGCGGTGCTGCTTCCGCCTTCGGCACGGCCGGGGACGGAAGCAGGACTGCGGAAAGGCACGGTTCCCCTATGTCGCGTAGAATATTGACTTTGTTGCTCAGCGCCGCCCTGCTGCTGTCCCTGGCGGGAACAGCGCTCCCCGCCGCGGCTGCGCCGTCGGAGGAAGCGTCCTCCGCGCAGACGCCGCCGGACGCTTCGGAGCCGGCGGAGGTGACGGGGGAGGAAATCGCCGGGACCCGGTCGTATACCGATTTTCTGGCCGGGCGCGGAATAGATGAAAACGAGGCGCCCGCCGCCGGGCCGGCGATCGTTCTGGACGCTGCGCAGCTGGCGGAAGGAACGGGCGACTTTACGGCGGAGGACGGCTCGGTACTGATCGAGGAGGAGGGGAGCCTTACGGTTCCCTTCACGGGGCAGCCGGGCCTGTACAATCTGATTATTGAATACGACCCCGTGGCGGGGCGTTCCAACGACGTGGAACTGGCGGTGCGCCTGAACGGGGAGCTGCCCTTTCAGGAAGCGGGAAGCCTGACCCTGACCCGCCTGTGGAGGGACAAGGGCGGGAAAATTGAAACCGACGCCAACAATAACGACATCCGTCCCTCGCAGGAGGAAATCCCTCTGGAGGAACGCGGCTGGCTCACCTGCACGGCGAAGGACAGCTCCGGCTTCCATACCCAGGCGCTGCTGTTCCCGGTCGAGGCGGATAATACGGTGACGCTGTATGTGTCGCGGGAAAACGTACATATCCGCAGCATCACCTTCCGGGCGGCTCAAACCCTGCCCACTTATGCGGAATATGCGGCCCAGCACGCGGGCGCGGCGGACGCCACGGTCTCCCTGCCCAGCATCGAGGCGGAATTGCCGGCCTGGAAGAACGACGCGACCATCGTGGCTTCCTCCGACCGGGTATCCCCGGCCACCACGCCGTACAAGGGCTCGAAGATCAGCCTGAACAACATCGGCGGCAGCGCCTGGGCCAGCCCCGGCAAGGAGATCGCCTGGGAATTCACGCCCGAGGAAACCGGGCTGTACGAAATCCGGCTGCGCGTCCGCCAGAATTATACCCGCGGCTTTTACGCTACCCGCGCCCTGAAGATCGACGGCGAGATCCCCTTTGCGGAGGCGCAGGACCTGCGCTTCACTTACAAAAACGGCTGGATCATTTACACCGTTTCCATCGACGGCGAACCCTGCAAGTTTTATTTTGAAGCCGGAAAGACCTATACCCTTTCCCTGGAGGTAACGCTGGGGGATTTCGGCGAGATCCTCGGCCGCACGCAGGAATCGGTGGACGTGCTCAACGACATTTACCGCGAGCTGCTGATGATTATTGGTTCCACGCCGGACACCATGCGGGATTACAACCTGGACGAACAGATCCCCGACACCATCGACGAGATGCTGGTGCAGGCCGAAAAGCTGGAGCAGATCGCCGCCGACATCCAGGAGATCGCCGGATTTTCGGGCAGCGAGCTGGCCAGCCTGCGCAAGATGGCGGACCAGCTGCGGGAATTTCATGAGGACCCGCGGGAAATCTCCAAGCGGATGACCTATTTCAAGGACAATATCGCGGCGCTGAACACCTGGATGCTGGACGCCACCAGCCTGCCTTTGGACGTCGATACGGTCACCGTCGCCGCGCCGGGAACTCCCCTGCCCAAAGCGGACGCCAGCTTTTTCGAGATGGCCGGGTATATGTTCCAGATGTTCCTCGCCTCCTTTGTCGAGGATTATAACTCCCTTTCCGGCACCGGGGAGGCGACCGACGCCGAGATCACCGTATGGTCCACCACCGGACGGGATCAGGCGACCATCCTGAACGACCTGATCCGCTCCTCCTACACCCCCGGCAGCGCGGAAAGCCTCGGCAGGACGGTCGGGGTGAAGCTGCAGGTGGTGCAGGCGGACGCCATTCTGCCCTCGGTTGCGGCGGGCAACGGGCCGGACGTGCTGATGAACGCCGGCATGCAGCTGCCGATCAACTACGCGACGCGGCACGCGGCCGTGGACCTGCGCACGGTGGCCGACCCGGCCGATCTGGAGCAGGTGCTGTCCCGCTTCCGGGAGAGCGCGATGACGCCCCTGACCTTTGACGGCGGGGTGTACGCCCTGCCCGAACAGGAGACCTACCCGGTGATGTTCTACCGCACCGACATCCTATCCGAGCTGGGGATTCCCGCGCCCACGCTGGATGACCCCTGGACCTGGGACGATGTAATCCGCTATCTGCCGGTTCTGCAGAAAAAGAACATGACCTTCCTGATGGACACCGGCACCAGTGTGGGAGCCGACGTCAGCGTAGGGATGACTAC
Organism: Candidatus Avimonas caecicola; assembly: GCA_904419875.1. Taxonomy (GTDB): domain Bacteria; phylum Bacillota; class Clostridia; order Oscillospirales; family Acutalibacteraceae; genus Avimonas; species Avimonas caecicola. The sequence goes on along the minus strand of CAJFTG010000038.1, from coordinate 7,793 downwards.
ATACGCCATGTTTGTCTTCCAGGCGGGCGGGCAGTTCTACCGGGACGGCGGCATGGCCACCGACCTGGACAGCGAGGTGGCGGTGGAGGCGTTCAAGACCTGGACCAAGTTCTACACCAGCTACGGCCTGCCCACCAACTTCAACATCGCCAACCGTTTCCGCACCGGCGAATCCCCCATCGTGATCGCCGACCTGTCTTTGTACAACCAGCTGGCGGTTTCCGCCCCGGAGATCAAGGGGCTGTGGGGGATGAGCATGGTGCCCGGCACGGTGCAGGAGGACGGCACGGTGGACCATTCGGTCCGTTCGTCCGTGACCGCCTGCATCCTGTTCACCAACGCCGGCGACAAGGAAGCCGCCTGGGATTTCATGAAATGGTGGACCGACGCCGAGACGCAGGTGTCTTATTCCCGCGAGATGGAAAGCCTGCTCGGCACCTCCGCCCGCTATCCCTCCGCCAACGTCGAGGCGATGGAGCAGCTCCCCTGGTCCTCCCGCGACTACCGGGTGCTGGAGGCGCAGGCCGTCTGGGCCAAGGGCGTGCCGGAGGTTCCCGGCAGCTATTACACCTCCCGCCACATCAACAACGCTTTCCGGGCGGTCTGCATCAAGGAGGATGCGGACGAGCCGCGCGAGGCGATCCTCCAGTACGCGAGCATCATCAACGACGAGATTTACGACAAGCGGACGGAGTTCGGCCTGCCCACTGAGGAACGATAGGAGGAACGGAATATGTCCCTGCAAACGAAAAAGCCACAGGGCCGGCTGGGACGGATCGGGCGAAAGTTGTGGCACGACCGGGTCTCTTATGCGTTTCTGCTGCCCTATGCGCTGGTGTTCATCACCTTTACGGTGCTGCCCGTGCTCGCCAGCATCTTTTACAGCTTCACCTATAACAACATCTTCGAGCCGGTGCGCTGGGTGGGCTTTGAAAACTATATCCGCCTGTTCACCCGGGACGACGTGTTCCTGACCGCGCTGCAGAACACCCTGGTGTTCGCGGTCATCACCGGGCCGGGCGGCTACATCCTGTCCTTCGTGGTGGCGTGGCTGATCAATGAGCTCTCCCCCTTTCTGCGCACCCTGTTCGTGCTGATCTTTTATTCCCCCACCATCGCCGGCTCGGTCTACGTGATTTTCGGCACGCTTTTCTCGGGCGATATCTACGGCTATGTCAACGGCGCGCTGATTAACATGGGGTTTCTCACCGACCCGATCGAATGGCTGACCGACCCGCAGTACATCAAATTCGTCATCATCCTTTGCGTGCTGTGGGGAAGTATGGGCGCCGGCTTCCTGTCCTTTGTGGCGGGCTTTAAAAACATCGACAAGCAGTATTATGAGGCGGCCGCCATCGACGGGCTGCGCAACCGCTGGCAGGAGCTGTGGTATGTGACCCTGCCGATGATGAAGCCGCAGCTGCTCTTCGGCGCGGTCATGAGCATTACCAGCGCGTTCTCCATCCATGAGGTGACGGTGGCGCTGGCCGGGTTCCCCTCGACGGAATACGCCGCCCACACGATGGTTAACCACATGTGGGATTACGGCTACCAGCGTTTTGAGATGGGATATGCCTCCGCCATTGCGGCGGTCCTCTTCCTGCTGATGTACATCTGCCGGAAGCTGATCAACCTGCTGCTTGAACGGGTCGGCCGGTAGCGGCCGGGCTGTCCGAGGCCGGAGCGTCCGCGCTCCGGGGCCTCCGTTTTCCGGCGAAAGCGGGGGCCCGGCGGATTCGGTTTCGATCGCCGGAGAAAGGGAGCCGACATGGATGCCAATGTGAAAAAGCCCCATCCGGCCGGGATGGTTTTTGCGAAGCTCGGCCGCGGCCTGCTTGCCGGGCTGAAGGCCGCGGGCCGTTTCCTGCGCAAGCTGCTGAAGGTGCGGACCACCCGCAGCCTGGCCGGCGATGTTTTCAACATTCTCTTTTTGACGATACTGGCGGTTTTTATGGCGATCCCGCTGGTCTATGTGGTCTGCAACGCCTTCAAGCCGATTGACGAGCTGTATCTGTCGCCGCCCCGCTTTTTTGTGCAGAACCCGACGCTGGATAACCTGAAGGACCTGTTGTCGGTCATGAACAACTCCTGGGTGCCGATCACGCGCTATTTCTTCAACACGCTGTTTATCACGGCCGCGGGGACCGGGCTGCATGTGATTTTCGCCTCCATGGCGGCCTACGTGCTGGAAAAGCACCGCTTTTACGGCCGCAACGCCTTCTTCAGCCTGGTGGTCATGACCCTGATGTTTTCCTCCACCGTGACCTCCATCCCCAACTTCATCATCATGTCGGCGCTGGGGCTGGTGGATACCTACCTGGCCCTGATCGTGCCGGCCATCGGATCTTCCATCGGCCTGTTCCTGATGAAGCAGTTCATGGTGACGGTGCACGACTCCGTGCTGGAGGCGGCCAAAATCGACGGGGCGGGCGAGCTGCGGATCTTTTTCCGCATCGTGATGCCCACGGTGAAGCCGGCATGGCTGACGCTGATTATCTTCTCCTCCCAGACGCTGTGGAATTCCACCGGCGGGGTGCTTATCCGCAGCGAGGAGCTCAAGCCCCTGCCGTACGCCCTCAACCAGATTGCGGCGGGCGGCTTTGCCCGGGCGGGCGCCGCTTCCGCGGTGGGGCTGATCCTGATGAGCGTCCCCATCCTGATTTTCATTTTCAGCCAGAGCCAGATCCTGGACACCATGTCCACGTCGGGCATCAAGGAATAGGAGGACGGCAGATGAGTAGAAAAACCGCTATCCTCCGCCGGGGCGCGGCCGCCGCCTGCGCGGCGCTGCTGCTGGGAGCCGTCCCCGCGGCGGCGGATACGTCGCAGGTATACGCGCCGGAGCTCTCCTTCCGCAGCTACACCTACAGCCGGTGGGGGGACCCGATCGCCTGCCCCGACCCGTATACGGTGGAAAAGGTGGTCACCGGGGTGGACCTGGGGATTGGGGACTTCAAAAGGCCCAACGACCTGTTCGCCTCGGAGGACGGCTATCTGTATATCGCGGCCAGCGGCGACACGGCCGCCGACAACCGGATTGTCAAGCTGGACAAGGAGCTGCGGGTGGTCCGCAGCTGGACGGGATATATCGACGCGGACGGGCAGGAGGTTGCCTTCCGGGAGCCGCTGGGTGTGTTTGTCACCCCGGAAAACGAGATTTACGTGGCGGACGGCACCACCAAGAACATCGTACATATGGACGCCGAGGGAAACCTCAAACGGCTGATTGCGGCGCCAAGCCATGAGGACAGCGCCATCATCGACGCCGATTTTGTGGAGCGCTACCGCCCTTCCAAACTGGTGGTGGATTCCTCGGGCCGGATTCATGTGGTGGCTGTCAACGTCAACGAGGGCATCGTGGAGTTTGACCCGGACGGGGAGTTCGAGGGCTTCCTCGCCGCCGGAAAGGTCAACGCCAATCCCATCGAGGTGCTGTGGAAGAAGTTTTCCACCCAGGCGCAGCTCGACCGCATGGCCGATTTTGTGCCGATCGAATACAACAACATTTCCCTGGACGACGAGGACTTCCTGTTCGTGACCTCCTCCGCCATCGACGAAAAGGTGGTGGTGGCCGAGCTGGGGAGCGACAACGGCTCCCAGGAGGGGGCGCTGGTCCGCCGCCTGAACATGCTGGGCGAGGACATTCTCCGGCGCAAGGGCTTCGGCCCGCCCTCCGGCGACCAGGAAATCATCCAGGACACCGACAAGGTCGATTCCCCCTATACCGGCATCTCCCGGTTTGTGGATGTCGCCAACGGGCCGGACGGCACCTATACGGTGCTGGACAGCAACCGCTGCCGGCTGTTCACTTACGATTCGGAAGGCTATCTGCTGTACGCTTTCGGCGGGCCGGATGTGACGGCCGGCGGCTTCCGCACGCCGAGCGCCCTCGTCCAGCTGGACGACTGCCTGTACGTGCTGGACAGCAATACCCGCGCCATCACCATGTTCCGGCAGACCGCGTTCGGCCGGACGGTGGCCTCCGCCATTGCGTGGCAGGAGAGCGGGGATTATCGGAAATCCGCCGAGGAGTGGAGCCGGGTGCTGCAGGACAACGCCAATTACGACATGGCCTATACCGGCCTGGGCAAGGCGGCCTACCGCAACGGGGAATACGAAGAGGCGATGGAGCTTTTCAAGCTCGGCAACAACGTGGACTGGTACTCCCGCTCTTATAAGGAATACCGCAAGGCGGTGGTGGCAAAATGGTTTGCGCCGACCGCTTCGGTCGCGGCGGTTCTGGCGGTGGGGCTGCTGGTAATCATGAAGATACGCAAGCTCCGAAGGAAACGTCGGGAAAACGAGGGGGGGAACAGGTCTTGAAGGAGATTGGAAAAGGGCTGAAATATTCCTTCACGATTATGGCGCACCCCATCCGCGGCTTTTACGAGATGCGGTTTGAAAAACAGGGGAACGTGATCTCCTGCCTGCTGCTGGTCGTGCTGCTGATTTTAGCCTTCATCTGCCAAAGCCAGTATACCGGCTTTATTTTCAACGACGCCAATCCCAAGGAATTCAACGTGATCCGGCAGATCTGCAACGTGCTGGTCCCCCTTCTGCTCTGGTGCGCGGCCAATTGGTCAATCACCGTGCTCATGGACGGGGAAGGCCGCTTTGTAGATATTTTCATGGCGACCTGCTATGCGATGGTGCCGTACATGATCACCGTTTTCCTCGGCGTGCTGATGAGCCGCTTCATGACGCAGGACGAGAGCACCTTCATCGGCATTGTCACCGGGATAGGGCTGGCGTTCACGGCGCTGCTGCTGTTCTGCGGCATTCTGACCATTCATCAGTTCACCGTGGCCAAAAATGTTTTTTCGATTCTCCTGACCGTTGCCGGAATGGCTTTCATCGTGTTCCTGGTGCTGCTGTTTGCCAGCATCTTCGACCAGCTGTTCAGCTACGTGGCGGGGATATTCACCGAAATTCAGCTTAGGATGTGACGACATGCGAACCAATCGAATTTACCGCGCGCTTGCCGTCCTCCTGGCGGCACTGACGCTGCTGACCCTCGCCGGCTGCGGGGGCGACACGCTGCTCTTCCCGGAGCTGCCCGCCGCCCAGGTGCAGGAATGGGAAACCGGCGAGGCGCTCACCCAGACGCAGGAGATGCTGGGGCTTTCCCAAATGGACAAGGTCGCCTCCCGCGACGGCCTGACCCTGTACATCCATCCGGTCACCACCGAGATCGCCGTGGAAACCGCGGACGGGACGGTGTGGTATTCCAATCCGCAGAACCGGCTGGAGCTGAACCCCTCCTCCCTGGGCAGGTATTCCTCGCCGGTGCTGGTTTCCGCCATCGATTCGGCGGAAACCTCCAAGCAGATGAACGCCTTCAGCGACAGCGTGCAATACGGGCAGTTTGTTATCCGGCCGATTGAGAACGGCGTGCGGGTGGAGTATCATTTCGGCCGGGTGATCGAGACGCCGCTGTACCCGCAGGTGCTCACCCGCGAACGCTTCGAGGAGCTGATCGCCTCGCTGGATACGGCGGAGCAGAACAATATGAAGCGGTATTACCTCGAGATCAATTACGATACCGTGACCGACCAGCAGACGCTCAAAAATCTGGAGGAAACCTATCCGAACCTGCCGGAGGTCAAGCATATTTACACCCTTAAGCAGTCGCCCTCGGCATTGGAAACCAAGCGGATCACCGAGTATTTCACCAAGCTCGGCTACACCCGGGAGATGCGGGACGAGGACCATGCGGCCGTGGGATACGTTGACCCGGACAAGGCCAACGGCAATTTTGTCCTGCCGGTGGAATACTCCCTGGCCGACGGGCGGCTGAACGTCCGGATCCCGGTGGAGGAGATCCAGGTGACCTCCAACATGAAGCTGGACACCGTGACGCTGCTGCCCTATCTGAACACCGCCGCCGGGCTGGAGGACAGCGAGGCGGTCGTGCCCGACGGGTCGGGCGCCGTCATTGAGCTGAGCCGTGTGCGCTCCAGCAACACGGCGGAATACGACGAGAGCATATACGGCCGGGACTATGCGCTCTACCAGCTGTCCCAGGCCGCGGTAAAAAAGAGCCTGTATCTTCCCGTGTACGGCATCACCGCCCCGGAGGGCGCGGTGATGGCGGTGGTGGGCCGGGCGGACGCCACCTCCTCCATCTACGCCTCCGCCCGCACCTCCGCGCAGGAGATCGGGGCGATCGGCGCAAAGTTCAAGCTGCTCAATTACGCGCAGGTCAAGCTGACCTCTACCGACACCAGCACCGTCAACAGCTATCCCGAGCAGTCCATCGGGGACGATATCGCGGTGGATTTCACCTTCCTTTCCGCGCAGGAGAACCGGTGGACCGACATTGCCGCCGCCTACCGCGCCCGGCTGAAGGGGGAGGGGGCGCTGAACGGCTCCTCCGGCGACAAGCTTCCGGTGATGGTGAACATCATCGGCGCGATCGACGATAAAGAGCCGGTGCTGGGCGTCCCGCGGGAGGTCCTGCGGCCGCTGACCACCTTTGAGCAGGCGGGGGAGATCGCCGACCGGCTCGCGCAGGCGTTTGGAGGGGACCGGCTGGTCATCCGCTATTCCGGCTGGCGCAAAGGCGGGCTGAAGTCCTCCCTGCTCGACGGCTTTGACCCGGAGGGAAAGCTGGGCGGGGAGAAGGACCTGCTGGCGCTGGCGGAAAAGCTGACGGGGATGGGGGCCCGCCTCTTCCCCGACGCGGATTTCCAGTACGTTTACCGGGACGGCCTGTTCGACGGGTTCAGCTCGACGAACGACGTGGTTCGCTTCATCACCAGCGAATCCGCCTATAAGCCGGCGTACAACAAGGCGACCTTCGCCGCGGACGAGGACGGTTTGTTCGGCTATATCCTTCAGCCCAACCTCATGCCGGGCAACACCGACCTTTTCCTGAAGGCGGTGCAGGGAAAGGGGCTGGCCGGCTTCAGCCTGCCGTATATCGCCGCCGACCTGTCCGGAAATTTCGATAAGGATGCGTTTATGACCCGCAACGAGGCGGTGGATTACTCGGTGCAGGTCCTGCAGAAGATGCGGGACGCCGGCTATCAGACCATGTCCGCCGGCGCCAACGCCTATGCGCTGCCGCTGCTGGACGTGGCGGTGGATATCCCGACCGACTGCAACACCCATCCGTTGCTGGACCGTGCGGTGCCGTTCACCCAGATGGTGCTTTCCGGCAGCGTACAGTACGGGGCCGGGGAGCTGAACCATGCGGCGGACGACCGGTATTACCTTCTCAAGTGCATTGAAACCGGCTCAGCCCTGTATGTTTCCGCAATCGCCGCCTCCAACGCGGAGGTCAAGGACACCGCCTACGACGAGTATTTCTCGGTTAACTTCGACACGATGGAACCGCAGATTGTGGAGGTCGGGACCGAGCTGACGGAAGCCCTCTCGCCGGTGTACGGGCAGGCCATTACCGGCCACACCCTGCTTGCCGACGGGGTGGTGCAGGTGGATTACGAGAACGGGAAAAGCATCCTTGTCAATTACAACGAGTCAGATCAGGAGACCGCCGCGGGGGTTGTCCCCGCCGCCGGCTGGCTCCTGGTCGAAGGGGAGGGATCACGGTGAGCAAGCGAAAAGAACGCAGCGCGGCGGCTCCGCATCGTTCCGACCTGATGGCGCGGCGGAACCGCACCGGCTATGTATTTATCACCCCTTTCCTGATCGGGTTCGCCCTGTTCATCCTGGTTCCCCTGATTCAGTCGCTCATCTTCAGCTTTCATGAGATCCGGATTGTGGAAAACGGGTATACCCTGCTCCCTCAGGGGATTTACAACTACCGGTATATTCTGACCATCGATACC
>CAJFTG010000037.1 GCA_904419875.1 Candidatus Avimonas caecicola | reverse complement strand
TTCCCTTCCATCTCGCCCACGTCGCGCTCAAACTTTGTGCGGAAGGGCGAATTCTCGATATTGTGGATTGCCCGCTGAAACCCTTTGTCCGCGCTGTATACCGCCATCCCGCCCCGGCGGGTTCCCAGGTGGGAATGATAGTCCACGCCGAAGAAAAGGTCCGTCACACAGCTGTCGCCGGACACAACGCCAAATAAACCGCCCATGCTGCCTCCTTCATTTTTGTGGCGGCCGGACGCCTGAGCGCCCGGCCGCCGGTTTCCCGCGATGACATACGGCGACTTATTCGCCCATCAGACGGCGCATCATCTCCTGGTACGCTTCCACTTCCCCGCCCATGTTGCGGCGGAAACGGTCCTTGTCCAGCTTTTCATGGGTGTGCACATCCCAAAAGCGGCAGGTATCGGGAGAGATTTCGTCCGCCAGCACAATGGTGCCGTCCGCGGTCTTGCCGAATTCCAATTTGAAGTCCACCAGCTCCACGTCCAGCTTGAGGAAATACGCTTTCAGGAAATCGTTGACATGGAAAGCGTATTTTGCGATGGTGTCCATATCCTCCCTGGTGGCCAGGCCAAGGGCGAGAACATGGTACTCATTGATCAGCGGATCCCCGAGGTCGTCATTCTTATAGCTGAATTCGAGAGAGGGCTGCTTAAGGGGGGTTCCCTCCTCTACGCCGAAGCGCTTGGAAAAGGAGCCGGCGGCGATGTTGCGGATGATGACCTCCAGCGGGACGATCGTAACCTTTTTCACTACGGTCTCCCGCTCGGAAAGCTCCTGAACAAAGTGGGTCGGCACGCCGTCCTTTTCGAGGAGCTGCATCAGGAAATTGCTCATCCGGTTGTTTACGACGCCCTTCCCCAGAATAGTCCCCTTCTTCTCTCCGTTAAAAGCGGTCGCATCGTCTTTGTAATCGACTATCAGCAGCGCCGGGTCGTCGGTGGCAAATACCTTTTTGGCCTTTCCTTCGTAAAGCTGTTCCCGTTTTTCCATTTCTATTTCCCCCTGTCATTATTGTGGCTGTTTCCTGCGAAACCGGTAACCTTGCCGGAAAACCGTCTAACCGTTGAGCTCGGCGGACAGCCGGCGGTCCTTTTCCACCACAGCGGTTTCCATTTCCCGCTTCATCGCCCGGAGCTGCGCCTGCAGGTCGGGGTCGTCCACCGCGAGGATCTGCGCCGCCAGGATCGCGGCGTTTTCCGCCCCGTCGATCGCCACGGTAGCCACCGGTATGCCCGACGGCATCTGCACGGTAGAGAGCAGGGAATCCAGCCCGTCCATCGTGGAAGATTTGATAGGGATGCCGATGACCGGCAGGATCGTGTGGGCGGCAAGCACACCGGCCAAATGAGCCGCTTTTCCCGCGGCGGCGATAATGACGCCAAAGCCGTTTGAAGCGGCATGCCAGGCAAAATCCATGGCGGCCGCCGGCGTGCGGTGGGCGGACATCACGTGCGCTTCCACCGGAATGCCGAACGCCTTAAGCTTCTGAATCGCCTTGGAGACCACCGGCAGATCGCTGTCACTGCCCATAATCACGGCAACTTTTTTCTTTTCGGTTTCCATCATAAAATCCCCTTCCCAATCGTTCGCAATCGTTCCCAATCGTTCACGCGTCAAATAACCAATACCCCAAATCCTCCGAAAAAGCTGTGGAAGTTGTGGAGGTTGTGGAAGCAGCAAGAAAAGGAAGCAGGCTGCGGATGCACGAGTCCCGCAGCCTGCTGTTTTACCGCTGTATTTTCCGTACAGAAAGCCGGCAGACGCCGTCTTTGCGCATTTTGCCGCCATGCGAACCAAGCGCCCCGCTTACTTCAAACGACCGCATTGCGTAGCCTCCTGTCGAAAGATATCTCTATTGTATTGCAAACCGCGTTTTTTTGCAAGTGGGTTCCCGATTTTTGTAATGTTTTGGTGGGTAAAACGGGCGGAGGCGCAATATTTTGTGTAGGTTGCAGGAGCCTTTTCAAAAGCAATGCTGCCGGCTCGGCCTGCTCTTTTCCGTCTTCCATCTTCCGTCCCTCCATCCTCCCACCTACCGGCGTACAGAAAAAAGCCGGCGGAGGGAAAAACATATGCCGGAAACAGCCATACGCCATTTTTTATGCTTTCGGCCATGCGCTGCCGAAAAGCGTTTGGGGCCGCCTCCGCAGACACTCCGGAGCCCTTGCTCCCGCCCCCTATATTTCCTGGAAACCCGCCGGCCGGCGCGGGCGGGCAAATTTGCCGACATTTTCCCATTCCCGGTTCTTGCTTCACATGCTTCCCATAAATATAACAAGGCCGGCACTACTGTGGTAGTACCGGCCTTGCTGCCATTCAAACATACCGAACGTTTTGGGGACTGGCGCCGGAAAGCCTGCGCTTTTCAGGCGGCAGGATGCCGGAGTCCTTCGATAAATCCCCGACGCCCGGCCGCTGTCGGTCCTTTGCGGCGACGGCTTAATACATGCCGTCCATGCCGCCGGCCGGGGCCGCCGGAGGCGGAGTCGGCTCCTTCTTGTCCGCTACCAGCGATTCGGTGGTCAGGACCATGGCGGCAACCGACGCCGCGTTCTGCAGGGCGGAACGGGTCACCTTGGTCGGGTCGACAATGCCGGCCGCGATCATGTCGCCGTATGCATCCTTGGCAAAATCGTAGCCGTAGCCGACCTTGCCGGAGGTGCGGATTTTATCGATAATCACGCTGCCCTCCATCCCGGCGTTCAGGGCGATCTGACGGAGAGGCTCCTCCAGAGCCTTTTCCACGATCTTCACGCCGGTCTTCTCGTCGCCTTCGGCGCTGTTCAGCAGGTCGTTCAGCTTCTCGGAAGCGTTGACAAGCGCCACGCCGCCGCCGGCCACAATGCCTTCCTCAACCGCCGCCTTGGTCGCGGAGAGGGCGTCCTCAATGCGGAGCTTCTTCTCCTTCATCTCCACCTCGGTAGCCGCGCCGACCTTGATGACGGCCACGCCGCCGGACAGCTTCGCCAGACGCTCCTGAAGCTTCTCGCGGTCAAAGTCGGAGGTGGTGTTTTCGATCTGGTGACGGATCTGACCAATGCGGTTCTTGATTTCATCGGAATCGCCGGCGCCGTCCACGATGATGGTGTTCTCCTTCTGAACCTTCACCTGACGGGCGCGGCCGAGCTGCTGCATGGTGGCCTCCTTCAGCTCCAGCCCCAGCTCTTCCGAGATGACCTGGCCGCCGGTCAGGATGGCGATATCCTGCAGCATTTCCTTGCGGCGGTCGCCAAAGCCGGGGGCCTTGACCGCCACGCAGGTAAAGGTGCCGCGCAGCTTGTTCACGATCAGGGTGGAAAGCGCTTCGCCCTCCACATCCTCGGCAATGATCACCAGCTTCTTGCCGGCCTGCAGGATCTGCTCCAGCAGCGGCAGAATATCCTGCACATTTGAAATCTTCTTGTCGGTAATCAGGATGTAAGCGTCGTCGATCACCGCTTCCATTTTCTCGGTATCGGTCACCATATACGGCGTGATGTAGCCGCGGTCAAACTGCATGCCTTCCACCACTTCGGAATAGGTTTCCGCCGTCTTGGATTCCTCAACCGTGATGACGCCGTCCGCCGTCACCTTTTCCATCGCCTCGGCCACCAGATCGCCGATCGTCGAATCGCCGGCCGACACCGTTGCGACACGGGCGATATCCGCCGAGCCGCTGACCTTCTTGGAATTGGCGATCACGCCGTCCACAACCGCGTCCACCGCCTTTTCGATGCCGCGCTTTATCCCCATCGGGTTTGCCCCGGCGGCGACGTTCTTCATGCCTTCGCGGATGAGCGCCTGCGCCAGCAGGGTGGCGGTGGTGGTGCCGTCGCCGGCCACGTCGTTGGTCTTGGTGGAGACTTCCTTCACCAGCTGCGCGCCCATATTCTCAAACGGGTCGTCCAGCTCGATCTCCTTGGCGATGGTCACGCCGTCGTTGGTGATCAGCGGAGCGCCGAACTTCTTGTCCAGCACCACGTTGCGGCCGCGCGGGCCAAGGGTGATTTTCACGGTATTCGCCAGTTGATCAACACCGGACTGAAGCGCCTTGCGGGCTTCCTCGCCGAAAAGAATCTGCTTTGCCATGGAAAATTCCTCCTAAATTCAATCTTTACGATTTACGCTCTCTGCGCACTGTTCGCTCCGTCCCCTGACGGGGCGGCCCTTTTCCGGGCTGGCCGGGCGCTGCGCGCCTTCTCAGCCTTCCACCACCGCGAGGATATCGTTCTGACGGACGATGGTGTATTCCACGCCGTCCAGCTTCACTTCGGTTCCGGAATATTTGCTGGTCAGAACCTTGTCGCCCACCTTCACATACATGGTGATGTCCTTCCCCTCGACGTTTCCGCCCGGACCGACGGCCACAACCTCGGCGACCTGGGGCTTCTCTTTCGCCGAACCGGCCAGGATGATCCCGCTTTTGGTGGTCTCTTCCGCCTCGACCATTTTGATGACGACTCTGTCCGCCAGCGGCTTGATCGACATAGACATTGAGAATTCCTCCTTGACAATGCGTTGTTAATTTTAGCACTCAAAACTTTGGAGTGCTAATCTGCTTACTATTGTATTCCGATTGCTGGAAAAATCAAGAGGGAAAGGAAATCTTCACAATTTTTTTACAATCTCCGCCCCCTTCCCTTTTTCCTGCCGCTTTACGGCGTCTTCCCCCGGCCGGAGCCCGCCGCTTCCGGCGGGATTGCTCCCGGTCCCGCCGCCTGCGGACGGGAGGGGAAAAGTCCCTTTTTCCGCTTAAAAAAATAGTAGCCTGTTCCCAGCGCATCCGCCAAAAGCCAGCCGATGGGCACCGACCACCAGACCCCTGCAACCCCAACGGCCGGAACAGCGGAAAGTGCATAGGCCAGAAGCACCCGGGTGCCCAGCGACACGACGGTAAGGACAACCGACATGCCGGGTTTCCCGAGAGCGCGGTACAGGCCGTAAAGGAGGAAAAGACCGCCGATCAAAAAATAGAAGGCTCCTTCAATACGCAAATAACGGACGCCTTCGGCAATAACGGCGGTTTCTTCCGCCTTTATGAAAAGCGTCGTCAAAGGCCCGGCAAAGGCAAACACACACGCGGAAAGAAAAAGGCCGAAGCCCAGGGAAATCACAACGGCTGTTCGGATCCCTTTCTGTATGCGGTCCGTGTGTCCCGCTCCGACATTCTGGGCGGTAAATATTGAGAAGGCGTTGCCGAAGTCCTGAACAGGAAGATAAGCGAAGGCGTCAATTTTCACAGCGGCGGCAAAGGCGGCCATAACGGTGGTTCCAAAGCTGTTGACCAACCCCTGGACGGCCAGAATCCCGAGATTCATAATGGATTGCTGCAGGCAGGTCAAGGCGGAAAAACGGGCGATTTCCCGAACGCGGTGCAGACGGAGGCGAACGCTTTCCCCCTTTTTCCAAAGCCCGGGGAATTTTATCCGTGTATAAACGGCAATCCCGATTCCGGAAACATACTGGGACAGGACGGTGGCTTCCGCCGCCCCGGCTATTCCGCGGTGCAAACCGGCCACAAACCACAGGTCAAGCCCAATGTTCAGCACGGCGGATACGGCGAGGAACAGGAGCGGAACCAGGGAATTGCCAAGGGAACGCAGCAGAGAAGCAAAAAAGTTGTAGAGAAAGATGCCGATCAATCCCGCAAAGACCACAATCAGGTATTCCCGCATCATCGTCACTAGCGATGAGGGGATGCGCAGAACCCAGATCAACCAGTCAATTCCGGCAAAAATCAAAATATTCACCGTTACCGCAACAACGCCGAGAAGGGCAAAGGAGGCGAGGACATCCTCCTTCAATCCCAAATCGTCTTTTTGCCCGAAGCGGATGGAAAAGACGGTTCCGCTCCCCATAGCCAGCCCCAGCAGTATCGAGGTCAGAAAGGTCATGAGAGAGAAGGCAGAGCCTACGGCCGCCAGCGCGTCTGTACCGAGAAACTTCCCTACGATCAGCGTGTCGGCGATATTGTAGCACTGCTGCAGAAGGTTCCCCAAAATCATGGGGACGGCAAAACGCAGCATGGTTTTTGCGACAGGTCCCCGCGTCAGTTCGTTCTCCATTTCACCCGACATCTTTCGTTATGAAATTTTAAAATTAACATTCGTTAGAAATTATAGCTTTTATCGCCCGTTGTGTCAAGAAATATGGAACACCTCCCTTGACTTCCTCCAAAAAAAGATTGTATAATTATTCTGGGAATATATCCTCAGAAGAAGGACGAGGCGATTGTTTCAATGTTTTTGGACGGACTGGAAGAATTGGACCGGAAGATTGTCGAACTGCTGATACAAAACGCCAGAATGACCTATTCGGAGATCGGGCAGCAGGTCGGCATCTCCCGCGTGGCGGCAAAGATGCATGTCAGGGCCCTGGAGCAGAAAGGGATTATTGAAGAATATACAACAATCATCAACCCGCAGAAAATCAGCGGGGCGGTTTCCTGCTATTTTGAGATCGAGACAACGCCGGACATGCTCAAACGCGCGGCGGAGGAACTCCGGCGGAACGATACGGTTACACAAATTTACCGGGTTACAGGGAAAAGCAAGCTCCATGTGCATGCGGTCGCCTCCTCCCATGAGGAAATGGAGCGCTTCATTTGTGAAACCATAGACCGGCTGCCCGGCGTGCTGGAGTGTGCCTGCAATATGATATTTTCCAGGGTGAAAGATATAAAGGGTCTGCGGCTGTGAGGGAAAAAGGCGGACAGGGACGACTCTCTGATACAAGGCTTCCGGCGGTTGTTTCGGCGGTTGAAAATCCAGAGAACCCACTGCAGGCGCCGATCAAATTATGCAGATGAGTTATGCGGCAGTATTACTTATAGGTATTGGTTATTTTGTCCATTTGGGAATATAATGGAACAGAGGTTTGCCGGCAGCCAGCCGGAGGATAGAATATCCGGAAAAAAGGAGACTTCAGCGTGAGAAGGATTCAGAACCAGACTTTTGACGAAGAACGCGCCCTGTATGGGAGCCGGGATCTGTTGGTGAAGGATTGCTCCTTCGACGGCCCGGCCGACGGGGAAAGCGCTTTCAAGGAATGCACGGATGTGCAGGTGGAGCACAGCTTTTTCAACCTGCGGTACCCTTTCTGGCATGACCATGGGCTGAAAATTTCCGGTTCGGAAATGACGGAGCTTTGCCGGGCCGCGCTGTGGTATTCCGACCATCTCGAAATCACGGATACCAAACTCCACGGCATCAAGGCTCTGCGGGAGTGCGCGGATGTGAAAATGCGGGGCTGTGACATTGTCTCCCCGGAATTCGGCTGGTCTGTCCGCCGTTTGGAGATGGAGGACTGCAGCGCCGAGAGCGAATACTTTGTGCTGCGGGCGGCCGGCCTGCATTTTCGCAACGTGCGCATGAAGGGAAAGTATTCCTTCCAGTATATTGCGGATTCTGTTTTTGAACGCTGCGCGTTCGATACCAAGGACGCCTTCTGGCACGCGAAAAATGTGATTGTCCGGGACAGCGTGGTCAAAGGCGAATATTTGGCCTGGTACTGCGAGAACGTCACCTTTGAAAACTGCAAAATCATCGGCGCTCAGCCCCTGTGCTACTGCAAGGGCCTGAAGCTGGACCACTGTGAGCTGATCGACTGCGACCTGGCCTTTGAACGCTCGGAAGTGGAGGCGACCGTCACGACCCCGGTGCTCAGCATTAAAAACCCGCTGTCCGGCCATATCCTGGTTCCGTCCGTGGGGGAAATTATCCGGGATATTGACGAGGCTAAGGGCATCGTCCAGACCGCTCAGGATTCGGGGAGAAAAAGCAAGGGAGTCTGCGCCTGCGCGTAACCGCACCCTGTTTTGGGAAAGGCGGCCGGCCGCCGCATCGGCGCTTGGTCTGCCGACAGGGCCGGTCAGGGCATAAAACGGCCGGCGGTTTCCCCCAATATACAATATACTTCTGATACTTTTGCAAAGCAGCTCAGTCAAAAAGACTGAGCTGCTTTGCGCCGTATGGATAAGGGGACTCCAGCGTCCTTCCCCGTTCATAATCCGTTTGGGGAAGCGCCGCCAGAAAAGGCGAAAGTTCTCCGCCGGTCAGCAGAAGCAATTCCTCCTTGGCGCGGGTCATCCCTACGTACAATAGCCGCCGCTCCTCCGCCAGGTCCGCCGAACGGCCCGGCATCTCCAGCGGGACCACGCCTTTGCGCAGCCCGCAGAGAAATACGATTGGAAATTCCAATCCTTTGGAAGCGTGCATGGTCATCAGGGTAACCGAATCCGCCTGATAGCGTTTTCCTCCGCTGCGGGAAAGATCCCCTTCCTCTCCGGTGAGCAGATTGTGCAGAAACGCCAGCATGGTCGGATGGAACAGGGCCATATTGCGCAGCTTCAAAAGCGGCTCTTCCCCTTCCCCGCTCATGACCCGCGCCCAGTCGTCCAGCAGCACATCCGGCCTTTGGGTTCCGACGGTCGGAAGATAACGGACCGCCAGCTCCGCCCACCGCCTTGCCCCTTCATGCCGTGCAAAGGGAGCGGGCAGACCGGCCGCCCATTCCTGCGGCGAGTGCAGCCGCCGCTCCTGCTGGAAAGAGGTTTCGCTCCGGCAAAAGGAATGCAGCGCCCTCCCGCGGCCCCCTGCTCCGCCGTCCGTTCGGCCGTCCCCCGCCTGCCCGCTGTCCAGTGCGGTCAGGGCGGTATACAGAGCCTCCTTATCCGCGGGTTCCAGCAGGGAGCGGAAGAAGGCCAGGGCGATGCGCACCGGCTTTTCCGACAGCAGCGGCTCCCGCCCGTTCACGACATAGGGAATGCCCTCCTTTTTGAGACAGGTTTCCAGCGCTTCCGCCTGACGATGGGTACGGTACAAGACGGCGATCTCCGAAAAGCCATGGCTTCCCGACCGGGTGCGCAGGGTCTGCGCATCCAGCATGTCCATACCTCCCACGATGCGGTTGATTTCCTTGGCGATAAAGATCGCTTCCGAGAAATCGTCCGGCGCTTCCAGCAGGCGGACGGGTCCGTTTTCTTCTTGCCGGGGGAGCAGCCTCCGCTCTTCCCCGTCCGGTTTGTTGGGGTCGATGGCGGCCAGCGCACAGCGGAGGATTGCCGGAGCGGAACGGTAATTCTGAACCAGGCGGATACGGCGCAGGGCGGGATAATCGGCGCTCAGCTTCTCAAAGCAGCGCGAATCCGAGCCGCGGAAGCCGTAGATTGCCTGATCCGGATCGCCGATTACAAACAGCGAGCCTTCTCCCGGCGCCAATCCCTCCGCCGGATGCCAGGCACGGATCAGGCGGTACTGAAGATCGTTGATATCCTGAAATTCATCGACGAGAAGATGTGTAAAGCGTTTAGGCTTTCCACCGACCTTTTCTGCCAGTTCCAGCGCGCGGCAAAGGATGTCGTCGAAGTCCATCCGTCCGGTTTCCTCCAGACGGCGGCAATACGCCTCCACTGCCTCCGGCGGGACAGACCCCTCCGGCTCAAGCCCGTTTTTCCGGCGGGACACCGCCCGCAGCAGGCGGGAAGGCGGTAGGGTCATCCCCTGCTCCTCCAGGATTTCGGCGGCGACGGCCTGCGCATCCTCCTCATCCGCCAGGACGGCCGCCGTTCCCTGCTCCTCCAAAAGCCGGAGCCCGATGGAATGGAAGGTGCCGATCGTCATTTCCCGCACCAGCCTCTTGCCGCCGAGCGCCTTTTCCAGCCTCTCCCGCATCTCCGCGGCGGCCTTATTGGTGAAGGTCACTGCTGTAATGTTTGATGGCATTACAGATAAATCCAGCACCAGATGTACAATACGGGACACCAGCGTTCTGGTTTTTCCGGTGCCCGGTCCCGCGACCACCGCCACAGCCGGCTCCTCCGCGGCGACGGCCGCCCGCTGCTCCTCGTTGAGTTCGTCCGCCGCGCCGGCCGGGGAGGCCGGATGTATTTCCCGGGCGGTTTCCGGCTTTGGAACCGCGGCCCGCAGGACGGCGGCGGATTTTTTCTTCTCCCGTCCGGAGGGCGCATCGCTGAAGAAGTGGAGCTGCCCGCTCAGGGATTCGATCTCCTCCGGCTCCAGCAGCTGGATTTTTCCATACTCCCCGTCGTATCCGGGATTCTTTTTCACATCGCCGCGGCGCATCCGGCGGATCCCCTCCGCTACACAGGGGCCGGCGACCGCTTCAATCTCCGCCGGAGGGATGTCCCGCAGGATAGCAAATTCCGGCCCCAGCGCGCGCAGCATCGCCTCATACCGTGCCTGCGTGCGGGCGCCGGCAGCCGAGCAGCCGGTCGAGGCGCCGATCACCTCCGGCAGCGGGATCAGGCATTCGTACGGACGGGCGCCGTGGAGGACGAACCCCTCCTCCCGGTCGGCCAGCTGTTCCACCCGGTGGAGCACTCCGGTCGTCAGCTTCCGTCCGCACGCCGGGCAGCGGCCGTTTGCCCGCTCCGCCTCCGACGGCGCAAGGCATTGGCGGCAGGCGCGGTGCCCGTCGAAATGGTATTTTCCTTCTTCGGGGAAAAACTCGATCGTCCCCGCCAGGCCGGATGCCTGGGGGCCGCTCAGCGCGGCGGCAAAGGCCGTATAATTCCGCTCGGTGTCGAAAATGTTGGCCTCTCTCCCCAGCTTGGAGGGGGAATGGGCGTCCGAGTTGGAAACCAGCAAATACTTATCCAGCGCGGACAGCCGCCAATTCATCGGCGGGTCGGAGGAAAGGCCGGTTTCCAGCGCGTGAATGTGCGGCGTAAGATCTTCAAAGCATTCCTCGATGGTGTCGAAGCCGGAAAAGGCGCCGAAAAGCGAAAAATGCGGCGTCCAGATGTGAGCCGGAATGAAAATCGCCCGCGGGCAGACCTCCAAGGTGATTTCAAGAAGGTCGCGGCTGTCCAGGCCCAAAATCGGCCGCCCGTCCGAATGAATATTGCCGATTTCCTCCAGCCGGCAGGCCAGCGCGTCGGCTTCCTCCAGCCCCGACAGAAGGATGACGTTATGGACCTTGCGGACCCGTCCGTTTTTCTTGTAAATCGAACTGATTTCCCCGCTGACCACAAACCGCGGCGCGTCGGCCGGGGAGGACAAGCCGCTGTCCAGGCAGAGCTCCCTGCGCAGGGTATAAAAGCCCTCCTCCGCCGGAACGAGCTTTTCCTTCAGCTCCTTTCGCCAGGCGGGATGGGTGAAATCGCCCGTACCCAGCAGGCCGATCCCCTTGCGGCGCGCCCACATTTCCAAATGCTCCGGGTCTCCTTCCCGGCTGGTTGCCCGCGAATAGCGGGAATGAATATGCAGATCGGCTATGAACAACACCGATTCCTCCGTTTCCATGTGCGGTTTTATCACATGATATTGTGTATCCTGCTCCATCATATCCTTTTTTTCCGCAGAATGCAATCCGATTCCCCATAAAACGCCGCCCTTCCCTGCGGCGGAGGGAAAGGCGGCGAAATTCCGAAGCGGGACGGCCTCCTGCATTATGCGGTTCATGATCGTTCAAGATCTTTTTCTCCGGCCGCCCGCCGGCTGGAAAAGCGCCGCCATGGTCGGCGTGCTGCGCATGGAGACGAAATCGTCCTCCGCCACCACAAGATGGTCAACCAGCTGAATCCCGGCCACATCCAGCACCTGGGCGATCGTGCGGGTGCTCGCCTGATCCTCGGCGCTGGGGAGGGCGAAGCCGCTGGGATGATTGTGGGCGAGCACCACCGCCGTGGCGTGGCTGGTGATCGCCTGCTCCAACACCCGCCGCACGCTGATTTCGGTTGCGTTGACGCTTCCTTCCGACACAAAGCTGCAGCTGAGGACCTTGCATTTATTATCCATGCAGACCACCAGGACGCGCTCGTTGTGTTCGCCGATAAATTTCGGGAGGATAAACTCCCCGATCTTCTCCGGCGTATCCAGGATCATATCCTTGGGCAGGCCGCGGTCGTAATACTCGCGGATCAGCGCTCCGCTTAACCGGAGAAGCACCGCCATGTTCGCGGACATCCCCTGCACTTTTGCCAGGTCTTCATAAGGGGCTTTCAGCACGCCGAAAAGGCTGCCGAACCGGTCGAGGAGCGCATGGGCGGTTTCGTTGGTATCCCGGCGCGGGATGCCGAAAAACAGCAGCAGCTCCAAAATCTGATGTTCCTCAAAGCCGCGGAGCCCCTCCCGGAGGAAACGCTGCTTGAGACGTTCCCGGTGTCCGTCATGGATACCGCCGGATTTCTGCTGTTCGTCCTTCCCCATAAAACGTCCTCCCTCTTCCGCCGGCGCGTGTTGCGGCCCCTTTTTCCGTTACTGCCTTTGTCGGGAGTATACCATAAATATCCATATTTTGAAAAGACGGCGGAATGTGGTATACTGTGTTTTGTCGTGATCTTTCACCTTTCGGCGGAATCGCGCACAGAAAAACGGAAAGCGGGAGCGGCTTTATGAAATCCATCACAGTCGGCGCCAACGACGCCGGGCAGCGGCTGGACAAATTCCTCATGAAAACCTTTGGCAATCTGCCGGTTTCCATGATGTACAAATCCATCCGGACAAAAGATATCAAAATCAACGGAAAGCGCTGCCAGATCTCCACCCGGCTGACCGAGGGGGATGTGATTTCTCTTTATGTCCGGGACGAATTTCTGGCGGAAGCGCCGGCTTCCTATGATTTTATGGGGGCTTCCAGGAAGCTGGAGATCGTGTATGAGGATGAAAACATCCTGTTGCTGAATAAAAAGGCCGGCCTGCTGGTGCATCCGGACGATCGGGAATACCGGGACACCTTGATCGCCCGCGTTCAGCGGTATCTGTACGAAAAAGGGGAATACATCCCTGACAAGGAAAACAGCTTTACTCCCGCGCTTGTCAATCGCATTGACCGCAACACCTGCGGAATCGTCATGGCGGCGAAAAACGCCGCGGCTTTGCGGATACTCAACGAAAAGCTGCGCGCGCGGGAAATACGTAAATTTTATCTCTGTATTGTTCACGGGATCATGGATAAAAAAGAGGACACGCTGGAGGGCTATCTGGAAAAGGACGAAGAAAAAAACCGGGTGTTCGTCAGCCGCCGCGCGGCGGCCGGCATGCGGACCATCCGCACCCGTTATCGGGTGCTGGGTGAAAAGGACGGCTTTTCCCTTTTGGAAATTGAACTGCTGACAGGACGCACGCACCAGATCCGCGCCCATCTGGCCTCCGTCGGCCACCCGCTGCTGGGAGACGGGAAATACGGAACCAATGCGCTGAACAGGGGAACCGGCTATGATAAACAGGCCCTGTGTTCCTATCGGCTGATCTTCGCCTTTTCCCCTCCCCCGCCGGATGCGCCGGAGGAGCAGAAGATGCTCGATTATCTGCGGGGAAAGGCGTTTTCGCTGGAGGACGTATGGTTTGTCCCGGCGTTTTGGGAAGGGATCAGCCGACCGCGTCCTTCCCGCAAGGAAGGACGATGACCCTCACCGGGACAAGGCGTGTTGCTTTCTGTTCCTCCTGTCCCTCCTGTCCCTCCTGTCCCTCCTGTCCCCGCCTCCCTGCACTGACCGGAGAAGGAGCCGCCCGATAAAACGGACGGCTCCTTTTCACACAATCGCTATTCGTTTCCTGTGGTCAGGGTCAGCCGTGTCAGCCGCGCACACGCCGGCGGGCGAGCAGGGCGGCGCACGCTGCCGCAGCCAGGAACAGCGCCCCCGGCAAAACGGGGAGGTTTTCGCCCGTGGAGGGGCTGCCGCTCCCGTCCTGGAGAGAAGCGGCGGTGGCCTCCAGCTTCTCAATAGTTAAACCGCCGGCTGCGCCCCAGGTGGCGATGCCAAAGCCGCCGCCCCGGTATTCATCGCCGTAACGGCCCAGCGTCCAGGTGCCGACCACCGCGCCGTCGATGGATACCGTCACCTTTCCTGCGTCCAGTTCGGCCTTCAGGGTAAACGCTTCGCCGTAAGCGGCGTCCTTCCAGCTCCCGGTTGCCGCCGCCATCTTATTGGCATCGGCGTTCCACTCGTAAACCGCTACTTTCCCGTCCTGCACCCGGATATCGACGATTCCCGCGCCAACGGGATCGGTGGATACGGCGCTGTCCACTCCCAACACCAGCTTGAACAATGGGTTGGTGATCTCTGCCGTTTCCCCGGTAAACCCGCTCACCGAGGCTTCCAAAACCAGTTTTTCCTCCCCTACCCGGGAACCGGTGAGGAAGATACCGGCGTTCTTTTTATCGGCGGCGGACAAAACGAGCCGCCCGCCGCTTTGGGTCCAGGTCCCGTATCCCGCTTTCCAGGATTCGGCCAGCAGGTTCACCGGTTTGATCTCTTTGGCCGTGGTGGAGGTGGTCGTCTTTTCGGCCGAGGGCCCTTCCGGATCCGTCTGTTCCAGGGAAGCCGCCGACGCCTTCAAAGAGGAGACTTTCAGGCCGTTCGCCGCGCCCCAAGTCGCTATGCCGACCGAACCGCCCCGGTATTCGTCGCCGTAACGGCCCAGCGTCCAGGTTCCCACCGCCGTGCCGTCGATGGATACCGTCACCTTTCCTGCGTCCAGTTCGACCTTCAGGGTAAACGCTTCGCCGTAAGCGGCGTCCTTCCAGCCTCCGGTTGCCGCCGCCATTTTGCCGGCGTCGGCATTCCACTCATAAACCGCCGCTTTCCCGTCCTGCAGCCGGAGATCGACAACCCCTTCGCCGGCAGGGTCGGACGGCATCTCCTCGCCGATGCCGAGCACCAGCTTGAACAGCGGGTTGGTGATATCCGCGGTTTCCCCTGTAAACCCGCTTACCGCGGCCTCCAGGGTCAGCGGCTCCTGCGCAAAGGCCAGCCCCGGCAGAAACGCGCCGGCATTCTTCTTGTCGCTTTGAGTCAGCGTCAGCGCGCCGCCCTTCTGCTCCCAAACACCGTAGCCGCTGCTCCAGGTCCGTTCCAGCAGTTCGGACGGTTCCGTCGGTTCGGCGGGCGGTACGGTCTCTTCCGAGTCTGTTGTCGGCGCTGTGGTATCCTTGGTGGTGGTATTCTCGGCCGTGGTCGTGTCCTCGGCGGTCGTCGTTGTGGTATCCTCGGCGGTCGTCGTTGTGGTATCCTCGGCGGTCGTCGTTGTAACATCTTCAGTGGTTGTCGTCAGGCTGTCGGAAGTGACCAACAGCTTTTTCGCCGTGAAACCGACGTCCGCCTTGTAGGTGGTGATGCCGAAATAACCGCCCTTATAATTGTCCAGCGTCCCTTCCGTCACCAGTTGGCCGTCAATATAGATTTTTACCGTCGTGGTATCGCCTGCCGTCAGCTCCGCCTTAACCGTAAACGCGCGGATATCCGACGCAGCGGGGAAATCCTTCCACGCCGCTTTGCGCGCCCAGGCGCTGCCGTCGCAGGCGTACAGGCTCACGTTGTTGGCGGAATCCTTCTCCAGCTCCTGAATCCGCACCTGCGCCATGCCGTCTGCGTTGGTCCGCGGGTTTTCCGGATCAAGAATACCGAATTCCAGGTACAGCTGGGCGTCCGTCCCGCCGAAGTCGGAAACCACCAGCTCGGCGGTGAAATCCTCCTTGGGCAGGAGAGCCTCGGTGGCGTAGATGCGCCCCCAGTCCCCGCTTTTTGCCGTGAGCTCTTTCCCCTCCTCCGTGTCCTCCCAGGAGCCGATCTTCGTCCAGGAACCCTCCAGGTTGGTTTCCAGCCCCTGCGCCGCGGACGCCATAAGCGCCGGCACGCCGCAAAGGAGCACGGCCATCGCCAAGGCCGCGCAGAGTCCGTTTCTCACCCGTTTGAATCCTTTCATAATTTCCTCCTTCTTTCCCGGCAAAAACCGTATTTTACCCGGGCATTTGCCGCCCGGCTGCCGCCTGTTACTGCTGGGTTACGGAAATGTTCTGGAAAGTGGCATTGGTGCCGTAACTTCCGACGCCCAGATAGCCGCCTGCGTAATCGTCCACAGAAACAACCGCGATCTGCTCGTCGTTCCAGTAGTAGGTCACCTGGTTATCCGCGCTCATCTCCATTTTTATGTGGAAGGACGATTCGCTCATCTGCTCATCGGTGAAATTGACGACTTCGCCGTACCGGCGGGTTTCCGGGCCGGTGTAGAAAATGCGCATCAGGTTGTCCTTGAAGCCGAGGCGCAGCTCATAGGCGCCGTTTTTAACGTGCTCGTCGCTGGCCGCTCCAAAGTAGAGCACCACCTGCGCGTTTTCCAGCGGATCGTTTACCGTAACGTCCGCCTCATAGGTAAACGCCTGCCCCGCCCCTATGCTGGTGTCGGACAGGGACCAGAAAGCCTTGGTATCGTCCGCCAAGATCTGATAGCCGTCCGCCGTTTCCAGCCAGGCGCCGATGCTGTTGACAAAGGTCAGGTCCGAGTTCAAAGCCGACGGTTCCGTCGCTTCGGTGGTGGGGGCCGTCTCCTCCTGCGTGGTGGTGGTCGCCGCCGTCGTGCTGGCGGCGGAGGTGGTGGTCGTCTGCTTTTGGGAAGCGGCCGCCCCGCCGCCGCTTTCCTCCTCCGACGGGCTGCCGGAACAGCCGGAAAGCAGCGCAACAGCCAGAAGGGACGCGGCGAACAGGCACCAGACTTTTTTCATAATGCATACCCCTTTTCCAAATAAATTCTTTTACCGGCTCCGGCCGGAAATCAAACCAAATCCGCCAGGGAAATCCGCATCACGTCGATCGCTTCCTTATGCTTGGAATAGATGACGTACAGGGAATCGCCCTCGACAATGCCGTGCGGATACCCGTAGACCCCGCTTTTATACAGTCCGGGGAACTGCTGCCGGTAGCCTTCGGTCTGCAGCAGATACCAGTCGCTGAAATCGGTCCCGTTTTCCGACAGGCTGAGCACCAGCGGATTCCGGCCGCTGTCCGGCACCGGATTGCCCAGGTAGAAGAAACGGCCGTCCGGCAGCCGGCCGAACTGGAATTTCGCCCAGCAATCGGTAAAATTGGTCGGATACGGTTCGGTCCAGGTCACGCCGTCGTCGTAGCTTTCCGAACACCAGAGGTAATCGGTGTTTGTGCGCAGCATCAGGTGGATGACGCCGTCGTCCGTCTGGAAAAAGCTGCTTTCCGTCAGGAGCTCTGCTCCCCGTTCATAGGCCGTGCCGGCGGGTGTCACGCTCATGGTCCATCGTCCTACGCCGGACAGGTCGTCCGAATAGGCCTGGATTGTCGCGCCGGCCATCAACAGGCGGCCGCTCCGGGTGGGAACGGGGGGATAGTTGCCGCCGCCTCCGTTCACATAGGTATCGGCCGCCTGCCAGGTTTCCCCGTCGGTGGAAACCAGGGCGTACAGCTTGTTGTTGACAATGGAATAGGCGCTGTCGGCCAGCGGCCGTTTGGTCCCGTTTTCCCGCAGGGAATCCTCGTCGTACTCAAAGGAGCGGTAGTACGCCACCAGCGTGTCCTTATACACGTAGAAGCCCATCGGTACCATTACGACATCCGAGTGCTCTCCCCGCGTTACGTCCACCAGAGGTTCGGGCGTGCTCCAGCCGGAAAAATCCGTCAGGTCGCAGCTGGCGATCATGACATGCTGTCCGCAGTCGTCCTCGTCTTCCCTGCCCAGGGAAAACATCGCGTACAGCTTCCCCTTGAAGCTTGCCAGAAAGGGATGATGGGCGTAGCTCGCCCCTTCGACGGGAGTATAGATATTGGCCACTTCGGAATCGACGGTCTTCATGGTGGGTGAGGCGTTGTTGATCCGCTTCGCCGATTCCTCCGCCGAAAGGGTGGGCGTTACCGTCTCCCACACATGGTCCAGCCTGGTGCTGTCCGATGATTCCGCCCCGCCGGATTCCCCCTTCTCGGGGGAGCAGCCGGCCAGCAGGAGAAACGCGCCGGCTGTCAGCGCCGCCAGGCCCTGCCTGAATTTACGCATAGTCCATCTCCTTTAATCGGCCAGAGAGGCGAGGGCGACCCTGGTCACCTCGATCGCCTCTTTGTGCTTGGAATAAATAACGTACAGGGCGTCGTTTGCGACGGTTACGCTGGGGTATCCGTATAAGCCGCCTTTATAAAGCCCCTCGATCTGTTGTTCATACGGTTCGTTGCGCAGGATGTATTGACGGCTGAAATCGGCCCCGTTTTCCGACAGGCAGAGCATCAATGGGTTCCGGCCGCTGCCGGGAATGGGGGAACCGACATAGAAGAAGCGGCCGTCCGGCAGCCGGCCGAACTGGAACTTGGTCTTGCAGTCGGTAAAGCCGGTGGGATAGGCGTCCGACCAGGTGACGCCGTCGTCCGTGCTCTCCGCGCACCAGAGATAGTCGGTATTGGAGCGCAGCATCATATGGATAACGCCGTCGTCCGTCTGAAAGAAGGAACCCTCCGTGATGGTCTTGGCGCCTCTCCGTTTGGCTCCCTCCCCGTCGATCGTACCGGTCTTGAAGCCGTCCAGGCCGGCCGGATCGTCCGTATAGGGGTAGGTTGTGCCGCCGCACATCAGCAGCCTTCCGGACTGCAGAGGAATCGGCCCGTAATTGCAACCAAAGGGGATATCCATATCCACCGGCTTTTCCCAGGCTTCCCCGTCCCCGGTCAGGACGTAATGCATGGCGTAATCGATCCGGTGCGCGTCCTCCAGCGGGCGGAGGTTGGGGCCCCGCAGGGTATCGGCGCGGTATTCATAGGAGCCGTAATAGGCAACCAGATGTGTTCCGTCGGTATACAGCCCGGCGTTCACCAGCACCAGCTCGGAATCCCTTCCCTGAACGGAATCCACCAGCGGCACCGGCTCCGACCAGGTCAGGCCGTCCGGCGAAACGGAGAGCATAATCCTCTGGCCGCAGTCGTCCTCGTTCTCCCGGCCCTGAGAAAAAGTGGCATAATACCGTCCCTTGAAGAACTGTATATGGGGGTGATGGGCATATCCCCATCCCACCTTTGGAACATAGACGCTGCCGACCTCGGAATCCAGCTTGGTCACCGTTGCGCCGGCCCTGTTGTTGATTTTCGCCGCCGCTTCCTCAGGGGTTTCGGCGGCGGAGGAAGGGGCAGACACCGGGGATTCCTCCTTTCGGCTTTCCTCCGTTGTTTTCGGCTGTTCCTGCTGCGCGGGGTTCCGCCCGGCGCAGGAGGCAAAAGCCAGTGCGGCGGCCGGCAGGAGGGCGAGAATCAGCGCGCTTTTCCAGCCTTTCCAGCCTCCCCAGTCTCCCCGACGGATACGGGATCGGCTTCCTCTCCCGGTCATTGACACACCTCCTTTTGGCTTGTGTGCTTCCGTATGGTTGAAACATGGTCGAAACATGCCGGAAGCAATGCTCAGGATACTTTCGAGGCTCTCTCTTTCCGGCCGATCTCCGCTCCGAGACGGGTGCGGACAAAATCCAGCAGTTCGTCCAGCTGATCGACCTCCTCCCTCTCCAGAACGCTCAGCGCCCGGCAATCACAGGAACGGGAACGGCAGGAGCGCAGGATGCCTTTGCGTACCAAAACGTCCTTGGCATTGACAGGGTACCGCTGCTTTTCGATATGCGCGGATACCGACAGCGCGTTCTGCACCAGCCGCGCCTGCTCCGGACGGGAATGCCAGAAGCGGCAGAGCCAGGCGCAGAGATCTGGCGCAAAGTTGGCCATAATCCCGCTGAAGCCGGCCGCCCCCATCTCCAGCGATTCCAGCAGGGTGGTCGAATTGGCGTTGAACAGCCTCAGCGGCGTCCCCTCCAGCAGGGAAAGCCGCCGGCGGATCCGCTCCCTGTCGCAGCAGGTGTCCTTCATAAACCGGAACCGTCCTGTCTGTGCCGCATAAGCGAGCTCCTCATCCTCCAGCACCCGTTTGAAAGGAACCGGGCATTCGTACAGGCCGAGCGGCAGGCCCTCCGGAAGGGCTTCCAGTGCACGGTCCAGATTTCTGCGGAATTCCCGCATCCCTCCCTCCGGCCCGCTGAGGGTATTGGTCAGCAGGACCAGCGCATCCACGCCGGTTTCCCGCATGGCCTCCCACTCCTCCTTCTGCTGGGCCGGGTCGTCATACCCCTGGACCGCCGCGATCACCGGAATGCGGGCGCGCCGCTTGATACGGCCGGCCAGCGTCAGCCGTTCCTCCCGGGACAGATACTGCATCTCGCTGGACTGGCAGACAGCGAACAAGCCCGTCGAACCGTTCTCTTCATACCAGTCGACCAGACGGTCCAGCGCATCGAGATCCAGCTCCCCGTTTTCCTGAAAAGGGGTCAGCATCACCGGCCAGGACCCGTTAATCTCCTTCATATGTCTTTTTCCCTCCTCGTTTTTCCTACGCAGGGAACCGGCCGAAATACTCCCGGAAAAAGGCGTCCGGATCCACGCCGAAAGCCGCCTCGTGCGGCCCGTGTTCCGTATCCTTCTTCCAATGGGTCATCCCCTTCACCCGGTCGCTGAGCAGCTCCACCTCCACCTGTCCCCGTTCGAAACGGCAGAGCGTATCGTCAAACAGCGTGGCGGCTGCCAGCGGGTCGTGAAAGACGACGTAGTCCCGCGAACGGAACCAGACTTCCGCCATATCCATCACCACATCCAGCAGGCCGCCCCGGAAACGGCGGCGCACCTCCTCGGCCGGCAGCCTGACCTGGGTGGTCACATCCAGCCCGACCGAACGGTGGACGGCGGCCGGCGCGTTGTAGACGATTGCCGTGGCATAGGGGTCGCCGTAAGCGTTCCACTCCCGCGGGCCGGTGCGGGACTGCGCACGGCCGAATACCCCGCACATCAGCACCAATTCCCGGAGCAGGGAGGGGATTTCCGGGTCGGTGGCAAACAGCAGCCCGATATTCGTCATAGGACCGATGGCCAGCAGGCTGATTTCTCCGGGATTGGCCCGGATGGTGTCGATCAGGAATTGAATGTGCCGGTGAAGGGGGAACGCGGTCTGGTGATCATAAGACGCCAGCACCGCCCCCTGCGGGGCGCGCGGCTGAATGGAGCTGCCGAGCATCGGCGCCTCGCACCCTGGGTAGATCGGGATATCCCCTTTCCCGGCGGCGCGGCACAGGCAGCTTGCCAGCATCGCCCGCGTCACCGGTTCCCCCGTTACGGTGGTGATGCCCACCAGCTCGCAGGCAGGCTGCTGCAGCAGATAGGCCAGGCACACCGCATCGTCGATATCCGAGCCGATATCGGTGTCCAGCAGGATTTTCTTGGTTTCCATAGATTCTCCCATCCTTTCCAAACCGCCGGGCGCGCCTCTACGCCGGAAAAGGGGCGCGGGAACGGCCGGAGGCTGTTATTTCATGTTCAGGGCGCTTTATTCGCCGGTAAGGCCGGCGCGTTCCATGCCCTGTATAAACTTTTTCTGCAGGAAGGCAAACATCACGATCAGCGGCGAGACCGTCATGAAGGTGCCCGCCATCACTACGGCGTTGTTCAGGGCATTATTGTCGTTGATGTCGTACACCGTCTCCAGGGTATCCGCC
This sequence comes from Candidatus Avimonas caecicola, assembly GCA_904419875.1. Lineage (GTDB taxonomy): Bacteria > Bacillota > Clostridia > Oscillospirales > Acutalibacteraceae > Avimonas > Avimonas caecicola. The sequence goes on along the minus strand of CAJFTG010000037.1, from coordinate 6,156 downwards.
GCCAGCGTCAGCGCGTTGGAAATGTTGTTCAGCCCTGCGGAGAGGAGCTGCAAATCCGCTTTGCTGACGAAGATGGACGGCTCGAAATAATCGCTCCAATGCCAGACCAGCGCCAGCACCAGCACCACCATGTACGCGGAACGCGCCACAGGGAAGACAATGTAAGCGTAGGTGCGCAGAAAACCACAGCCATCGATCTGGGAGGCTTCCTCCAGTTCCTTGGGCAGTCCGCTGTAAAACTGCCGGAAGATAAAGATGAACAGCGCGCCCTTCAGGCCGTAGCCCAGGAAGGCCGGGACGATCAGCGGAAGGAAGGTGTTCAGCCAGCCGAGCTTGGCGTAAAGCAGATACAGCGGCACAATAATGGTCTGCGTGGGGATAATCATGGCCAGGACCACCACGAAAAAGCTCGCCGTCCGGCCGGGGAAGCGGAAGCGTGCCAGGCCATAGCCCGCCATGGAGCAGGAAATCAGCTGTCCCATGGTCGCCACCAGCGTGACGAACAGGCTGTTGCCAAAGCCGCGGGTAAAGTTCATCAACTTCGCCGCGGTGGCATAGTTCTGAAAATGCAGGCTTCGCGGCAGCCAGACCACCATAAAATTATTGAGGTCTTCATTGGTCATCAGGGATTTGGACAGCATGTACAGGAAGGGATACAGGAACACAAAGGACAGGCCGAACAGCAGCAGATACAGGCAGACCCGCGGGAGGGCCCGCAGGCCCTTCTGTCCGACCGAACGGAAGCGAACGGCGTTGCGCGTCATTTCCCCACCCCCTGTGTCTTGCGGATACCCTGCCGGATCACCAGCACCACCAGACCGATAAAAAGAAGAATAAACAGAAAATAGGTCCAACCCATCGCGGCGGCAAAGCCGTGATCCGCCTTGGTTACCGCCCAGGTCTTGATATAGTCAAGCAGCGGATTGGTGGAATCGGTAAAGGCGTTGATAATGGTGTACACCGCATTGAGCAGCAGCACCGGCAGCACCATTGGCAGCGTGATTTTCCAGAACGCCTCGTACTCGTTTGCCCCGTCGATGTGAGCCGACTCATACAGCGCTGGGGAAATGCTCTGGATAGCGGCCAGGAACAGAAGCACCTGCACCCCGCAGGACCAAAGCACTGTGACGATGATTCCAAACAGGCTGTCGATCGCCGTAAAAAAATCCTGTCCGAAATAAGCGAGTATTTCCGGGGAAATCAGCTTCCCGTCCGCAAGGGAAAGGATCTGGGTATCCACCCCTTCCCGCATCATCTGGCGCAGCACCTGCCCGTTTCCAAGGAGGAAGGGCAGCAGGGCCGCGACCCGGAAAAAACCCTTAAAACGGGCGGCTTTATGCAGCAGAATGGCGATCAGAAGAGAAAAAACGAGAATCAGCGGCGTTTTGACCAGCATATCCTGAATCGAATCCAACAGATACGGCACAAAACTGGTGTCGGTAAAAAAGGCGCGGGAATAATTTTCCAGACCCGTTATCTGAATATGGAAGCCGGCCGCCTGGCTGTCGGTGGAACCAAAACTCAGCAAAAAGGAGGAAATGGTCGGGAAGGCGAAGCAGACCAGGGTGCCGATCAGGAAGGGCGTCATAAAGAACAATCCGACCAGCGCTTCCCGCCGCCTGGCGGTAAGCCGCAACCGTTTGGTTTTCATTGCGTACCCCCTCCGATCACCCGATAGCCGCCGGCCTGTATTTCCAAGCCGTCCGCCGTTTTTGCCTTGCCGCCGTAGTTCAAAAGGATTTGCGTGCCGTTGGAATAGGTCACCCGAACCAGATCGTCCTCCAGAACCTCATGCCGGAGGAAAAAGACGGGGGATCCTCCCTCGGCGCTCGTGGTATAGGGCCAGATCTCCGTTTGAAATTCGCGGTAAACGGCCAGCACACGCGCCGCCCAATCCTCATTTTTACCGGTGAACAGCTCGTTATAGTCGGTATCCTGCAGCAGGAGCGGGCTGTTTTCCGTCAGCTCAAAATGCGGCTGGCAGCCGTACTCAATCCAATGCAGCTTGGCGTATTCCAGATCATAGGTCAGATTCCCCGGTTCCGCACTGTAAGGAACGCTCCCGTATACCACCATGGAAAACCAGGGGATTTCCTGGTCGGATATCTCGCTGCCGGAGGCGGTTACCGGTGCGTTGTACAACCGCTGCGCCGATTTCAAACTGTAAAGGTTCCCACCCTCCACTGCGCTTTCTTTTTGTGAACCGGAGAGAATCTCTTCCCATAAAAGCCGTGTTTCCAAGCGGTTTACAGCGTTGTTTTTGCTCTGATCCTGATACAAACGTACACCCAGGGTTTCGAATCCAATATGTAAAGCTATATAGCTTTCCAGTGAACTTTTGAGCTTCAGGAAATTATTCCACACTTTTGCCGGAGCAAGAAGGAAGCGTTCCTGCAGAGCGTCGCTCACCGGGCTGCCGTTCCCCTGCAGAATCACGTCCCGGCCGTCCGAAAAGCGTCCTTTCCCCTCCACCGCGTCGGTCAGATTGACCTCCAGGTAAAAGCGGACGGAGGGATGGTCCCCCGCAAATTGGTCAAGCGCCTTCATTCCTTTCCGTCCGCCGGCGGCAGAGGCCGCTTCGGCGGTATCCGGGACATAACCGTAGCCGTGTTTCGTCCAGCCGCGCAGAAGCACCTGCAGATTTTCCACGCCGCCGTCCAGATATTCCGCCGCCATGGACTGCGCCTGCTCCAGCGTGGTCAGGGCGGTATAACTCGGAAGCAGTCCGGCCTCGGTCCGGGTTCCCATGAACAGCGTCAGGGACAGGGCGTCCTGCATGCCCGCCTCCGTATTCAGCAGCCCGTTTTCCTGCAGGTATTCCCGGTAAACGCCGGCCATGCCGCTGTAGTCCGCCGTGTCCCCCTCCAGGAAAAACAGCTTGACCTCCCGGTCCAGGGGGAGCATTTCCTCCGCAAGCCGGATGCCGTAAAGGTTGTTGGAGAGATTTTCCCCGTAGGTGACGATGTTGGAAAGGTAGATGCGGTACTGCTCCCGGTAAACAAAGGAAAAGCTGCAGCGGTTGAGCGGGATGGTGGACATGTTGATGCTGGGGTTCACCAGAATCTGAGCGTATTCCTCCCCCTCCACAGCGGCGGCAAGAAAAGCTCTGTCCGACCGTTTGACGCCGTACACCGGCAGCGCCGCCGCAGGGTTGACGGAGACGGCCGGGTTGTCGTCCTCGGCAAAGTAATCGGTCTGGAGCAGCGGACCGTATATATCCAGCGTCAACGGGGTGGCGTAGAGGTGCTTATCCCCGGTCTGCTGAAAGTAACTTAAAGCGCCGCTCCCATCCGGGTAAAAAAGGTACCCCTCCTCTTGTGCGGAAGCGGCCCCGAAGAAGGGAAGAAGCTCAACCGCATAGAGCCGGTAATCGCCGTTTTCCTCGATGCCCTCCGCCGGAATGCGGAAGCGCAGGCCGTCTTCCTCCAGGGCGATCTCCAACTGCATTCGGATAGCGGAGTTGGCAAAGGTGACTGTCAGCCGAAGCCCGTTTTCGTACCGCTGCGTTTCCACGGTGTTTTCCGCAGCGGCGGAATATTCCTTGACAAAATTCCCGCGGGTGTCGTCCCGGCTGACATAGGTGATGGCGAGAAGGGACTGCATATAGTCCTTCCACACCTTGGTGGAAGTCGCCAGCCCGGGATACAGCTCCTCGGTCACCGCGCCGTCCCACAGGATTTCCTCCGTCTCCCGGTCCTGCACGGCAACGGCGGCGATTTCCTGCCGGTAGAGCAGCGCATACCGCCCGTTGGCGCAGACCGTTTCATAAGAACCGGCATCCGCCGCCCGGTAAGGCTCGCCTTCCCGCCCTTCGAACAGGGAGTCCCTCTCCGCCCGCTCGGGCAGGATGCCGGACAGGCCCCCTCCGTTCGCACAGCCGCCGAGGACCATCCCGAGAGCGAGAAGGGCGGCGAAAAGAAGACAGCGCCATTGTTTTTTCCTCATAACATCGTCCCTTTCATCCGCTGCACAATGGCGGAATCCTTCATGTCAGCAGCGACGCTTCCTGGATAAGATCGCGGACAAACTGGAAAATGCGGCCCACCAGGGTGTACCCCAGCAGAGCGATAAACCACAGGAGGATCACCGCACACACGGAAAGCAGGCAGACCAGCAGCGTCCGGCCGGCTCCATAGTCGTTCAGGATGAAGACAGAACGGACAAACAGCCAGAGCATCCACAGCATCACGCCGTTGACCAGCACCGCGAACAGCCCCCGCTCCGAAACGCACAGAACATGGGAGAGGAGGGCCGCCGCAAATTCGGCCACTATGTACGGGACCACGCAGTAGCTGGCGGCGACAAAGTTTTCCTCCAGCGTGGCCTCCCCGCTGAACTGGGAAGAAAGCAGGTAGCTGGCCCCCACCCAGGTAAAGAAGGGAAGCAGGATTTTCGCCGCCTCCAACAGCAGGTTGACGTCCTCCAGTTCCACGTCCTGAAACGAATAGCTGACGGTGTAGATGAAGAACAGCCGCACCAGCAGGGCCAGCGCGAGAAGAATCATACCGGCCGGGACGCTGAGCCGTCCGCGGGAATTTTTGACGCTTTCCATCACCCGCCGGGGTCGGAACAGGATACCGGCGCCCATCAGCAACCCGTTTTTTATTCCAAGCTTCGGAATCTGCCGGTATTCAAACCCCTGCAGAACCCGTTTAGAGCGGCGGGACAGCAGGACCGCCGCCAGGCCGACGGCAGCCGCGGAAGCAAGAACGCCCAACACCACCCACAGGAAGTGGTCCTGCATAAACGAATAACGGTATTCGGAAAAAGCCTTGGCATACTGGGACCGGTCGTTGGCATAGCGGTAGCCGTCCATCGCCGCCTGCCAGTCCCCCGCCTTATACGCGGTGGAGGCCAGCCCGATGTGGGCCAGCGGATAGGTCTCATCCATGGCGATTACCTCGTTCCACAGAGCGCTCGCCCCTTCGTAATCGCCGTCATTGTATAAAACCGTGGCCTGCTGCACTTTTTGGATAAAAGCGGTGGGCTCGAACACCTGGATGTTGCCCTTGCTGGAATCCAGTACATACAGCCGCCCCTCGCCGTCTACGACCAGGGCGGAAGGGATTGCAAACTCCCCCCGGCCGCTTCCAAGTCCGCCGAAAACGGTCAGCAGGTTTCCGGTCTGGTCGTACTGATAGAGTTTTCCGGTCTGCTTTTCCGCCACGGTGACGATCCCGCTGTCGTCCACGGCGATCCCGCTGAACACCGGCTCCTCCCCGTCCACCGTCTCCCCGTACCGGAAGGGCTTGCTGATGACGTTGCCGGAAAAATATTTATCCTTGAATTTGGAAAACCCGCTTTTGTTGATGTCGCTCAGCTTTCGGTAGATGTTGTTGCCCACCGAATTGAGAACCTTGACCTGTCCTTCCACCTCATCCTGGCTGGTGGCGTAAATCAGGCCGTCTGCGCTGACGGTGAAGTTGACATAGCTGGCGGCCGTCCGTTTGCCGATCATCACCTTCTGCTCGTCGGAGGCGACCAGCCGGAGCAGCCAGTCCACAAAATCGAAGCCCACGTCGGTCTGGCCGATATACCCGCGGAAGTTGTTCTCCTCGTCAACGCTCATGATGGTTTCCCCCATCAGCACGTATAGCCCGCCGGTGGGCGACAGCGCAATTTTCGTGGGACTGTACACCTGCACCTCCGACAGCACGGGGCTGTCCGGCAGGCCGTACTCCCGGATCAGCGTCCCGTCCGCCGCCAGGCAGACGATCCGCTGGTTTCCGGTATCCGCGATATACACCTCTCCGTTTCCTCCCGGCCAGACGCCCTGCGGCTGGCTGAGCGGGGTTCCGCCCGCTTCGTCGTAAAGTCGCAGCAGGAGGCCGGTTTTATCCATCTTGAGCACACGGTTGTTCTTGGTATCGGCGACATACAGGTTCCCTTCCCCGTCCATCCGCAGATCCGAGGGCTGGTCAAAATACGGCCTCGTCTCCTCGCCCGCCCCACCCAGCCCGTTGATGCTGTAAAGGTAGCGATAGGTCTGCGGAATGGCAATCCGGTCGTTCCCGTCGATGGTATAGTCGGTATCGTAGGCCGCCGCCGGCAGTCCCGCTGTCCCGGCGAGCAGGAAAAGGAGGAGGACGGCCAGCATCACACCCAGTCGTTTCATGGCAGCTCCTTTCCTCTATCCCTTGATGCCGGAGTAGATCA
>CAJFTG010000036.1 GCA_904419875.1 Candidatus Avimonas caecicola | reverse complement strand
TCTGACCATCGATACCGAGTTCCGGCAGCGGATTGTCAATTCCTTTATCATGACCCTGCGGGACACCGTGGTGGTGGTGCCCTTCAGCTTCTTCTCCGCCCTGATTCTCAGCAAGGAATTTCACGGGCGCACCATTGCCCGGGCGATCTTTTTCCTGCCGGTCATCGTGTCCACCGGCGTGCTGGCCACCATGGACTCCAACGATGTCATCAGCATGATGATGGACCGCAACACTGCTTCGGCGGCCGACAGCATGCAGACGGCGTTTTCGGCCTCCGGGCTGATTACCACCCTGTTTTCCGACAGCCTGCCGATCGAAATGGTGGACTTCATCACGGCCGCCACGTCCGGCATCTATGACATCATCATCAAATCCGGCCTGCAGATCATCATTTTCATCGGCGGACTGAACACGATCTCCCCCTCCCTGTTTGAATCCTCCAATATTGAGGGGGCCACGGCGTGGGTGAATTTCTGGAAGATCACCTTCCCGATGTGCGGGCCGTACATCCTGCTCAACGTGGTGTATACCATCATCGATTCCTTTACCAATCTCAGCAACCCGCTGATCTCCCAGATCCGCAGCGATTTGATGGGGCTGAGGAATTTCGGCGTCGCCTCGGCGGCGGCATGGGTGTACTTCGTCGCCATTTTCGCCGTGCTGGGCATTGTCTTTGCCGTGATGCAGAGGAGGGTGTTCTATCATGAATAGGAACATGGCCGCACGCCGCCTGAGCGCGCCGAAGGTACGCAAGACCACGCTGAAATGGCTGTTCGCCCTTTTCCGCACCGTATTCATCATCGGCATCTGTTTTACCATCCTCTACCCGCTGCTGACCAAGATTTCCATGTCCTTTATGGACGAGACCGACCTGTACGACCAGACGGTCAAGGTGATCGCCAAGCACTTCACGCCGGAAAATTATCCGGAGGCCGCCTCCTATATCCATTATGGGAAGCTGCTGCTTAACACTGTGGTGCTGTGCACGGTCGTTTCGGTGCTGCAGGCGCTTTCCTGCACGGTGGCCGGCTACGGGTTTGCCCGCTTCCACTTTAAGGGCCGCGGCATCCTCTTCGCGCTGGTGGTGCTGTGCATGGTGGTGCCCACCCAGGTCATCCTCACCCCTCAGTACCTGAACTTCAAGGCGATGGGGATGCTGGGGAGCTTTGCCCCCTTCGTCGCCCTGGCGCTGACAGGGGTGGCCCCCCGCTGCGGGCTGTACATCTTCCTGGCCCGCCAGTTCTTCCGCGGCATCCCCCGGGAGATCGACGAGGCGGCAGCCATCGACGGCGCAGGTCCGTATAAAACCTTCACCAGCATCATGCTCAAAAGCGCGCTGCCGATCATGGTGACGATCTTCCTGTTTTCCTTTGTCTGGCAGTGGGGGGAGAACACCTATACCAACCTGTTTTACAGCAGCTACGAGACCATTGCCAAAACGCTGGACAGCCTGGGCTACGCGCTGGAAAACATCCAGCAGACCGGCAGCAGCGTGGTGTCGGTGGCGGCGCGGATGGCCTACCAGTCCATCCTGCGGGCGACGGCTACCCTGCTGGCCATTTTCCCGCTCATCATCCTGTTCATTTTCTGTCAGCGCTCCTTTATCCAGTCGGTGGAGCGCACCGGCATCGTCGGTTAACCGCGTTGCCCCCGTCAGCGGATCGCGCGGGCCGTTCGGCCGTCTTCGGGCGGCCGGCCCGTGAGATAGAATCCCCGTTGGAAGGCCAAGGACCGAACCCGGAGAAATAAGGAGGAATTGCAGCTATGAAAACCGCACTGTTCAAAAGAGGAGCCGCCGCCTGCCTCGCCGTGCTGACTGCCGGCCTGCTGGCGGTTCCGGCCGCGGCGGCGCCGCTGGAGAAGGACCCGCCGGGCGGCTACGCCACCTCGATCCCCGGCGCGAGCGACGCCAATGTGCTGACGTATCAGGACTTTGAGTCAGACACCATCGATGCGGAAGGACAGATCGGCAAGTTTTCCGCCACCCAGCCGGACGACACCTCCATTCCCCCCGCCACCATCAAGGTGGTCAGCGGCGTGTCCCACTCCGGCTCCAAATCCCTGCTGGTCTCCGCCCGCGGCCAGAGCGCCGACGGCAGCCCGCAGGGTTACAACACCCTGACCTATGCGGATATCGGCGTGGATATCGGCGAGAAATTCGTCAAGGATTCCGCCAACGCCAACAAGACCGAGAATTACTTCATTTCCGCCTGGATCCGCAACGCGGACCCGTCGGTCACCCAGTATTTCTGGCTGCAGCTGCAGTACGGCGGTTCGGGCGAGGTATGGCTGCCCGGCCAGACCTATTTTGAGGTCAAGGGCGACGAATGGACCCAGATCGGCGTTGCGGTGGTGAACGGGCAGACCTATTACGTACCTTTCACCGAGGATACCACCAAAGCGGGCATTTACGCGCCGCGCGCCACCTCCACCTGGTCGGCGCTGAAGTTCATCACCAAGAATCCCAAGGCGAACCCGGCCGACACCAACGAAAAGGTGGTGCAGACCAACGGCGACTTTTACATTGACGATATCGTGATCTGGCGCGTGGAGGACGCTTCCCAGCTGGTGGCGGATCTCCCGCAGGAGGAAACGCCGACCACCGTTCCGCCGGAAACCGGCAGCGACCCCACCACCGCCCCGCCCGAAACCGGTGGTGAGGATACCACCGAGCCGGAGGCCACCACGACCACCGAAGGGGAGGACAATACCACCGGTTCCACCGGCAGCACCTCTGGTGCGACCACCTCCTCCAGCGGCACCACCGCCCCGCAGCAGGAGAAAGGCGGCGGCCTGGGCGCCGGGGCGATCGCCGGGATTGTGATTGCGGTGATTGTGGTGCTCGGCGGCGGAGGCTTTGCCCTGTACTGGTTTAAATTCCGCAAAAAGTAAGCCGGCTGGCGAACCTGTGGCAAACGGGCGAACCCGGCGGGCGGGGAACAGGCCCCGCCCGCCGGTGAAATAATGGCAAACGCCAAGAGAAAGGAAAAGGAGGATTTTCTGTGAAAAGCCTGAAACGATTCCTGAGCGTCACCCTGTCCGCCGCTCTGCTGTGCGGCCTGGCGGTTTCCGGCGTCTCCGCGGACGACGCGGCCGGCGATACGGCCGTGCGGCCGACCGTCACCCTGGTGGAAAGCGGTTTCGAGGACGGCCTGGAGGCGCCGTTCTCCGCCAATGAAAGCGACGACGGCAAAGCGGCCACCATCACCCCGGTTTCCCTGGAGGGAGAGGTCAACCCCTATCTGCATCTGACCGACCGGACGCCGGGCAGCCCGAGTTCCACCGTGATGCAGAACGTACTTACGCAGCTGAAGGCCAACGGCGCGGACGGCAAGTATTATATCAGCGCCCGCATCAAGCTGGATACGGAGGGAGACACCGCTTATGTCGACCCGATGATTCAGGGGGCCGGAAGTCTTCAGCTCCGGCCGCTGGGCGGCGAAAAGCGCTTTGCCGTCACCAATGAGTGGACCACCGTGGGCCAGTATGACGACGGTTCTTACGTTCCCCTCACGCTGGCCAATGGCACCTTTAATGCGGACTCGCTGGAGGCGTTGACCTGGGCGAAGTTCTATTTCCGCCTCTTCACTACCGAGAGCGGTGCACAGACGGCGTACGACGGCGACTATTCGCTCGACGACGTGACCCTGTGGTTCGTGCCGAACGAGGGGGCGCCGGAAAAGGTGACCACGGTGGGGGAGAACATCCTGTCCGACGGCACCTTTGACGCGCACCTGAGCGACCCGGACTATTACAATACCCAGAAGGCTGCGGGCGATTCCTGGTATGTCGCTACCAGCAATGATGAGTCTACCGGCACGCCGAAGGTGACGGCCACCGTGGACAAGGAAGGCGACGCCGCGGGGGAGGAGTACATACACACCGGCACCGGCGCGCTGCATATCACCAACCGCCCGGGCGCGCAACAGAGCATCGCGGTGAACCTCAAGGATGCCGTTGACCGCGTCGGCCAGCTGGCAAAGGGCGAGCATTATTACATTTCGGTCTGGGTGCGCGCCGAAGAGGGCGAAACCATCCGGGTGCAGCCCATCTTCGGCAGCAGCCTGGCTACGACCATGGGCAACGGCTATATCCTGCCCCGCGACGGCGGCTATGTGGAGGTCACGGACGAGTGGACCGAGGTCGGCATCGACGTGTCGGGCGAGTATCTGCCCTTCCTGATCAACGGCAGCGCGGACGCGGGCAACTGCGACCCCTACGGGGCGACCTGGGCCTCCATCCGCCTGGCGACCGAGGATACCGCCAGCTTCTATGTGGATGACTTCAAGGTGATGGGGCCCCAGCCGGTGGGGGATGCGGTGGAAGCGTTCCTCCAGGCGGTGGAGGCTCTGCCGGCTCCCGCCGACATCACCCGGAGCGACGAGGGCGTGCTGACGGCGGCCGAAGGGCTGTACGCCGGCCTGGCCCTGGATGCCCTGACCGAGGAGCAGGCGGCGGCGGTGGAAGCGGCGAAGGCGACGCTGGACGCGGCCCGTGCGGCGTTCGACGCGCTGCCCGCCCCCAAAAATTCGTTTGTGCCGGAATACACCTATGACAACCCGGCCAACCTGATCGCCCCTTACGGCGACCTGGAATCCTTCGGAGCGAACGACTTTATCTGGAACGAGGAAAATTCGGAGGGCGTGCCCACCTATACCCTCGTCACCGATCCGGCGGTTGCCCATAAAGGCAACAACTGCCTGCTGATCAGCGGCCGCGAAAAGATCCAGCACGGCGCGGCTTACACGCTGACCGATGTCGTCAAGGACAACGGCGGCGGCAAGTATTACTTCTCCTGCTGGATGCGGACCAAGAATCCCGGCGACGAGATGGATGTTTTCCCGCTGCTGTACATCGGCGGACAGGGCAAGGAATTCTATATTGACAACGATACGCGGTATCACATCACCAACGAATGGACCTATGTGGGCGTGACCTACGACAACATCGAAGGGTATTATCGGTCGAACGGGGAGGAAATCCCGGACCTGGACGACACCGCCACCTATGTCGCTCTGCGCTTCTACGGCCAGAACGAGATGTGGGAGAGCGAGGAGGACGGCGCGATCTACCCCGATTACTACATCGACGACCTGAAGGTGTGGAAGTACTTCGACGGCCAGGAGGAGTATGTGGATCCCGATGCGCCCGCCGGGGGGGACCCCTCCGGCCCGAGCGACGACCCGGACGTTGTGCCGGGCGGGCCGGAAACCGGTGAAACGCTGCCTCTGGCGCTGCCGGTGCTGGGTATCCTTTCCCTGGGCGCCCTGGCGTTCACCCGCAAACGCAAGTAAAACACCCGCTTCCCGCGGAGGGGACGGCCGGGCTCCGGCCGTCCCCTCCGAAAAAGGGGGGCTTCTCTGACCACCGACGGAAAGGCGTGAACTGACGATGGAAGACCAACCTTACCTGAATTTGGGCCGCCCGCTGGGCTCCTGGGTCTGGAATGTGTCGTATTATGTGGTGAACCCGGACGAGTTGTTCCAGTTCTGCCGGAAGAACCATGTGACGGAGCTGTACTTTTCCATTAACCGCGACGTGACGGACGCCCGTTACCGGGAGCTGATCCGCTACGGCGCTTCGTATGGGATACGCGCCGCCGCGCTTTCGGGCAGCCCCGACTGGATACTGCCGGAAAAACGGAATTATTACCGGGAGTATCTGGAACGGGTGGATGCCATCAACGCCCTGTGCGGCGACGGTCCCCGCTTTTATTCCCTGCATCTGGATGTGGAGCCCCACGTCCTTCCGGAAGCCAAGCGCAACGGAATGGACGCCCTTGTCCCGCTGTTTGTGGACCTGATCCGGGACGCCCGCAGCCAGGCGGATGAGCGCGGTCTTCAGCTGGAGTGGGACATCCCCGCCTGGTTCGGCCGGTTCCGGGATGAGGAGAACGGCTGCTCCCTGCCGGATACCATCTTCCGCTACTGCGACGCCGTGGGGATCATGGCCTACAGCGATACGGCGGAGGGGCAGTACCGGGTCGTCATGCCGAATGTGGAAGCGGCAAAGCGGGCGGGCAAGCACCTGATGATCGGCTGCGAAACGATGAATCTGGACGAAGCGCGCCGGGAAGACGGGAACTGCGCGATTTCGTATTTCGAAGAAGGAAAAATTTACATGTACCGGTGCCTGGAGGACCTCATGCAGAAGGTGGAAAAAACCTACGAGGCGTTCGGCTTCGCCATCCATGACGCGAAGCGCTGGATCGCCCTGCAGCCTCATGTGCTTCCGGAATATGCGGAGGTGTATGGAAAATGAATCCACTCAGCAATGCGGACCGCCTGGCGGCGGTGGCGGCGGAAATTGCGGCGGGCGGCAGGAAGGAGTCGGCGCTGCCCGGCCGGGCCTGGTTTATTGGGAACGACGAAATCCTTACCCTGCCCCGGGACGACGGCGACTGCCGTTATCCCTATGGGAGCGGCGGGTACAATTTTTGGGCCTACACCTCCGGCTATATGCACAGCAACGAGGGGATTTTCTCCCCCTTCCTGCGCAGCGCGGAAGGGCAGGAGCCGAAAATCGCCTGGTTTGCCGCCTTTGATTCCCCGGAGGGCGGGGAGAAGCGGGTGGTTCCCCTCCTCGCCGTGCCGGAAATGCGGGACGGCGCGCTCCGGTACACGGTGTTCAATAAATCCTTTGTCACCTACATCGCCGAAACGGACGGCCTGCGCTTCAGCCTGCGGGTTTATGTAACGGCGGACCGCGCCGTCCGCTTTACGCTGGGCGTTCAGAATTTAACGGAGAAAGAAATCGATTTCTGCCTTTCCTCCTATCTCAACCCCTTTCTTCTGCACGATGTGTTTGAAAACGGGGAAAACCGCTGGTTCCGCGAGGTGACCGTTCTGGAGGGGGAGCCTCTGCCGGATTTCATGGTGCGGTGCAACGAAAGCATCAGCCGCACCAGGCAGGTGGCCAATTACGGGGTGCTGACCCGCACCCTCACCCTGTACGGCGGCGCGGCGCTGACCGGCCACGAGGAAACCTCCTCCCGCGCCGCCTATGTCGGCGGGAGCCGTTCCAGCCTCCATCGGCCCCGCGGCGTCCTGGCGGGGACCTTCGGGGAGGCGCGGCATGTGACCGCCTTTACCGAGGTCGGTATCTGCGGCGACCTGCAGCGCCTGACCCTCCCCGCGGGAGCTTCCCTGCGGGAGGATATCGCCTTCTCTTACCGCGTCCACTGCGAGGACGCCGCGCCCGCGGCCGCGATGCGGGCCATCCGCCCCTCGCCGGAAGCGTTCGACGCCGGGCTGGAGGAGCTGCTGCGTGCCGAGGAGGAAAAAAGCGGCGGGCTGAAGCTTGCGTTTGAGGACGGAGAGGGAGCGGCCCTGTCCGCCTCCGTGATGAACGCCTTTTTCGGGCAGCTGAAAAAACAGGTGGAATTCTGTGCCACCATCAAGGGCTATATCCAGCTCAGCACCAGTTCCCTGATCGGAATTCGGGACGTATTCCAGGCGCTGGAGGCATACATGCTCTGGCAGCCGGACGCCGCCCGCGCCAAAATGCTGGAGGCGTTGGGCTTCACCGACCCCTCCGGGCGCTGCCCGCGGCAGTACGCGCTGCCGGTGCGGGAGGACGCGGCCCCGGCGATGGACCTGCGGCCCTTCATCGACCAGGGCGTCTGGGTGATTTCCACCATCGTGACCTATCTCAAGCTGACCGGGGATTTCGGTTTCCTGAATGAGGTGTGCGGGTATTACGAGATTGTGGACGAGAAAAAGCGCCTGGTGAGAAAGAGCGCCGAGCGGGACACCGTTCTGGAGCATATGCTGCGGATCATGGGCTGGCTGCTGGACAAGACCGACCCGGCCACCGGCTGCATCCGCGTGCTGTTCGGGGACTGGAACGACGCGCTGGACGGCCTGGGAACCAGCCGCGACCCGGAGAAGGAGTACGGCAGCGGCGTGTCGGTGATGGCCGCCGCGCAGGTCTGGCAGAACCTCAACGAGATGATGGAGCTGCTTTCCCTGCTCGATGCGGACCGGTATTCGGACACGATCACCGAGTATTCCGAACGGGCGGACCGGCTGGCCGCCGGGCTGAAAAAATACGGCGTGGTCTATAACGATCAGGGCCGCGCCCGCATCAGCCACGGCTGGGGGGACGGCATTTCCTACCACGTGGGCGGCTGGAACGACCCGGACGGGCAGGCGCGGCGAAGCCTGACCTCCAACGCTTTCTGGGTGCTGAGCGGGCTGTATGACCGGGACCCCAGCCTGTACAATGTAATCAAAAACGATATCTTGGCGCTGGATTCCCCCTATGGCCTGAAAACCTTCGACCCCCATTTCGAGCCGGATGCCCAGGGGGTGGGGCGGATTCCCAAGCTGCCTGCCGGCACGGCGGAGAACGGGGCTCCGTATATCCACGCCTCCATGTTCGGCATCATGGCGCTGTTCCGCATGGGCTGTGCCGAGGATGCCTGGCGGGAGCTGTTCCGGTCGCTGCCCATGACCCATGACGCGGTTTCGGTTTCTCCCTATGTCATGCCGAATTCCTATGGCTGCAACCCGGAAAAGAACATCGACGGGCAGTCGATGATGGACTGGCAGACCGGCAGTTCCAACGTCGCGCTCAAGACGCTGACGCGCTATGTGGCGGGGGTTTCTCCCGAATACGACGGCGTCTGGGTACAGCCCGCCGCCTACTGCCTCTTCGGCGGGTTCACCGCCGAAATCCCGGTCAAGGGCGCGGTGCTGAAGCTGCGCTACCGGCGGACCGGCGCGCCGGAACGGCGGTTCACCGTCAACGGGCAGCCGGCCAGGGGACAGTACAGCGAAGGGATGAAGCTCTGCCGCCTCTGGATCCCCGCCGGCCAATTGAACGGTACGGTGGAGGTCACGGTGGAGGATTAAAAGGACAGCGCATGTGAGAAAGGAGCAGGAGGAGCATGATTCAATTTGGAACAGGCGGCTGGCGCGCCGTCATCGGCGACGGCTTCACCAAAGCCAACGTCCAGCTGCTGACCGCCGCCCTGGCGCGGAAAATGAAGGACGAAGGGGCGGACGCCGCCGGCTTTGTCGTCGGGTATGATCGGCGGTTCCTGTCGGTGGAGGCGGCCCGCTGGGCGGCGGAGGTCATGGCGGGGGAGGGCATCCCCTGCAAGCTGGTCAACCGCGAAGCGCCCACCCCGCTGATTATGTTCACCGTCAAATACTATGAGATGCATTACGGCATGGCGGTGACGGCCAGCCACAACCCCGCGATTTACAACGGCATCAAGGTGTTTGTCCGGGGAGGCCGGGATGCGGACGAAACCGTTACGGCGGAGATCGAACGGTATATCGCCGCCACCGACCCCGCTTCGGTCCATCCGGTGCCCTACGAGCAGGCGCTGGCCGAGGGGCTGGTGGAGGAGATCAACCCGCAGAACCCCTATCTCGACTCCATTATCCGCGGGATCAACATGGACGCGATCCGCAGCCGGGGCCTGAAAATCATTCTGGACCCGATGTACGGCGTGTCCAAAACCAGCCTGCAGACGATTCTGCTGACCGCCCGCTGCGATGTGGACGTTATCCACGACCGGCACGACACCCTGTTCGGCGGCCGTCTGCCCGCCCCCAATATGGAGACCCTCGGCACCCTGCGCAACACGGTGCTGGAGCGGAAGGCGGATATCGGCATCGCCACCGACGGGGACGCCGACCGGCTGGGGATTATCGACGACAAGGGGGCGTTCGTCCATCCCAACCAGATTCTGGTCATCCTGTATTACTACCTGCTGAAATACAAGGGCTGGCATGGGGCGGCCGTGCGGAATATCGCCACCACCCACCTGCTGGACAAGGTGGCCGCCGCCTTCGGCGAGCAGTGCTACGAGGTGCCGGTCGGCTTCAAGCACATTTCCGCCAAGATGCTGGAAACCAATGCGGTGATCGGCGGCGAATCCTCCGGCGGCCTCACCGTGCGGGGGCATATCCAGGGCAAGGACGGGATTTATGCGGCCTCCCTGCTGGTGGAGATGCTGGCGGTGACCGGGAAAAAGCTGTCCGAGATTTATGAGGAGATCGTCCGCGAGTACGGCCGGCTGGTGATGGCCGAGCGGGATTACCGCTTCCCCCCGCAGCGCAAGGCGGAGATTGTGAAGCTGCTGCTGGAAGACAAGAAGCTGCCGGAGTTCCCCTGCGCGACCCGCAGGGTGTCCTATCTGGACGGCTGCAAGGTGTATTTTGAAAACGGCGGCTGGATTATCGCCCGTTTCTCGGGTACCGAGCCCCTCATCCGCATTTTCTGCGAGATGGAGGACGGCGACCAGGCCGGGCGCATCTGCGACATTATGAAGGACTTCCTGGGCTTGTAAAGAGGGAAGCAAAGGCGGAAAGGGAGCGGATCGACTTGTCCACGCAGGAACAGACCCTGTTCACCCATGTGCGGCTGGTGACGCCGGAGCGGGTCCGGGAGGACCGGGCCGTGCTGGTCAGGGGGAGCCGGATAGCCGGGGTGTACCCGGCGCAGGCGGCCCCGGCGGCCGACGCGCGGGTGGTCGACGGGAAAGGGCGGTACCTCGCCCCGGGTTTTATCGACATCCACTGCCACGGCGGCGGCGGCCACGATTTCATGGACGCGACCCCTCAGGCGTTTATCGGCGCGGCCGAGACCCACGCCCGTACCGGCACCGCGACGCTGCTGCCCACCACGCTGGCGGGGGACGACGAGGACCTGCGGCAGACTTTTGAGGCGTTCCGCCAGGTGAAGCAAACCGGCTGCCGGGGAGCGAACATGCCGGGGCTGCACCTGGAGGGCCCTTATTTCTCGGCGGAATACAAGGGAGCGCAGGACGAGAAATATCTGCGCTGCCCCCGGCCGGCGGATTACCGCCGGATCGCCGCCTGGGCGGACGGCGCCATCCTGCGCTGGAGCGCGGCCCCTGAGCTGCCGGGGGCGGGCGAATTCTTCACCTTTTTGCGGGAGGAGGGGATCGTCCCCTCCATCGCCCACACCTCCGCCGCCTATGACGACGTGCTGGAGGCTTATGAAAACGGCTGCCGGCTGATTACCCATCTGTACAGCGGCATGTCCACCATCACCCGTGTCCGGGGCTTCCGGGTGCCGGGCGTGGTGGAGAGCGCCTACCTGATCGAGGGGATGCGGGCGGAACTGATCGCCGACGGCTGCCACCTGCCTGCGCCTCTGCTGCGGCTCGCCTATAAGGGGAAGGGCGCGGAAAACCTGGTGCTGGTCACCGACGCCATGCGGGGCGCGGGGATGCCGGAGGGGGAGAGCATCCTGGGCAGCCGGCGCCGCGGGCAGCGGGTGGTCGTGGAAAACGGGGTCGCTTATATGCCCGACCGCTCCTGTTTCGCCGGCAGCGTGTGCACCGCCGACCGGCTGGTCCGCACCATGGTGCAGCAGGCGGGCGTTCCGCTGTGCGAGGCGGTGCGGATGATTACCGCCACCCCGGCCGCCGCCATGGGCTGGCGCCGGAAGGGGGCGGTGGCCGCAGGGATGGATGCGGACCTCGTGCTGTTCGATGAGGCGATCCATGTGAGCCTGACCATGGCGGAAGGGCGCATTGTGTATCAAGAGGAGGAAGGAAAGGAGAGCAGGGCATGATTTTGAATCGAAAAGCGGGCAGGCTGCTGGTCAAAGCCTATGAGAACCGCGGGGAGCTCGGCCGGGCGGCCGCGGAGGAGGCGGCGCAGGCGCTGCGGGAGATCATTGCGGCCAAGGGCGGCTGCAATGTGATTTTTGCCGCCGCTCCGTCGCAGAACGAATTTCTGGACGCCCTCTGCCGGGCGGACGTGGCGTGGGAGAAGGTCAGCGCCTTTCATATGGACGAATATATCGGCCTGCCGGAGGAGGCGCCCCAGCGGTTCGGCAATTTCCTGCGCAAGGCCGTGTTTGAACGGGTCCCCTTCCGCCGGGTGGAGTACATCCGGGGGGACGCGGCGGAGATCCACCGGGAGATCGCCCGGTATACCGGCCTGCTGGCGGACAACCCGCCGGATCTGGTTTTCATGGGGATTGGGGAGAACGGGCACATCGCGTTCAACGACCCCCATGTCGCCCATTTTGACGACGGGCAGACAATGCGGGCGGTGGCCCTGGACGAGGTCTGCCGCCGCCAGCAGGTGAACGACGGCTGCTTCGCCTCGCTGGAGGAGGTGCCCACCCATGCGCTGACCCTGACGGTGCCGGCGCTGGTTTCGGCGCAGCGGCTGTTCTGCATGGTGCCCTGCGCGACCAAGGCGGACGCCGTGGGGAAAACGGTGCTGGGCGAAATCCGGGAGAGGCTGCCGGCTTCCATCCTCCGCCTGCACCCCTGCGCGACGCTGTACGTCGACAGGGAGAGCGGACGGGACGTGCTGGCCGCCTGGGAGAAGTAAGGACGGCGGGGGCGCTGCCGCAGGGTATGGCGGCGCCCCCGCTTCGTCGTATCTCCCCGTCCCTGCCGGCGGCCGCTTATGCGATTCCCGTTCCCATGGGCGGGAATCTGTGCTATAATACCTTTCTGCGGCGGGCGAACGACGGCCAATCTGCGCCGCACGGGGAGAAAACAGCCATGAACGAAAGGGAAGTTGCGGAAATCCGCCGGCGGTTCCGGCCGGAAAAAAGCAACATCACCCATATCCGGGGGTGCTATGTCAGCGAGCAGGGGGAGATTGTGTCCCAGTTTGACCAGTCGGTCGCCCTGATGCCGCAGGAGGAAGCGGAAAAAATGCTGGCCATCCTCAAACGCGCCCTGTCCGGAACGCTGGGGAAAAATCTGATCGACATTACCTTCGCCACCCGGCAGGTGGTGGACAGCGAGGAGCACGGCCTGCTTATGGCGCTGCGCGGCTCGTCGCTGGGCGATGCGGCGGCGGTGGAAGCCTTTTATCAGCGGGTCATCGCGGCGGTGCACAGGGAGGGCTCGTATCTCATCCTTCTGGCCTGCGACACCTACGACGTGCCGTACCGCTCAAAGGACGGGGAGAGGCAGGACGATGCCTCCGGCGAGGTGTTTTCCTATATCCTGTGCTGCCTCTGCCCGGTCAAGCCGGTTAAGTCGGCGCTGTGCTACGACGTGCCGGAAAACCTGTTCCGCAGCGCGAGGGCGGACTGGCTGGTTGCCCCGCCGGAGCTGGGCTTCCTGTTTCCCGCGTTCGACGACCGCAGCGCGAACATCTATAACGCGCTGTATTATACCCGGGATCCGGCGGAAAACCATCCGGAGTTTGTGGACGCGGTCTTCTGCACCGAGGTCCCTCCGCCTGCCGAGGAGCAGAAGGAGACCTTCCAGTCCATCCTGGGCGAGTCGCTGGAGGACGAATGCAATTATGAGGTGGTGCAGGCGGTCCGCGACCAGCTGTGCGGGATGATCGAGGAGGACAAGGCCAATAAGGAGGCCGAGCCGCTGACCGTGTCCAAGCGCACCGTAAAGGGCGTGCTGGCGGCCTGCGGCGTGTCGGAGGAGCATGTCGAGGCATTTGACCGGCGGTATGACGAGACGTTCGGCGCGCAGACCGAGGTGCGGCCGCGCAACCTGGTGGATACCCGGCAGCTGGAGGTACGCACCCCGGACGTGACCATCCAGGTGAATCCGGAACGCAGCGACCTGATCGAAACCAAGATGATCAACGGCGCAAAATATATCCTCATCCGCGCGGAGGGCGGCGTGGAGGTCAACGGGGTTGGCATCCATATCTCCTGACCCGACCCCGGCGGGTATTCCCCGGATAAAGGCAGAAAAAAGCGGACGCCGCGGCGTCCGCTTTTTTATCGGAATCGGAAAGGGGAGGCTCACTCCGCCTCCGTCCCCCGGCTGAGCAGCTCCTGCTCGGTGACCTCGATCATCCGGCGGTAGGCCGGCGCAAGGGTGCGGAAAGCGTCTTTCAGCGCGTCCACCAGCGCGGCGCTGCCGAAAAAGGCGGGGTCCGGCTCGAATTTTTCAAAGCTGAGGGATTTGCGGTTGGCCATTTCGTCCAGCAGCGGGGGAAGCCCCACCGCTTTGGGACGGGCGTACCGGTCGCCGGCGATGGCGAAGCCCGCGTCCACGGCGGCCCTGGCGGCTTTGGTCCAGGCGGCGGGCTTTTCGCGGATGCTCCGCCGAAGCTGCTGCATCAGGCGGGGCGGATTCCAGTAATAGCCCAGGCCGTAGGTGCTGCCCCGCAGGGAAAAATCGATGAAGAAGCCGGGCGCGCATTCAAACGCCTTTTTGTCCCGCAGAAAGACGACCCACATGTTCTCCCGGTACATGGATTTGTCCCGGGTATAGCGGTTGTCCCGCCGCACGCGGCTGACGGTGCCGTTGGCGGCGGGGTTGACGACGATCTGCGGGTCGATGGCCTGCACGGCGCCGGCCAGTTCCTGAGCCAGTTCCCGCAGGGGAAGGAGGACGCCCTCCCGGATTTGAGGCTTGTGCTCCTCATAAAATGCTTTGCTGTCATGAAAGCGGTTCTCCGCCAGCAGCCACATGGACTCCTGAGTAATTCCTGTAAACATCACGGCTTCCTCCTGCCGGCGGCCTGTGTTCGGCGCCGCCGTTGGTTATTGTACCATATTTGCGCAGGAAAGGAAAGGCTCCGCCGTCCGGCCGGAGAATCCTTGGATTGTACTGGAGAGGACTTGAAATTTCGGACGAAATCCTTAATTTTTTTGTAAAACCTGGCTACGAGGGGTGGACAAGCCCGGCCGCGGCCGGTATACTTAAGCTGTTGGCTTCGGCGGCGGGCGGAGAGATGTCAGGAAAGGACAGGAAAGGACAGGAAAGGACAGGAGAGAGCTCGGGGGAGCGGAAGGATACGAGCGGAGGTTCCGCGCCGCCAACGGCAGAAGAGAAGAAAAAGGGGAAGGGGAGAGCGCCCCGGCCCCCGGAATTATGCGCCGTGCAGACGGCGGATGGAGGCTTTCCGTATGGAGCAGAAAACCGTGGCGCAGCTGAACGCCATCCGGGAGAATGTCCGGCAGGTGATCGTGGGAAAGGACGGGGTGATCGACCTGCTTCTGGTCGCCATGCTCAGCGCGGGGCATGTGCTGATCGAGGATATCCCGGGAACGGGGAAAACCACGCTGGTTTCGGCCCTGGCGGCTTCGCTGGGCTGCTCGTTCCGCCGCATCCAGTTTACCCCGGACGTGCTGCCGTCCGATATCACGGGCTTTACCATGTTCAATGTCAAGACCGGCGAACAGGAGCTGCATCCGGGCAGCGTTATGCACCAGATCATCCTGGCGGATGAGATCAACCGCACCAGCCCCAAAACCCAGTCCGCCCTGCTGGAGGTCATGCAGGAGAATCAGGTCACCATCGACGGGGTGACCTATCCCGCGCCCGCCCCCTTTATGGTGCTGGCCACCCAGAACCCGGTGGAAATGGCCGGGACCTATCCCCTGCCCGAGGCGCAGCTCGACCGTTTCCTGATGTGCGTGTCGATGGGGTATCCTTCCCGCCGGGAGGAAATGCAGATTCTGGAGAACCACCGCTCCCGCCGCCCGGCGGAAATGCTGGAGGCGATTGTCACCGCCCAGGATGTGCTGCGGATGCAGAGGGAGCTGGAGGAGATCTACTGCGCGCCGCCGGTTACCGAATACATTGTCTCCCTGGCGGAAGCCACCCGCCGGCTGGACGACGTGCTGGTCGGGGTCAGCCCCCGCGGCTCGATCGCCCTGATGCAGGCGGCCAAGGGGTGCGCCCTGCTGTCCGGGCGGGCTTATGTGCTGCCGGACGACGTGCAGAAAATGGCCCCGGCCGTGCTCTGCCACCGCCTGATTATGCGGATGCGCTCCGGGGTGCATAAGCAGACCCCGCAGGCAGTGATCGACGCGGTCCTCCACACCGTCCCGGTGCCCGCCGTCCGATGACGCGGCGGAGCATCGCGGCCCTGGTTTTATTTGCGCTGCTGCTGCTGGCGGGGCTTGCCACCGGCATCAGCGAAATCTTTGTCGCGGTCTTTATGACCGGCTTTCTGCTGACGTTCGCCCTGGTGTCCTCCATCGCGGGCGTTTTTGTGCTGCGCGTGCGGCAGTCGGTTTCTCCGGCCGCCCTGGTGCGGGGCGGGGAGTCGACCGGGCTGGCGCGGCTCGGCGGCGCGTTTTTCCTGCCCGCCGTGGTTTGCTGCACCTGGGACTCGCCGGACGGCGACCGCCGTCCCTTTGCCGCCCTGCTTTGGGGATGGAGGGAAGCGGCAATCACCTGCCCGCTGCCCTGCCCCCACCGGGGAGTGTGGCGGGCGGAGGTTTCCCGCCTGTCCTGCGGGGATATATTCGGGCTGTTTTCCTTTCCCATCCCGGCTTCCCGGCGGCCCGCCCCGCCTTCGCCGCTGGTGGTTTACCCTGAGCTGTACGCGATTCCGGGCCGGCCGCCCCTGCCCTTTCCCAGCATGGAGTATTCGGAGAAGAATGCGGTGACGGCCGACCAGGGGGATTCCTTCGCGGACACCCGCCCCTACCGCAGCGGCGACCCGCTCAAGCGGATTCACTGGAAGCTGTCGGTGCGCACGGGGGAGCTGCATACCCGCCAGTATGAGATGTCGCGGGATCAGGCGGTGCTGATCCTGCTGGACGACAGCGCCGTTCCGGGAGAGGAAACGGAGGCGGCGCTCGGCTATGCCGACATGGCGGCGGAGTGCGCCGCCGCGCTGGCCTATTATTACCTGCTCCACGGGCAGGCTGTCCGCCTCCTCTGCTCGGCGGGAGAAACGTACGCCGCCGGCCTCGATGATTTTGAAGCGCTGTACACCCGGCTGGCCGGCATGGAATTTGGGACGGAGGGGTCCTTTACCGACTGGATACCGGAGGTGCTGGCGGACCTGCATCTGGTGTGCGCCTGCCATCTGATTACCCGGCGGCCGGATAAGGCGGTGCTGGACTGCCTGGTCGGCGTGCCTGCCCGTACCCGCCCGGCTTCGCTGATCTGTTCCGTAACCGATGGCGCCCCCCTGCAGGGGGAGGCATTGGAGCAGGGGCTGAAAATCCTGCCGGTTTCCGCGCCGCGGGATATCCTGGAGCGATTGGGGGGCGGACAATGACGCGGCCTGTGGTTCACAAGCCCGCCGCCGGCCGCCGGGAGGCGGGATGGACGGCGCTGCTTGCCGACGCCCTCTGCTGCTGGCTGATCGCTCTCGGCGTCCTGGTGGCGATGCGGCAGCTTTTCCGTTTTGACAATCCGCTGGGTTCGATTCTGTTCCGGTCGCTGGTCACGATGGCCGGGATTGCCCTCCTCACCCGGCGCTGGTGGATCCCGCTGGCGTCGGCGGGCGGACTGGTCGCCCTGACCGCCCTGAGCGGAGGGCTGTTCGCCGCGTGGGACTATTTCTACGGCCTGTTCGTCTGGTGGCTGGAGCGGTTCCCGCCCTTCTCCCCCTATCACACGCCGGGAAATATCGAGCTGGTCCAATGGCTGATTACGCTGGGGGTCTGCGCCCTGCTGTTCCTGCTGGTGCGCCGGCTTCCCCTGGTTTCGCTGCTTCTGGCTTTGGGGGCGGCGCTGATTACGGTGATCTACCTCAACGGTTTCCGGGAAAATCGTCTCGCCCTCTTTTTCATTGCGGCGGGGATCTGCCCGCTGCTGGCCAGAGGCACCTATACCCGGCTGAGCCGCCGGGCGGACGGCATGGCCGGCTCCCGGGGCAGGACGGTGCTGGCGGGGCTGGCCGTCTGCGCGGCCGGGGCGCTGCTGGCAACGCTGCTGGTCCCCGCCGACACCATGCACTGGAAGAGCCCGGCGCTGTCGGAACGGCTGCTCGATGCGCAGCGCCTGCTCCGCGGGGACAGCCTTTCGCCCTTCGATTCGCTGTTTTCCCTTCAGAGCTCCGGGTTACAGCCGGATCAGAGCCGCCTGGGCGGCGACCTGCACTGGGACCACACGCCGGTGCTGTCCGTAAAAACCGACGCGCCCACCCTGCTCCGGGGGATGGTGTATTCCGAATATACCGGCAGCGGCTGGGAGGCGGGGGCCGCCGAGGATTATGTCCTGCGGCCGCCGCTGGTGGAAACGGTGTCGGAATCGTCCGATCAGAAGGCGTTCAACGAGATTTTCGGCCAGCTGCTGCCGAGGAACCGCCTGGGAGGCAACCCGCTGGCGGACGCGATGCCGTCTGCCAGCGCGGAGATCACCCTGCTGTGCGGCGGGTATTCCCTGTATGTCCCCGAACGGCTGTCCTGGCTTTCGCCGGTGAGCCAGGTGGATACGCCTTTCCTCTTTAACGGCCGTTCCGAGGCGTTTTCCCGCGCCCGGCTGTCGGAAAATACGGTTTACGAGATGGGGTTTATCCGCTTTGACCGGACAACGCCCGACCTGGCCGACCGGATTGCCACGATTGAAGAGCTCAGTGCGGAAACGGCAAGCGCGTTATACGACGTTTACTACGACCGGACGGCGGCCGCCCATCTCCAGCTCCCGGCCGGCCTGCCCGCTTCGGTTTCCGCCAAAGCGTGGGAGGTCGCGGGCGGGGAGACCTCGCCTTATCGGCAGATGGAACGGCTGGAGGAGTATTTAAGCAGTACCTATCGGTATACCACGACCCCGGGCAGCGTCCCGCGGAACCGGGACTTTGTGGAGTATTTTCTGGAAACCGGACAGGGTTACTGCACCTATTTTGCCTCCGCCATGGCCGTGATGGCCCGCACGCTGGGGGTTCCCTCCCGCTTTGTGGTCGGCTACGGCCTGGAAGCCTCCGGCGGGAACTGGATGGCCTACGGCGACACCGCCCACGCATGGGTGGAGTGCTATATCCGCGGGGTGGGCTGGGTTGCCTTCGACCCTACGGCCGGCTCGGATTATCTGGACCCCCGCGCTTCCGGTCCTGCGGGGCCCGGCAATTCCACCAGCACAACGCTGCCGCCGGGCTCCTCCACCGCGCCCGCCCCGACGACGACCACCACCGTCCCCGGGACCTCCCCGGCGCCTTCCGACGGGACCTCCGCCTCCGGCCCGCAGGGGGGCGAACCGGGCTGGGGCGGCCTCGGCGCCGCCGGCTGGATTCTCGCGGCGGCGGCCGTTGTCCTGCTGCTGGCGGCTCTGCTCGCCCTGCGGGTTCTCCGCAGGCGGCACGCCTTTGACCTGGCGGTCCTGCGCGCCCGGCTGCCCGCCCCCGCCGCCTGCGCCGACGCGTATTACCGCGACCTGCTCCGGCAGCTCCGCCTGCTGGGTCTGGAGCCTGAAACGGGCGAAACCATCCGGCAGTTCGGGGAACGGGCCGCCCGGGAGCTTCCCGCGGCAGGGAGCCGCAGACGGGGCAGGAAAACCGGGAAGGAAGCGCCGCTGCCGGAGGAGACGGCCCGGGCTCTGGACGGCGCGCTGGCCACCGTCATGGATTGGCGGTATGGCCGGCGGGAACCGACGGAGGATGAGCTGGTGCGGCTGGAGGCGGTGCATCAGGAGATGGAGGGGCTGGTCCGCCGCCGGCTCGGCGCGCTGCGTTATTTCCTGCGCCGCCGGCTGTTCTGAGCGGTTCCGCCGCGCCGGAAAAGCCCGCGCATTTTTCGGAAAATTGTGGTATAATAGGCGGGAAGGGCTTCTCCCTTCCCGCTTTTGCGTGCAAAGGCTTTATTTTGAAGAGGGGACGCCCCCGACCAAGCAAAAAACCGGAAAGGAACGAAGGCAATGCAAGACGGTTATCTCCGCGCAGCGGCGGCTACCCCGGCCATCCGGGTAGCGGACTGCGCATATAACGCACAGCAGATTCTGGACATGACGGCGAAGGCGCCGGCCGACACCTCCCTGCTTGTTTTTCCCGAGCTCTGCGTCACCGGGTATACCTGCGGCGACCTGTTTTTCCAGCCCGCCCTGCTGCGGGGGGCGGAGGAGGCGGTTTCCCGCATCCTCCGGGAAACCGCGGACAGGGATACGGTGCTGCTGGCCGGCGTGCCGGTGGCCAGCCGGTCGGGGCTGTATAACTGCGCGGCGGTCTGCCACCGCGGCCGCCTGCTGGGACTGGTGCCGAAATCCTATCTGCCCTCCTACGCGGAGTTTTATGAGGGGCGCTGGTTCACCCCGGCGAAGGATGAGGCGGCCGCCATCCGGTATGCGGGACAGGATACGCTCCTTTCCCGCAATCAGATTTTCACCTGCCGCTCCCTGCCTGATTTCAAGCTGGGGGTGGAGATCTGCGAGGACCTGTGGGCGTCGCCCCAGCCGTCGGAGCGGCTGACCGACGCAGGGGCGACCGTGATCGCCAACCTGTCCGCCAGCACCGAGGGGATCGGCAAGCCCGCCTACCGGCGCCAGCTGGTCTCCCTCCAGTCGGCGCGGCTGCTGTGCGCGTATGTGTTTGCGGACGCGGGAGAGGGGGAATCCACCACCGACGTGGTATTCTCCGGCCATAATATCCTGGCGGAAAACGGGACCATTCTGGCGGAGAGCGCCCGGTTTTCCACGGGGATTACCGCTTCCGAAATCGACCTTGCCCATCTGGCGTTTGACCGGCGGCGGACCACTACCTGCACCAATTCCGGCAGCATGACGGAGGTCGCCTTTGACCTTGCCGTGAAGCCGCTCACCCTGACCCGCCCGGTCTCGCCCGCCCCGTTTGTTCCCTCCGACGCGGCCGCGCAGGAGGCCTGCTGCGAGGAGATCCTCACCATCCAGGCGTCCGGGCTGAAAAAGCGGCTGGAGCACACGGGCGGCTGCGCGGTGCTCGGCCTGTCCGGCGGCCTGGACTCGGCGCTGGCGCTGCTGGTGACGGTGCGGGCCTACGACCGGCTGGGAAAGCCCCGCAGCGATATCCACGTGGCGACAATGCCCTGCTTCGGCACCACCAGCCGCACCCTGAACAACGCCCGCACCCTGGCCAATGCCTGCGGCGCGACGCTCTACGAAATCGACATTACCCGCGCGGTTACCCAGCACCTGAACGATCTCGGGCACGCGGGCGCGCACGATGTGACCTATGAGAACGCCCAGGCGCGGGAGCGCACCCAGGTGCTGATGGACCTGGCCAATCAGCGGGGCGGGCTGGTCATCGGCACCGGCGACCTGTCGGAGCTGGCGCTCGGCTGGGCGACCTACAACGGCGACCATATGTCGATGTATGGGGTGAACGGCTCGGTGCCGAAAACCCTGGTGCGGTACCTGGTGGATTACGAGGCCCGGCGGTACGGCGGGGTGATCGGCGGGGCGCTGACCGATATCCTGGACACCCCGGTCAGCCCGGAGCTGCTCCCACCCGAAGACGGGCAGATTTCGCAGAAGACGGAGGAGCTGGTGGGGCCGTACGAGCTGCACGACTTTTTCCTGTACCATTTTCTCCGGTTCGGGGATTCCCCGGCCAAGATTTACCGGCTGGCGGTGTACGCCTTTGCCGGCCGCTACGATGGAAAGGTGGTCAAGGGATGGCTGAAAACCTTCTGCCGCCGCTTCTTTGCGCAGCAGTTCAAGCGTTCCTGCCTGCCGGACGGCCCCCGCGTGGGCAGCGTCGCCCTGTCCCCCCGCGGAGACTGGCGGATGCCCTCCGACGCCTCGGCCGCCCTCTGGCTGGCGGAGGCGGAGGCGCTGTAAGCAGCGGGCAGGCAGCGGGAAAGCGGCAGGAAAGCGGCGGGCAGAAAGGCTTTGGAAAACAAAAGAACGGCAAACGAGGCCGGGGCTTCCCCCCTGTCAGGGGAGAGCCCCGGCCTCGGCAATCCGAGCCGGGAGCGCAGCGTCCTGTTCTTCGCTGGCGGGCCGAATGCGGAGGATTTGCTGCGGCCGGCGCAGCCCATTCCCCGTTTGCCTGCTCCCGGCCCGGGTCGTGCCGGGCGGCGGGAACCGGGAGGCCGGCCGCGCACCCGCCGGCGCAGCCGTCCTCCATTCCCTGCGGCGCATCGAAGGAGGCCTGCACGGAATAGGCCCGCGAAGGGGACCGATCGGTCGCGGCAAGGACCGCGATTCGGCGGCGGTAAAAATTTCGGCCTTGACAAAATCCGGACGGATGCGTATAATGGCCATAAAGACGAAGAAGGGAACAAGACACGGCGCTTTCGCGCACAGAGAGCCGGCGGACGGTGCGAGCCGGCGGCGGGGGCCGTGTGGATAGCTCATCCCGGAGTTGCCCGCCTGACAAGGGCGGGACGGCTGGCGCCGTTACCGGCCGGAGCCTTGCTGGAGGCTCGCAGAGGGGTCCGTTTTCAGGGCGGACCCGAATCAGGGTGGTACCACGTGTGCATGATGCGCTCGTCCCTATGGAGGGACGGGCGTTTTTATTTTAAAAAGGAGGTTTTCGGCATGAAACCATCGTATCAGAAGTACATTCCCTTTCAGCAGATCCCCCTTTCCGACCGGCAGTGGCCGAACCGTGTCATCGACAAAGCCCCGATCTGGTGCAGCGTCGACCTGCGGGATGGCAACCAAGCGCTGGTCGATCCGATGAACCTCCAGGAGAAGCTGGAATTTTTCCACGCGCTGGTGGATATGGGCTTTAAGGAGATCGAGGTGGGCTTCCCCTCCGCGAGCGAGACCGAGTATGAAATCTGCCGCGAGCTCATCGAGGGCGGCCATATCCCGGACGACGTGACCATTCAGGTGCTGGTGCAGGCGAGGGAGCACCTCATCCGGAAGACCTTCGAAGCGATCCGCGGGGCGAAAAACGTGATCGTCCATTTTTACAACTCCACCTCCACCCTTCAGCGTAAGGTGGTGTTCAAAAAGGAGATGCCCGGCATCATCGACATCGCCGTGCAGGGCGCCCGGCTCATCCGGGAGCTGACCGAATCGTTTGAGGGGGATACCCGCATCCGGTACGAGTACAGCCCCGAGAGCTTCTCCGGCACCGAGCCGGACAACGCGGTGGCCATCTGCGCCGCGGTGATGGAGGCGCTCGGCTCCACCCCGGAAAACCCGGTGATCCTCAACCTGCCCGACACGGTGCAGATGTGCACCCCCAACACCTACGCCGACCAGATCGAGTATTTCATCCGCCATCTGCCCAACCGGGAGAGCGCGATCATCAGTGTCCATCCGCACAACGACCGGGGAACCGGCGTGGCGGCCGCGGAGCTGGCGCTGCTCGCCGGGGCCGAACGGGTGGAAGGCACCCTGTTCGGCAACGGGGAACGCACCGGCAACCTGGACATCGTCACGGTGGGGCTGAACATGTTCACCCAGGGGGTGGACCCGCATCTGGACTTCAGCGACCTGCCCAGGCTGCGGGCGCTGTACGAGCGCTGCACCAAGATGCACGTAGGCGAGCGGCAGCCCTATGCCGGCGATCTGGTGTTCACCGCCTTTTCCGGCTCCCACCAGGACGCGATCAACAAGGGCACGCAGTATATGAAAGAGACCGGCGGGGAGTACTGGGAGATCCCGTACCTGCCCATCGACCCGGCCGACGTGGGCCGGCAGTACGAACCGATCATCCGCATCAATTCCCAGTCGGGCAAGGGAGGGGCCGCCTATGTGATGCAGACCTCCTTCGGCTATACCCTGCCCAAGGCGATGCATCCTGAATTCGGCGCGCTGGTGAAAGCCGCCTGCGACGAGGCGGGCACCGAGATCAGCCCTCAACAGATTTTCGAGCTGTTCCGCAAGGAGTACATCGAAGTGGACGGCCCGTACCAGCTCCTGGCCCAGAAATACATCGACGAGAGCGCGGACGACGGCTCCAGCACCAAGGGGCGGTTTGTCGGCACCCTCAAGAACAACGGCTTTGACCCGGTGGATGTCCACGGACGGGGCAACGGGCCGATCGACGCCTTCTTTAACGCCCTGCATCCGCTTGGGGTGGACGGCTACCATTTCGAGGATTACTCCGAGCATGCCATCTCGATCGGATCGGATGCGAAGGCGGTCGCCTACATCCGCCTGACCACGCCGGAGGGCAGGACCGTGTTCGGCGTGGGGATCTCTCACAACATCTACTATGCCTCCATCCGCGGCGTACTCTGCGCCATCAACCGTGCTCAACGCGGCGGCAGGGCCGACGGCTTGGCAGGTTAACCAATGAAAGGAGGGGACGGGGGCGATGGCGTGGAATCCGGGCCAGTATCTGAAGTTCGAAGCCGAACGCACCCGGCCGGCGCGTGATCTGGCCGCAGCGGTTTCCCTGGACGCGCCAGAGAGCGTGCTGGACGCGGGCTGCGGCCCCGGCAACAGCATCGCCGTCCTCGCCCGCCGCTGGCCGGCGGCCAGGCTGACCGGCCTGGATTTTTCGTCGGAAATGCTGGAAACGGCGCGGCGGAAACAGCCGGGCGCTTCCTTCGTGCAGGGCGACCTGGACGGCGACCTTTCCGGGCTGGGGGAATTCGACGTTGTGTTCTCCAACGCCGTGCTGCAATGGATGCCCGACGGGGGGAAAACCGCGCAGAACCTTTTCCGGCTGGTGAAGCCGGGCGGGGCCCTGGCGGTGCAGGTGCCCTTCGGCCAGCCCGCCCCGGCAGCCGGCGGCCGGCTGGAAAACGGCGCGGCCCACCGCCTGATGGCTCAAACAGCGAAAGAGCCGCGCTTCGCTCCCCGGACCGCCGGGGTGAACCGCCTGTATACGATGGACGGGGCGGGGATTTACGACCTCTTCGCCGGGGCGGGGCCGCTCTCCGTCTGGGAGACCTGCTACTGCCATGTCCTCGACGGCTACGAGGGGCTGGCGGAATGGTTCCGCGGTTCCGGCATGCGCCCGTATCTGGACGCGCTGCCGGACGGGGAGGAGCGCAGGGCCTTTGTGCGGCGCTTTCTGGAACGGGCGGCGGCGGAGTTCCCGCCGGCGGCGGACGGAAAGCTGCTGCTCTGGTTCCGCCGCCTGTTTTTTGTGGTCTATAAGGAGGGCGGAAAGGAGGGCCGCCATGTCGTCCAACCAACAGCAGATCCGGGAATTTTATGACGCGGAATCGGAGGATGAGCGGTTTTCCCGTTCCCGGGCGGAGGAGCAGGAATTCTATTACACCCAAAGGCTGGCGGAACCCTATCTCACCCCGGACAAATCGGTGCTGGAGGTGGGCTGCGCCACCGGACGGTACGCCCTCGCTTTCGCGGACCGGGTGAAGGAATACCACGGTATCGACCTGCATCCCGGGCATATCGCCTTTTTCCGGCGGCGGATCCGGGAACGGGGCCTTTCCCATGTCCATGCCGCCGTGGGGGATGCCACCCGGCTGGACGGGGTCGGGGACGGGCGGTACGATGTGGTCATGGCGTTTGGCCCGCTGTATCATCTGCCGGAGGCAGAGCGGGAGGCGGCGTTCGCCGAGTGCGCGCGGGTGTGCCGGCCTGGCGGAATCCTGCTGTTTTCGTATATCAACAAGGCGGGCGCCTACATGCAGGCATGTATGACCGAAGCGTGGCGGGCGCCGTATCCCAACCGCAGCGCCAACGAACTGGTTCTGCGGCGGGGGATGGACGACCTGCGTCCCGGCCTCTTCTTTTACACCATGCCGGAGGAGATGGAGGAGCGGGCGCGGGCCCACGGACTGGAGGTAATACGGAACAGCGGGGTGGATTTCACCTTCCGGCGCGAGGTGCTGGAAGGGATGACGGAGGAAGCTTTCGCCGCCTGGCGGGAGCTGACCGATTTCCTGTGCGCTCATCCTTCCTGCACGGGTTTGAGCAATCATGCCCTGCTGATCTGCCGGAAACCGGACGGCGGACGATAGAAAAGACTGGACGGAAAAGGAAAACCGTATTACAATAGAGGACGGGTGAAGGCCCGGAAAACCCCAAGATGGATACTCTCCGCCGTTCGGCGGATTCGCCGCTGGGACGGCAGGAAAGGAAGATTTTGATGAACACTTACAAGGTAACTCTTCTGCGCGGGGACGGCATCGGCCCGGAGATCGTGGGCGAGGCGGTCAAGGTGCTGGACGCGGCCGGGAAGAAATACGGCTTCGCCGTGGAGTACACCGACGCCCTGATGGGCGGCTGCGCCATCGACGCGACCGGCGTGCCGCTGCCGCAGGAAACCGTCGACCAGTGCCTGGCGTCCGACGCGGTGCTGCTCGGTGCGGTGGGCGGCTGGAAATGGGACACCCTGCCCGGCAATCTCCGCCCGGAGGCGGGGCTGCTCGGCATCCGCGGGGCGCTGGGGCTGTTCGCCAACCTCCGCCCGGCGAAGATCTACGGCCCGCTCAAGGGCGCCTGCCCCCTGCGCCCCGACATCATCGGGGACAGCATGGACATCATGGTGGTGCGGGAGCTGACCGGCGGCATCTACTTTGGCAAGCGGGGCCGTGAAACGGTGGACGGCGTGGAGGCCGCCTACGACACCGAATACTATACCGCAAAAGAGGTGGAGCGGATTGCCCGCATCGCCTTTGAATCCGCCCGCAAGCGCAGCGGGAAGGTGCACAACATCGATAAGGCGAACGTGCTGGAATCCTCCCGCCTGTGGAGGGAGACGGTGCTTCGCGTGGCAGAGGATTATCCGGATGTGGAGCTCCAGCACCTGTATGTGGACAACGCGGCGATGCAGCTGGTCCGCAACCCGAAGCAGTTCGACGTGATGCTCTGCTCCAACATCTTCGGCGATATCCTCTCCGACGAGGCGTCCCAGGTGGCCGGTTCGATCGGTATGCTGGCCTCCGCTTCGCTGGGCGAGGGCAAGCGCGGGCTGTACGAGCCGATCCACGGTTCCGCGCCGGATATCGCGGGGAAGGGGATTGCCAACCCGCTGGCCACCATCCTGTCGGTGGGGATGATGCTGCGGTACTCGATGGATGAGACGGCGGCGGCCGACGCGATCGAAAAGGCGGTGGAAAAGGTGCTTGACGACGGCCTGCGCACCCCGGATATTTACACCGAGGGGAGCAGGAAGGTCGGTACGGTGGAAATGGGCGACGCGGTGGTCGCGGCGCTGGCGTAATCGGTTGGGAAGAGGCTGCCGCCGGGGGTCCCTGTGCGGCAGCCTCTTTTTCTAAACGCGCGGAACCGGTCGGAGGGAACCGCCGCGCCGCCTGCCAAAGAAAAGGGGGAGGCGCCGGGAGGGCGGCGGGCCGGCCCTGCCGCCCGGCGGCCCTTGTTCCGCGCCCGGCGCCAATCCCGCGAAATCCGGCGCCGAACGGCGGGGCAAGGGGCTGCTGCTGCGGGAACCGCTGTTCCCAGGCATCGGCGCGCGGCAGAAACGTGCCCGGCGGCGGACAGGATACACGCGGCGGCGCGCGCCGCATCCGCGCCGGGCGATGGATCGCCAACGGACGGATCCTTAAGCGGTGTCTGGCCCCGGCCGTCCGGCGTCCAATGCTGCGCTTTTACGCGATGAGCCGCCGCGCTCCTTCTGGTGTCCGGGCGGGGAACGGCGGCGTACGCACACGCGCCGGAACAGCATAGGAGGAGGGACAATGCTTCTTGAAGAAATAAAAATCCGCCAATTAACAAATCAATATC
This sequence comes from Candidatus Avimonas caecicola, assembly GCA_904419875.1. Classification (GTDB taxonomy): domain Bacteria; phylum Bacillota; class Clostridia; order Oscillospirales; family Acutalibacteraceae; genus Avimonas; species Avimonas caecicola. Next base: position 1,484 of record CAJFTG010000036.1, on the reverse strand, counting down.
TCCTCGAGCCGGCTGACAAGTATACGGTTGTCCGCGGCCTCTGCGGTGTACAGGCACAATTTATGGTTCATGCGCTGCATTCCCTGAAAATACGGACTACCGATTATGACGAAGCCACCGTAAGGGACGGGCTGGTCAAGAACTGGACAATCCGGGGAACCGTGCATGTTTTCGCCGAAAGCGACCTGCCTGTCTTTATGCACTGCAATAACGGTGCGGATTACCGCCGCCGCGACTGGGGCGGCTATTCTTACCGGAATCCACAGGGCCAATGGCAATGGGCCCTGACTCCCGAGCGGCAGAAAGTTCTGGCGGAACGCATCCTGGCGGCGCTGGAGGATTCCGCCCGTACGCGTGACGAATTGAAAGAGGTCTGCCGTAAAAATGGCATGACTCCATTGGAAGAGGCCAGTATGTTTGACCAGTGGGGCGGCGGGATTCGAGAATTATGTGAGCGCGGTTTTATAAACTACACGGTGCAGGAAAAGGCAGGGAAAAAGGAATATTGTCTTTCTCCGGACTTCGTGCCGATTCCGGAAGATACGGCCAAGCTGGAGATTGCAAGAAGATATTTTACGCATATGGCCCCGGCGACGGTCAGGGATGCCGCCTATTTCTTCGGAACGACGCAGGCGCAGGTTAAAAAGTGGCTTTCCTCTTTGCCGGTTGCCTCCGCCGAATACAACGGGAAAACCTATTTCTACATAGAAAATGGAAAAAGCTATGATCAAGACATTCCGGATTGTTTGTTTCTGGCAGGGTTTGACCAGCTGATGCTTGGCTATGAGAAAAAAGAAAGCCTCTATCTGCCGCCCCTTCATCGGAGAGCTATTTTTAACCTTGCCGGAATCGTAATGCCGGCGGTTCTGCTTCACGGAGAAGTGGTCGGCCGATGGAGGAGGAAGAACCGAAAGCTTTCCGTTGAACTGTTTTCAGGGCTTGGACAAGCCGGAATTTCGGTCATTAAAGAAAAAGCCATGACGGTCTGGGCGGATATATCGCAGATTGAGATTCAGTAGCGTTTCCCGGAAGCGGCGCAGCGGACCCGGTTCGGCGCCCTGCGGCATACGCCCCGCGGCCGGCGGCTTTGCACAGGGGAGGGGCTGCCCGGGACCGGGCTGCCGGCCGGGGGCGCGGCCTCCTGCCTCGCCGTGCGGCAGCGGGCGGCGAAGGGTCGCTGCCCGGCGGCCATCCGGGAGGGACGGGGAAGCGGCTTCCCTGTCCCTGTAATGACGGCGCGACCGAAAGGGCGGCGCGGGAAGCTCTGCCGCGGCCGAAAAGCTTTTGCAATTCGCGCCGGGATTTGGTCCGGCCGTGGGAACCGGCGCGCCGCCTTTCCGCGGCCGGAAGCGGGCGCGCGGCTGAGGGGGGAAGGGCGGCGGGACGGCGGACGGCCAAAAAGCAGCCCCTTGCCGCAAGGGGCTGCTTTTTCTCAAGAAAACTCCGGCGGCGCTTTGCAGAAGGCGGCCGGGTGTGTTACCATG
>CAJFTG010000035.1 GCA_904419875.1 Candidatus Avimonas caecicola | reverse complement strand
GGTAAAGGTGACGGTGGACTGATAGGATGGAGACAGCTTGTCGCCGGGACTCGCCACCGGCTGGAGATAGGGCAGGGAGCTTCCCCAGACCACCGCCGCGTCCTCCGTGGCGCCGGAGCTGATGGCGTGGTAGGCGGCGAGGATCGGCTCGCCGTCGTAGGTGATCGTCCGGCCGAACACGGCGTCCACCGCTTCGTCGATCTTTTGGCGGTAGGTGTCGTAATGCTCGCCCCACCGTTCCCTGAGCTCTTCGTCCGAATAATACCGCGGCAGGCCGGAAAGGGTGTCGGCAAAGTCCGCCCCCTTGAGGTCCGGATCCGGATCGGCCCGTTCCTGTTCCCGCTGGACGCAATAATATGTGTAGGAGGCCGCCGCCTGCGCCTTAAGCGCCTCCAGATGGTAGGTGGGGTACATCTCCGCCGCAACGGCGCCGGCCACGAAATCGCGGTCCGCCACCTCGTATACCTCGCCGGTATCGGAATCCAGCAGGCGGAATACCTCCCCGGAAGCTCCTTCCTCCTCCGGAACGGAGGAAGCGCCCCCCTGGCTTTCGGGCGGGTCGGGGGAGGACGCGGGGGGCGAAGCCTCCTGCGTGGAAGCGAGTCCCAGCAGCGGAAGGGGGATCAGCAGCAAAAGGATGTAGACGGCGAGTATCCACAGAGCGTATCGTTTCACAGGCCTTCTCCTTTCTGTCGTTCCGGTCGTTTTTGAAAATTCTGTGCTTCTATCTGTGCTTTTACATACTTAATTCGGCGCCCTTTTGTCCCCTTCCGGCATTTTTGGGGCAAGCCCCGCCGCCCCTCCTGCCCCTGTTCCCCCCTGTTCCCCCTGTTCCCTCGCCCCTCCCGGCCTGTCCGGCGTCAAGGCGGGGGATGGATTGCCATGAATAGGCGGCAGCCTTTTCTTTCATCAACAGCCGGACAAATCCCGGCCGTGTCCCGGAAAACAGGCTGAAAATGAATGATTATTAAAAGAAAATTGCAGAATTTTACTTTACAAAGGGAAAAACAGGCAACAACGCCTTGACTTTGCGCCGGGGAGTGCCTATAATTTCAGGTATTGCAGAAGATGGCGCGGAGAGAAGCCGCCGGGCGGAAGGGAAGAGCTTTGATGGAAAAAATGATCGCCAACGATACACTCAAATCCTTATGCGATGAATTTCGGAAAAATAACCGGATCGAACCGGAGAAGTTTGAAAAATACGATGTCAAGCGGGGGCTTCGGAACGCGGACGGCAGCGGCGTGATGGCCGGGCTGACGCTGATCTGCAACGTGCACGGGTACGTCATCAACGAGGGGGAACGCTCCCCGGTGGAGGGCCGCCTCATCTACCGCGGCATCGATATCCGCGACCTGGTGAACGGCTGTGTGGAGGAGGACCGCTACGGCTTTGAAGAAACGGCGTGGCTGCTGCTCTTCGGCAAGCTGCCAACCCGTCCCCAGCTGGAGCGGTTCAGTCAGCTGCTCTCCGAATGCCGGGAGCTGCCCGTCTATTTTGCGGAGGATATGATTATCAAGGCGCCCTCGCCCAACATCATGAACAAGCTGGCCCGTTCGGTGCTGGCGCTGTATTCCTACGACCAGAACGCGGAAGACCTCTCGATGGAGAACGTGCTGCGCCAGTCCATCGAGCTGATCGCCATGCTGCCCACCATCATGGCCTATGCCTACCAGGTCAAGCGGCGGCATTACGATAAGGAGAGCATGGTGATCCACCCGACGCTGCCGGGGCTCACCACCGCCGAAACCATCCTGCGCTCCATCCGGGCGGACACGGTGTATACCAAGGAGGAGGCGCGCCTGCTCGACCTGTGCCTGATGCTGCATGCGGAGCACGGGGGCGGCAACAACTCCACCTTTGCCGCCCGGGTGCTGTCCTCCTCCGGCACCGATACCTATTCCGCCATCGCGGCGGCGATCGGATCGCTCAAGGGGCCCCGCCACGGCGGGGCGAACATCAAGGTCATGCAGATGCTGGACGCGATCAAGGAGGGGGTGGGCGACTGGAACGACGACGACGAGATCGCCGCCTTCCTGAAGAAGCTCATCCATAAGGAGGCCGGCGACCGCACCGGCCTGGTCTACGGGATGGGCCATGCGGTGTACACCCTGTCCGACCCCCGCGCCGTCATCCTCAAGGAAGCGGCCCGCGGCCTGGCGGAAAAGAAGGGGCTCGGCGCGGATTTCCGCCTGTTGGAGGCAGTGGAGCGTCTCACCCCCGGCGTTTTTGCGGATGTGAAGGAAAACGGCAAGGCGATGTGCGCCAACGTCGACCTGTATTCCGGACTGGTCTACCGCACCCTGGGGATCCGGGAGGAGCTGTTCACCCCCCTGTTCGCCGTGGCGCGGATGGCGGGCTGGTGCGCCCACCGCATCGAGGAGCTGCTCACGGGCGGGCGGATCATCCGTCCTGCATACAAGGCGGTCGCCCGCCCTCAGCCGTATCTGCCGCTGGAGGACAGGAGGTAAGGGCGGCCCGCCATTCCGCTTCCGGCCTCCCGCGCCGCCGTATCCCTCGCGTGCGGCCGCGGCGCCGCGCAAAATTCAGGCTTTTCAATTCCGCCCTTCTGCTATATAATAGGATGGCAGTCCGGGGCGGAGTTGTTGTTTTTCCGGCTTTTCAAGGGAACCGCGTTCCGCTCTGCCGACAGGGGATTCAGGCCGCTGTTTCCCGGCGGGAGCAGAGGTCCGGCCGCTTTTCCACCGCCGGAAGAAGGGAGGACCCTATGCAGAACATACTTCGGAAGGCCGCCGTGGGGGTGGCCGCGGCGGCGGCTGTCGCCGCGGCCGTTATGCGGATCGCCTTTACGCCGCGGATGCAGGAGGCCGGCGGCCCGCTTTATTTGAGCTATGTGGTAATCGCCATGATGGCGGCCGCCTTTGTTGCCGTCTTTGTTTTGGTATTCCTCGGACGCGGCAGGGCCCCTCAGGTGCAGGAGCTGAGTCCGGTGAGCCGCCTTCCCCTGGCGGTTTCCTTGCTTTTGGCGGGCGGTTTTTTGGCAGGCACTTCGGCCTATGACGGCTGGAGATGGCTTGTGGAGCAGCGAACGCCGCCCCCGAACGACCGGGTAATCAGTTCGCTGGATGCCGGAACGCTGTTTCTGACGCTGGCGTTCGGCTTTTTGGGCGGGATTTTTCTTCTCTGGCTGGGGGTCGGACTGGCCAGGGGGCCGGTGCGCCGGACCGCCAGGATGGCATTGGCCGCGCTGGCCCCGGTGGCGTGGATGTGGTTCCGCCTGGTGCGGTACGAGCTGTCCTACGCCAGCGCCGTGCGGGTTTCCCAGAGCTTTTACGATTTCGTCATGCTGATTTTCACCCTGCTGTTCCTCTTCTCCTTCGCCCGGTATATCAGCGGGACGGGGGAGAGGAAGCCGCCGGAAAAGAGCGGGAGGATGCTGCTGGTATACGCACTGTGCGCGGCGGTCATGTCCCTGTCCGGTCCGGTGACCGCTTTTGCCATGGCGGTCAGCGGGCAGACCGCGGCTTTTAACGCCTGCCGGATGGCCGGACTGACCGATTTCGGCATGGGGATTCTCGCCCTCAGCACGGCGCTGACGCTGGCCTTTGCCCATCCCGTGCCCGCGGCGGAGGTCCCGCCGGAAGAGGCCGCCGCCATGAATGCGCCCGCGCAGGCGGTGCCGACGGCGGAGGACATTCTGCGGGAGATGCGCGGCGACCCCCGGGACTGAGGCGCCCCTCGCGGCAAGGCCGTTCGCCCGAGGAAGCGCCGCCGGCAGGACCGCCGCTTTCCGCGGCGGTCTTTTTGAAGTTGCCGAATCATTCGCAGGGCGAGTGGCTGAAAAGAAGACGGATGCCGATGATGAAGAAAGAATAATTCCGCTGCTCAAATAAGGGGCGGACTGCCAGCTGCACAGAAAAGCAAAGGGAGGCTATTCACAGGGTATTTATTTACATGGGCCGCGGATGGGCCCGGGAGCCGGCGGCGTCCTTCGGAGGGGGCGGAGCCATGCCCCCTTACGTGCCATGCGTCCCTTTGCATGTCCCCGCGTGCCCGCAGCCTCCATACCCTATGTCCCCGGCTTCATCCGGGCCGGCAGCCCGCGCGGGACGCCGCTGCTTTTGTATTTTTGTCTTACCACATGTTGCCCGATAACCACCGCGGAAGCGTTTCCGCTTGCCGGTTCGATGTCTGTCTGTGCTTCCGCCTGCTCCTGCGGGAGTGCGCGGTTTGTTCTGTTTGAGCAGAAAAGCAGCACTCGGAACGCCGCGGCGCTCCGGGTGCTGCCCCTCTATATCCCCGACACGGGAATGCCTCCGTCCCGCCGGCCGGCGGGGCGCCGGTGTATGGAGGGAGGCTTTGGACGGTACGCGGTGGCTTTAGGCAGGGCTTGCCGCCTCAAAATAAGGCGAGGTTGGCGGGAGACAACGGGCTTTGCCACATTTCCTCCGCTGTCGGCGGGGCAAAAAAGCCGTCGGCCTGTCCGGCGAAGCCATGCAGGGAAAAGGCGGCGGCGTCGGTGGAAAAAACCGCCGTTCCCCGATGCAGGCGGGCAACCTCCCGAACCAGCTCCCGCGTCGGCTTCGTACAGAAGCCGGTTGCGCCGGAAACGGCGACCTGTACGCCGTAAAGGCGGGGAAAAAGCCGCAGGGCTGCTTCCCCGGCGGCTGCGGCGTCCCGCAGGAGGCAGCCCGCCGCGAGCAGGAGAAGCCGGGGCTCCAGCGCCAGCAGCAGGGAGGAATCCGGAATGGCCGCCGAGAGGGCTTTCCCCCGCCGCGACAATCGTTCCTCCGCCGCCCGGGCAAAGACCTTCAGGAGACCGGCGGCATCCCCGTAGCGGAGGACCCGCTTTCGGCCCGCCGCCTGCAAAACGGCCGCCTGTTCCAGCGCGGTCAGCCGCCGCGCCATCCGCCGGTATAGCGCCCTGCCGTGTTTGTCCAGGCAGTCGGGCGCGCCGGCGGGAAGGGAGAGAAAATAGGCGGCCAGCTGTTCCCGGCGCCGTCCCTCCGCGGCGGGGCAGCGTGCCGGGTCCGCCGCCGGGTCTGCTTCCGCACAGGACGGTGCGGGAAGAAACGGGGAGACGGGGGAGGATGAAGAGGCAGAAAAAGGAAAAGAAGAAAACGGGGAAAAACCTGAATTCATAAGAAACCCGACTTTCCGCAGAATGGCTGTTTTGATCGGCCGCCGGCCGGCCCGTCCTTTCGGTGGGAAGCGTCCCCGCCGGGGAAATTGTTGAAACGGTACGAGAATTCGGAGGGGACACGCCAAACCGGACAGGTTTCGGCGGAGGATGCGAAAGGCTTTTGTGGAAGATACCAAAAGTCATGAATAGAGGGTTAAGAAATTGACAAACTTCTTGAAGTTTTCCGGAAAACAAGCTAAAATATAAAAAGATTAAAACAGTGGAGGTAATAAGTTATGGCTATCAAAGTTGGCATCAATGGCTTCGGCCGTATCGGCCGTCTGGTTTTCCGTGCGGCGGTTGCCCAGCCCGAAACCTTCGAAGTCGTCGGCATCAACGACCCCTTTATTGACCTGGACTATATGGTGTACATGGTCAAGTACGACACCATCCACGGCAAGTTTGACGGCTGCATTGAGGCGAAGGACGGCAAGCTGGTCGTGAACGGCCGGGCGATCTCCGTCTATGCCGAGAAGAATCCGGCGGACATCAAGTGGGGCGAATGCGGCGCGGACTACGTTGTGGAGTCCACCGGCGTGTTCTGCACCACCGAGAAGGCCAGCGCCCATCTGGCGGCCGGCGCCAAAAAAGTGGTTATCTCCGCTCCTGCGAAGGATAAGGACACCCCCACCTTTGTGTGCGGCGTGAACCTGGACAAGTACACCAAGGATATGAAGGTCGTTTCCAACGCCTCCTGCACCACCAACTGCCTGGCCCCGCTGGCCAAGGTCATCAACGACAAATTCGGCATTGTGGAAGGTCTGATGACCACCGTTCACTCCACCACCGCCACCCAGAAGACGGTGGACGGCCCCTCCGCGAAGGACTGGAGAGGCGGCCGCGCCGCGGCGGGCAACATCATCCCCTCCTCCACCGGCGCCGCCAAGGCCTGCGCCCTGGTTATTCCGGAACTGAAGGGCAAGCTGACCGGCATGGCTTTCCGCGTGCCGACCCTGGATGTTTCGGTGGTTGACCTGACCGTGCGCACCGAGAAGTCCGCCACGATGGAGGAAATCAACGCGGCGCTGAAGGAAGCTTCCGAGACCTATATGAAGGGCATTCTGGGCTACACCGAGGATGCGGTGGTTTCCTCCGACTTCTACGGCGACGCCCGCACCTCCATTTACGACGCCACCGCCGGCATCGCGCTGAACCCCAACTTCTTCAAGCTGGTGTCCTGGTACGATAACGAGTGGGGCTACAGCAACAAGGTGCTGAGCCTGATCGCCCATATGGCGAAGGTGGACGCGGAATAATTCCGCTTGGAAAGGTCGTTGGCGGGAACTCCGTTTCCGCAGCGGATTTCCTCCCTTATTGATTCCCGATGCGCGGCCGGCTATCCGTCGGCCGCGCATTTCTTGTTTTGACAATTCCTGTTAACGGTTTAACTGCTTTCACCGCTTTTTGAAAACGAAGGACAGAACGGCAGGAGCGGCTGGGAAAAGGCCGCGCGGCCGGGGAAGCGGTTTTGCCGCAATAGGGCGGGCTTCCTCATCTGTTCTTTCGGTTTCCCCGGCTGTATTCCCTGGGCCGCCTTTCGCATGGCTGTTTCCGGCGCCCGGCCCCGACCCGTGGATGGGAAACGGGACAGGGGGAGATTGCGCGGGGGATACGCGGGGCGGAAAAGGCAGGGAGAAACGGCTTCAAGGGAAAAACGGGCTATAATAGGATAGGAGCGCGGCGCGATCCCCCGGCGAGAACATCCCTCGCGGTTGACCGCCGGATGCGGCGCGGCCCGGCCCGGCCCGGCACGGTCCGGGGAAACCGCGCGATTGCCGGAATTTCCGGGAGAGGAGAATGCTATGCGGCAGATGAAAAGGACGGCGGATTCCCGTACCGAACAGGTGCAGATCGTCCTGCCCCAGCATGCCAATTCGGCAAAGCGGCTGTTCGGCGGGATGCTGATGGAGTGGATTGATGTTGTAGCGGCGGTGGTGGCCCGCCGTCACGCCGGCACGGAGGTGACCACAGCCTGCATCGACACCCTGCGTTTTGACGCGCCGGCGAAGGTCGGGGAAACCATCCTCCTGGTGGGGTGCATCACCTATGTGGGCCGCACCTCCATGGAGGTGCGGGTGGATACCTATTCGGAGGCGCTGGACGGGCGGAGGGAGCGGGTCAACCGCGCTTATCTGGTGCTGGTCGCCATTGACGGGCGGGGAAACCCGCAGGAGGTGCCGGGCCTCCTCCTTGCCAGCGACGAGGAGCGGGAGGAATGGAAGGCCGGGGAAAAACGGCGCGCCCTGCGCCGGCAGAGGCGGGAGGAAAAATATTGAGGTTCCCGTGCGGGAATGTTCCGGCGCGTTCCGGCGCTGTCCGAGGGAACAGGCGAAGAACAGGTATGGGCGGCTGCCGCTGCCCGGATGCGCCCTATAATCCCCAGGCGCCGGCGAGGAGGGACACCGCTTGTCCGGCCTGCTGCGGGGGAAAGCCGGCGTAGCCCAGCACCACGCCGCCCTCCCCGCGCGGGCTGGCCCCCTCCTGATAGTAGGAGGACAGGCCGTATACCCGCACCCCCGCGGCTTCGGCAGAGGCGGTCAGCGCGGCCTCGTCCTTCCCTTCTACCTGTAAAAGCAGGTGAAGCCCGCTGTCCGCCCCCCGGATGCGGAGCCTTCCGCCGGGGTCACGCCGGGCGAATTCCTCCAGCAGGGAATCCCTGAGCGCCTTGTAGCGGTTGCGCATCCGGCTGAGGTGCCGTTCAAAATACCCCTCCTGGAGGAAACGGCTCAGCACATGCTGCTCAAAGCTGGGGACGGTGGAGGCGTAGAACAGGAAATCGCGGCGGTATACGGCAAGCAGCGGGGCGGGCAGCACCATGTACCCGATCCGCAGGGAGGGAGCCAGGGTCTTGGCAAAGGTGTTGAAATAGATCACCCGCCCGCCGGCATCCAACCCCTGCATGGCGGGGATGGGACGGCCGGCAAAGCGGAATTCGCTGTCGTAATCGTCCTCCAGGATATATCGGCCGTCTTCTTCGAGCGCCCAGCGGAGCAGCTCCGCCCGGCGGCGGACCGGCATCACCGTGCCGAGCGGAAAGTGGTGGGAGGGGGTGACGTGGACCACCGCCGCGCCGGATCGGCGCAGCCGATCCACCCGCAGCCCGTCCTCGTCCAGCCCGACCGGCACCACCTGCGCGCCTCCCCCTTCCAGAATACGGCGGGTTTTGGGATAGCCGGGGTTTTCCACTGCGTACCGTTTTTCCCGTCCGAGCAGTTGGATGGCCAGCCCCAGCAGGTATTCCGAGCCGGCTCCCACCACGATCTGATCCGGAGAGGCAAGAATTCCCCGGTAGTCCCGCAGATAGCGGGCGATCTCGGCCCGCAGCGCAGGCTCCCCCTGCGGATGGACGGCCTGCAGAAGGCGGCGGCTGTCCTCACAGAGGACCTCGCGGGTCAGCCTGGCCCAGACCGAAAAGGGAAAGTGGTCGGTGTCCACTCCCCCGGTGTGAAAGTCAAACCGCGGCGCCGGGGCGGCGGGCGGCTCCGACAGCGGAAGGGCCGCCGCTTCCCGGAGGGCGCGGGGCGGGGGCGACAGCTTCTGGACGTAGTGCCCGCTGCGGGGCCGGGCGCGGAGATAGCCCTCCGCCGTCAGCTGGTCGTAGGCGGTTTCCACCGTGCTCTGGCTGACCTTCAGATGGGCGCAGAGCGCCCGCTTTGACGGCAGCTTTGTGCCTGCGGCGAGCCGCCCGGCTTCGATTTCCTCCCGGATATAGCGGTAAATCTGTTCATACAGCGGGGTTCCCCCGCGGCCCTGCAGCGGGATGGTCAGCACGGCGGTTTCCCTCCTCAAACTGGCATGGTAAAATAGTTGCAAACTGGCCTTTTCAACAAGGTCAGTTTTTCTTATAATAAAGCATAAACACCCCGGGCGTCAAGGGGGCGGGACAAAGGGATATCCCGCCTGTCGGCGGCCGGAGGGCTTGGATAAAAGGAGCGGTTGAGAATGAATGAACGGTATGAGCTGAATAAAAACCTGGCGCAGATGCTCAAGGGCGGCGTAATCATGGACGTGACCACCCCGGAGCAGGCGCAGATCGCGGAGCAGGCGGGAGCCTGCGCCGTTATGGCGCTGGAGCGCATCCCCGCCGACATCCGCGCGGCGGGCGGCGTGTCCCGGATGAGCGACCCGAAGATGATCAAGGGTATCCAGCAGGCGGTTTCCATCCCTGTGATGGCCAAGGTACGCATCGGGCATATCGCGGAGGCGCAGATCCTTCAGGCCATTGAGATCGACTACATCGACGAGAGCGAGGTGCTTTCTCCGGCCGACGATAAATACCACATTGACAAGACACAGTTTGATGTGCCCTTTGTCTGCGGTGCAAAGGACCTGGGCGAAGCGCTCCGCCGGATTGCGGAGGGCGCGTCCATGATCCGCACCAAGGGGGAACCGGGCACCGGGGACGTGGTGCAGGCAGTGCGGCACATGCGGATGATGACCAGCGAGATGCGCCGTCTCCAGTCCATGCGGGAGGATGAGCTGTATCAGGCGGCCAAGGAGTTGATGGTGCCTTACGACCTGGTACGGTATGTGCATGAGCACGGCAGGCTGCCGGTGGTCAACTTCGCGGCGGGCGGGGTGGCGACTCCGGCCGACGCGGCGCTGATGATGCAGCTGGGCGCGGAAGGCGTGTTCGTCGGCTCCGGCATCTTCAAATCGGGGAATCCGGCCAAGCGGGCGGCCGCCATCGTTCAGGCGGTGACCAACTATAACGACCCGAAGCGGCTGGCGGAGCTCTCGGAGGACCTGGGCGAAGCGATGGTCGGCATCAACGAGCAGGAGATCGAGCTGCTGATGGCCGAGCGGGGAAAATAACGGAGGAAACAAGGGATGACCATAGCGATTCTGGCCGTGCAGGGCGCGTTCGCTGAGCACGGCGCGATGCTGGACCGGCTGGGTGCGGACCATTTTGAAGTTCGGAAGGCGGCGGACCTGTCCCGCCCCTTCGACGGGCTGATCCTTCCCGGCGGCGAGAGCACGGTGATGAGCAAGCTCCTGCGGGAGCTGGGGCTGTTCGCACCGCTGAAGGAGAAGCTGGACGCCGGGCTGCCGGTGTTCGGCACCTGTGCGGGCCTGATCCTGCTGGCCGACCGGGTGGAAGGCGGGGAGCCCTGCTTCGGCGGGATGGATGTCACGGCGCGGCGAAACGCCTACGGGCGGCAGCTCGGTTCTTTCCGGACGACGGCCCCCTTTGCCGGGGAACCGGTGCCGATGGTGTTCATCCGCGCCCCGTATATCGTCCAGGCGGGGCCGGGGGCGGAGGTCCTGGCGGAGACCGGCGGGCATATCGTCGCCGCCCGGCAAGGGAACCGGCTGGCGACCGCTTTCCACCCCGAGCTGACCGGGGACACGAGGGTGCATGCCTGTTTCCTGGAAATGGCGGCGGCCGGCTCCTTCCCGGCACAATAGGGAGGGCGGAAGCGCCCTTATCCGCAGCGGCGTTCTCCGGCGGCGATTTTGCCGCGGAGGACGCCGCTTTTCCGCCGCCGGCCCGTAAGGGCTGCGGCCCCGGCTTGCTTTTTTGGAGCGGATGCCCTATAATCGGGTGTGGCAATCGGTTTTGCGAGGGAGGAGTCGGGATTGAGAAAGCATACTCTGTGCCGCTGCGGCGCCCTGCTGGCGGGAATAGGGCTTCTGCTCGCATCCTGCAGCGGGCCGGCGGAGGTCGACGGACCCGCGGCGGTTGACGGGAGCGCAAGCACATCCCAAAGTACGACGGGAAAGCCGTCGTTTGGCGGCACGGACGCAACGGGGGACGGCGCCTCCACGCTGTGGGAAGGCTCCGCGTCCTCCTCCTCCTCCGCGGGCTCCGGCGGGGCGGGTACGACGGGCAGCGCTTTGGCGGCGGAAGAACCGTCCCGGACGACGACAGCGGCGGGCGGCGGGGCCGCCACAACCAAGGCCCAGGGAAGCGCGGCGGTAGGAAATACGGCGGAAAGCCTTCTCAACTCCGCCGCCCTCAAGCCGATGCGCACCAACTGCGCCGCTTTGGACCGGAAGGTGGACGAGATCTTCGCGCAGATTCTCAAACCCGGGATGTCCACCTACGACAAGGTGAAGGCCTGTTTTGATTATCTGGTGAAAAACGGCGTCTACGCCCACAGCTTTGCGGGGGGTGCCCCAACGGAGGGCATCCTGTACGATTCGGCTCTGGACGCCAGGGTCGTGGCGCTTGCCTACGGTATTTTGACGACCAACCGGGGAGTCTGCGACCATTACTCCGCCGCTTTTGTGGTGATGACGCGGGCGATTGGACTGGAATCGTATTACGTGGGAGGGCAGGTCCGGAGCAAGGGCGGCGGCTACACAGGCCACGCCTGGGTGAATATTCGGATGAACGGCACCTATTACGTCTTTGATCCTCAGGTCCAGCAGAACAACGCCGGCGCCCCCTATTATTTCTTCGGCAAGACGGATGCGCAGATGGGGGATATGTACCAATATGACGACCGGGAAGGAACGGTCGGCGAATTTCACAGCTTCCGGTATTATCCGGAGATTTCGGCGTCCATCACCGTGCGCAGCGGCGGAAAGACCTATGAGGCCTCTTTGAGCCAGAGCAGCTCCGTCGATGAGAGCCGGGTATTCCCGCAGGGCATTACCGTGGGGGGCGATGGGGCCTTTTCGATCGATGTCGCCCCGGCAGGAGGGACGGGGAAGTACCTCTGCCAGATCGGTGATTTCTGGCGGCCCGGCTATTTCGCGGAAAAGGAGATTACCGGTTCCGAAAGCTTCCCTATCCAAATGGAGGCCGGAACGGCGACGCTTCAGGTTGCCGTTCAGAATAACGATCCGAACCTGTACACGCAGGACGCGGTGATTTTTGAGTTCGCAGTGACTTATATGCCGGACGGGGAAACCGTGGAAGGGTAATCGCGCCGCTGAAGCGGTGGCCCGCATAGGCCCCGGAAGAGCCGGTACAGGCTTCGCCCCTGAAAAGGGTAGTTTGGCGCCGCATTGCGCTCACAGGCCGCCGCTAAAGCAAAATAAAAAGGCAGCCCCGCGGGTGAACCGCGCAGGCTGCCTTTTTTATGCGGGCGGCGGGAAAGGAGCGCCCCGCCGCCTTGCTATTTTCCGATGACCCGCCGGGCGATGTCCACCGATTCCTTCGCATCCCTGGAATAGTAGTCCGCCCCGATTTTTTTCGCATAGTCGGGGGTCAGCACCGCGCCGCCCACCATGATTTTGGCGGGCACATGGTTTTCATGCAGCAGGGCGATGGTTTTCTCCATGCTTTTCAGGGTGGTGGTCATCAGGGCGCTCAGCCCCACGATCTCCGCCTTGTGACGGATCGCAGCCTCCACCACCGCCTGATGCTCCACGTCCCGGCCGAGGTCGATGACGGTGTACCCGTAATTTTCCAATAGCACCTTCACGATGTTTTTGCCGATGTCGTGGATGTCCCCCTTCACCGTGGCGAGGACGATGGTTCCTTTGCTCACCGGCGGCCGGCCGCCGCTGGAGAGCTTTTTCCGGATCACCTCAAACGCCGCCTGCGCTGCGTTGGCCGCCTGGATAAGCTGGGGGAGGAAGAGGGCGCCCTTTTCGAACGCCGCGCCGGTGCGGTCCAGCGCCGGGATCAGCAGGGTGTTCACCACCTCCATCGGGTCTTTGGTCTCCAGCAGGGAAGCGGTCAGCCGTGCCGCGTCGGCCTTCAGCCCGCCTTCTACCGCGCGGGCGAGATCGTCCGGGCCTTGCGGGGCCGGGGGAGCGGGGGTTGTAACGGCGGCGGGAGCCGGACCCGCCGGGGCGGTCCCGGCCGTAGTCGTCCCCGCGTAGGCGGCGAGGAACTCCTGTGCGTTGGGGTCGAGGTTGTACAGCAGATGATAGGCCCGCACCGCGCCGGTCATCGCCGCGACGTTGGGGTTGATGATCGGCAGATCCAGCCCATGCGCCAGCGCAAGGGTGAGAAAGGTCTGATTCACCAGTTCCCGGTTGGGCAGGCCGAAGGAGATGTTGGACACCCCCAGCACGGTTTTCAGCCCCAGCTCTTCCTTAACCATCCGCAGGGCCTTCAGCGTTTCCCGCACCGCGGCCTGCTCGGCGGAGGCGGTGAGGGTCAGGCAGTCGATGAAGACGTTTTCCCTGGGGATTCCGAAAGCGAGGGCCCGTTCCAGAATCCGCCGGGCGATGGCGAAGCGCTCCTCCGCCCGGGGAGGGATGCCGTTTTTGTCCAGGGTCAGGCCCACCACGGCCGCGCCGTATTTTTTGACCAGCGGAAGAACCGCCTCCAGCGATTCGTCGTCCCCGTTGACCGAGTTGACGATCGCCCGGCCGTGGTACAGCCGCAGCCCCGCCTCCAGCGCCCGGGGGTCGGAGGAATCGAGCTGCAGCGGGGCGTCGGTCACCCCCTGAAGCGCCTTGACGCAGCGGGCCATCATGGCCGGCTCGTCGATCTCCGGCAGGCCGACGTTCACGTCCAGAATGTCGGCCCCCGCTTCGGTCTGCTGGAGGGCCTGGGTCAGGATATAGTCCACGTCCTCCCGCAGGAGGGCGGCCTTGAACAGCTTTTTGCCGGTGGGGTTGATCCGTTCCCCGATGATGCGGGCCCGGTCGATCGGCACCGCCCGGGTGGCGCTGCACACCGCCGCGTCCCGCCTGCCCAATCGGGGGGAGGGCGCCGGCAGAGCGGCCAGCGCTGTCCGGAGGGCGGTGATGGCGGCGGGGGTGGTGCCGCAGCAGCCGCCGAGGATTTTCACCCCTCTGGCCGCCAGCGCCGCCGCCGAGGAGGCGAACTGCGCGGGGGAGAGCCCGTATTCGCCGGTTTCGGGGTCGGGCAGGCCGGCGTTCGGCTTCGCGATCAACGGCAGGGAGGTCCATTCCCGCAGCTCGTCCACCAGCGGGGGCAGCTCCTCCGGGCCAAGGGAGCAGTTGATCCCCACCGCGTCTACGCCAAGCCCCTCCAGGGTCATCGCCATGGAGGGGACGCCGCAGCCGGTGAAGGTGCGTCCGTTCCTTTCAAACGTCATGGTGCACAGCACCGGAAGGCGGCAGCTTTCCTTTGCGGCCAGAACAGCGGCCCGCGCTTCGCCCAGGTCGGTCAGGGTTTCCAGCACGATCAGGTCCGCTCCGGCCTGTGCGCCGGCTTCCACCTGCTCGCGGAAGGCGGCGGCCGCTTCCTCGAACGAGAGGCTGCCGGTCGGCTCCAGAAGCTGGCCGATCGGGCCGATATCCAGCGCGACGAGGCAGTCGGTCCCTTCCGCGGCGCGGCGGGCAATGGCCACGCCGGCGGCGGTCACCTCCGCCGGCGTGCGGCCCGAACCGGCCAGCTTGTGCCGGTTGGCGCCGAAGGTGTTGGCGTAAATCACGTCCGCCCCGGCTTCGATGTAAGCGCGGTGGACGGCGAGAATCTGCTCCGGATTGGTGAGGTTGAGCAGTTCGGGCAGAGCGCCGAGCGGCAGGCCCGCCTTCTGCAGCATGGTACCCATCGCACCGTCCAGCAGAATGTACGGTTTATTGAGAAGCGTGGGAAAGTCCACAGGTTTCACCCTTTCTTTGGAAGGCGCAGCGGCCGTTCATCCGGCAGTGCGCGCAGCCCGTCCGGCTTTCGGCGGGAGCTGCCCCGGTCACACCGAACAGGGCGGTGACCGATTTGCGGGGGGTCAGGATGCTGGAGCCGGTGGCGCACAGCCCGATCTTCCGCGGCGCGTCCAGCGCAGCCAGGAAATCCGCCTGCATCGACAGCGGCAGGTCGCCGTAGCCGGGGCTGAAACGGGTGGTGAACTGCGCGCCGGGGAAAAGCGGCCTCGCCTGCCGCTCCGTCAGGTCGCAGAGCTGCTCGATCCAGGTAGTGGCGCAGCAGTCCATGACCAGCCCGGCCGCCATATCCCGCAGCTGGGCGCGTCGGATGAGGGCGTCGGTTTCCGCCGAAAGGGTAGCGCACAGCAGCACCGCGGCGGAGCAGCCCTCCAGATGGGCGGCAATATCCTTCCCGGGCAGGGTCAGCCGGCAGCCGCCGAGCCGCAGGGGCTCACCCGGCGCAGCCTTTTCCAGGGGGAAGGCAGCATAAAGCGCGCGTGGCCGGGCCGTCCCGGCCAGCTCGGGGATGCAGCGGTCGACGAGCGTGCCGGTCGCCGGGTCGGGTACGGCGGCGCCGTACCCGAGATACCGCAGCACCTCCGCCCTGTCAACGGGGGGCATCGTCTCCGGCCGGTACAGGACCGGCGCGCGCAGGGGGGCGGCCGGCGGGGGGGAGGGGGTCACGGGCGATTCCTCATTTCTCACAGCAGCGACGCGACGCTTTCGCTGATTCGGCGCGCCACATAAGGATTGTTCATCGTATACAGGTGGATGCCCTGCACGCCGTTGGAGATCAGATCCACGATCTGGTCGATCGCATAGGCAATGCCGGCGTCCCGCAGCGCTTCCGGCCGGCTTTCGTACCGGCTCATGGTTTTGGAGAATTTGGCGGGCAGGCTGGCCCCGCAGGTGGAAACCATCCGCTCGATCTGCTTTTTGTTGACCACCGGCATGATACCGGCCTCAATCGGCTGGGTTATGCCGGCGATGCGCGCCCGCTCCTGGAAGGCGTAAAACGCGGCGTTGTCAAAGAAAAGCTGGGAAACCAGATGCTCCGCCCCGGCGTCCACCTTCTTTTTCAGATTGAGCACGTCCTCCACCAGAGAGTCGCATTCGGTGTGCCCCTCCGGATAGCAGGCGGCGGAAAGATGGAAGCCGCCCTGCTCCCGGATAAAGGCGATCAGTTCATTGGCGTGCCGGAAATCGGTTTTCGGAGGATGGTCGGGGGAGACGTCTCCCCGCAGGGCGAGAATGTTCTCGATGCCCCGTTCCCGCAGATGCCGCAGGTTCTGCAGCACCTCCTCCCGCGTGCTGCTCACGCAGGTCAGGTGGGCGAGAGGCTCGATGTGATAGGTGTTTTTGATGATGGAGGCGATCTCACAGGTGGACTGGTCCGCCACGCTGCCGCCCGCGCCGTAGGTCACGCTGATGAAATCGGGGCGGAGGTCCTGAAGCTGATCCAGCGTGTCGTAGATCGTGGCGATCGAGCTGGTGCGCTTCGGGGGGAACACCTCGAAGGAGAAAACGGTCGGCTTCTTTTCAAAGAGCTCGGCGATGGACATTCGCGGTCATCCTTTCCGGTCGGCGGCAGACGCCGGGATTCGATAAAATGATAGGGATGATAGGGACATCAGCTCCCGCCCGAGAGAACCAATGCGGTTATTGTACCATGAAAACGGGGAAAAGCGCAATCGTTTGGCGGGCAAAACTGTAAAAAGATGAACCGCCGGGTGCAGGGGAGCGGGGAGAGGGGGGCAGAGGGCGGAGAGCGAAAAGCGAAAAGCGAAAAGCAAATACCTGTCCGGCATGGCCGGCGGCTTTGCAGAAGACGCCCGAATATGGCATGCTGTCCGCCGGTCCTTCAGCGGGCGGGCAGGCGGCAGGCCGGTCAACGCCGGACGCCGCCCCAAAGGGGGCAGAACAGACGACATCGGGCACGCCGTGCCCTCCTTCTCCTCTCTCAACCCGGATGACTGTTATCTTCGAAGAGGGGCGCCGGGCGGCTTCGATGCGGCGCATCACCGCTTTCCTATAGTCCCTCGGACGCGGCCCCCTCCATTTCCCTTTTCCATTTCCGCCCGCTCCCCCTATATGTTGGAACGCAACGGCAAAAAGCGGAAGGAGAGACGAATTCCGTCTCTCCTTCCGCTTGGCCCGATTACGCCGGTTTGGTCTGTCTGACCGCCGGTTATTTCACGTCGCGGCGGCAGAAGCTGTCCCGTGCAATCCACAGGAAGCAGGCGGTGTAGATCAGCACGACGGCCACCGAGAAACCGAGCGTCATGGAATTATCCGGCAGCGAGCCGCCCGATGTGCCCATAATGGCTCCGATGGCGCCGGAGGAAGAAGGCAGGTAAGCGGCCAGGTCGGTGTTGGCGAAGAACAGGAACTTGATGCCCGGTATGACGCCTCCGCCGTAAGAGGTATACGCGACGATGAGCGCCATTACGATTTGGCTGCCGAACATCAGCAGCAGGGATACGGCGATGGCCACCGCGCTTTTTCTGGTTACGGCGGACAGCATCAGCGCCAGCGCGCCGTAGGCCAGCGCCGGCAGCAGGAGCAGCAGCATCTTCATCACAATATACAGCAGGTAGGGGAAGCGCGCCGTTTGGCCGAACAGGGTCATCACCTGCATGGTCCCAATGCCCTGGAAGCCGGTGAAGGCGCCGCACAGGAGAAAGGCGAGGACAAACACCGCCGCCACCGTAATCAGGGTGATCTCCAACAGGATCACCGCCTTGGACCAGAAGATTTTCTTCCGCCGGTGGGGGGTGATCAGCAGCAGTTTCACCGTGCCGGTGCCGAATTCGCTGGCGATGATGCCGCCGGCGAAAACGATCAGCAGCAGGGTGACCAGCTCCATCGAGGTGACGGTGCTTTCCAGCAGGCCGAGGAAGGAGGCGCTCTCCACCGGCGGGGTGTCGGTGGCAATCCGCTGGATGGAAACCGCGTTTTCCTCCTCCAGCCGGGCCCGCTTGTTCTGGGAGAGCAGATTGCCGTAATCGTCCTCCCCGCGGATCAAAGCGAGCTTGTTGGCGCAGATGGACTGGATTTGCGTATACCGCCAATCCGCGGTGTTGTCCCCGTAATAGATGCCGGAGCTTGGAGGAACGTCGTATTCCAGATAGAGGCCGTACATCTCAATGGATACCTGCTTTTCGTCCTCATTCGCGGAGGGCGTATAGCCCGATTCGAGGTCGGCGATCTTCTGTTCCACATAGGAGCGCCAATCGTTGCTGTCGATCATGGCCTTCAGGGCGTTTGCCCGCTCCAGCGTTTCTGCGTCCGGCTCCGCCGTCCCGCCGTCCGTTCCGTCCGACGGCTGGCCGTCCGGCCCGATTGTGATTAAACCCGACTTATCCCCATAGCCGGACCCGTATTTCAGAGAGGCGTATTCCTCCAGCGCGCTGCTACGCCAGTCGGAAGGGGAGATGTCGTTTTCCAGCCGGTAGGTGTTGATCTCCAGATACTTTGCCGCCTCGGCATCCTCCGGGTTTTCCCTGAGCACCATCGTATAATATTCAATCTCCTGCTCGCAGCTCCACCGCCAGTCGTATACATAGGCGCTTCCCATCAGCAGGTTGGAAAGGATCAGCCCGATCAGTGACAGCGCCACGATGATGCCGGTCAGAATCCAGGTGGAGGGCCTTTTGTACAGCTTTAACCGTTCGTTCCGAATCAGATTACCCAATGACGTTCCCTCCTCCCGTAATTTCCATGAAGCTCTGCTCCAGCGAAGAGCCGACGACCGCCAGCCCGTAAATAGCAATCCCGTTTTCCATCAGCCGGCGGTTGACGGTGGGAACCTCTTCCTCGCTGACCCGCAGATCGATATGGTCGCTTGCGATGTCCACAATCCGGTCGGGGATGTTTGCCTGCAGGTATTGGGCGGCGCCGTCCATCGGGCGGACAATGTAGCGGTAGACGCCCGACCCGCTCTGCTGCATCAGCTGGTCCACCGAGCTGACCTGGAGAATCTGCCCCCGGTTGATGATGCAGACCGTATCGCAGATCTGCTGCATCTCCTGCAGAATATGGCTGGAAACCAGCACGGCCAGGCCGGTATTGTGCGCCAGGTTTTTCAGCAGGTCCCGCACTTCCTTGATTCCGGCAGGATCCAGGCCGTTGGTCGGTTCGTCGAGGATCAGGATTTTGGGGTCGTGCAGCAGTGCCTGGGCGATGCCGAGCCGCTGCTTCATGCCCAGCGAATAGGTCTTGAATTTTTCCTTAATCCGCATCTGCATCCCCACCAGCGCGACCACCTCGTCGATCCGTTCGCGCTTTGCCCCGCAGGCCCGCGCCTGCAGAAGGAGGTTGTCATATCCAGAAAGGTAGGCGTACATATCCGGGTTTTCCACAATCCCGCTGACATTTTTCATCGCCTGCGGGAATTCCTTTTCGATGTCGTGCCCGGCCACCGTGATGCTCCCGCTGTCCATGGACAGCAGGCCGAGGATCATTTTGATCGTGGTGGTCTTGCCCGCCCCGTTGGGGCCGAGAAAGCCGAATACTTCCCCTTCCTTTACCGAAAAGGAAAGGTCGGGAATAATCACCCGTTTGCCGAAGGCTTTGTGCACGTTTTTCAATACCAGTACGTCGCTCATTGTCTCACCTCCTAGTGATATCGGGTAGTGTAGGTGGTCATATACAGGTTGCTGATGCGGTAAATTTTCCAGACGCCGTCGGTCTTTTTACAGACGATGCTGCAATTCAGGATTTCCTGTGCGTTCCCCTCAACCGCCTCCTCCAGGGAGTAGTCCCAGAACACGCCCGCGCTGTTTTCGTAGGTGCGGTAAACGGAAACCGTCGCCGTGTCCTGATCGATCTGACAGGTCACCCGGTTTTCCGTCCTGTCGCCGCGGGTTTTCAGCGTCTGCATTCCCTGCGCCTGCAAATCGATCATAAGGCCCACATCGCTGGGAATGTCGTCCGCGTAGGAGGAATCCTCCGAAAACAGGCGGCCGAGCTGATCGCAGATCTCTTCCTTTTTGTCCTCCAGAGCGTCCGGGTCCTGCAGGGCGGCGATCTCCGCCTCGCTGAGCATGCTGCCGCTTTCCATGATGGCGCACACCTCTTCGGCAAGGGAACGGACCGCCTGCTTATCGGGCAGGAGCATTAACTGCGTCACCAGGACATAGACGGCGACGATTGCCAGCAGCGCCAGGGAAACGACGAAACCGCGGTTGACCCTGCGCCAGAAAGGCTTTTTCTTCATGGGCACATCTCCTTTATCGTAGATTGCGAAGTACCGTCCTATGCAGTATAGCACAGTTGTAACGAAATGAAAGGGGAATCCGCTCACTTTTTCTTTTTCTTCAAGAAATCTTAAATAATCGGCGGCACGCCTTGTCAAAACCGGGAAAGACTGCTAAAATGAACGTCAGGCAAGCCGGTTCCGACCGACGGCACCCGGTGCCATGGCAGTGCCATGGCATATATACCGGCATTTTCGGTCCGGACGTTCCGGAAATGAGGATAAGAACAGGGGGAAACCGTTTATGCAGTCATCCGACAGCACTGTCCGGGTGGTCACGATTCTGGATTATGTGGGGCTTCTTTGGATTTTGGGCCTGTTTATTGAAAAGGACAATCAGGATGTCCGTTTCCATACCAACCAAGGGCTGATCCTCTTTATCACGGAGATCATCGTGGGCGTTTTGTGCTTTTTCCTGCGGTTCATCCCTTTTGTAGGCGGGCTTTTAAGCGGGCTGCTTGGGCTTCTCTGCGTGGTGTATATGGTTCTGGGGATCCTTCATGCCGTGAACGGCCAGCGCCGGCCGCTGCCGGTGATCGGCACGCTGTTTACCTTCATCCGGTAGGGCGCTGCGGGGGACAGCCGCTTTATGGCTTTGCCGGGAGCGGGGTCGTAGAGGCCGCAGAGGCTGTATAGGCCGCGGAAATTTTCTGCTGTCCGGAACTTTCCGGTGGATTCCCGCAGCGGTTTGTGGTATAATAATGCGGCCGGCGGAAAAACGGTTATCCCCCGTCTGTCCCGCCGGATAAGCACAGGCGGTTTATAGGGGGGCGTAAAGGTTTCGACGGGGATTGTGAACCTGGGTAAGCGAGTAGCGGGGCAGGACCGCTTGAAAACCTGTAACCTTATAAATTAAACAACAACAACACTGTTGCTGTCGCGGCCTAATTAGGCCGCCGTCTTTGCCCGTTATACCGCGGATGGGATAAAGGCGTCGATTAGCGGTGAACGTGAACGGGAGGAGGCCGCGCCTTCCGTCATGACCATGCGGCTACCGCAGCGGAAAGCCTGCCGTTCGGCGTTCCGTGAGGGGAATCCCAATCGACCGGCTGCACTCGGAGAAAGCCCAGGCAAGTGATTTTCGGACAGGGGTTCGACTCCCCTCGCCTCCACCAGATGGACATTACACGAACACCTACTTTTTCAAAGGCGGCTTTGCCATAAGGGTGTGGCTGTGATGTCAAATGTAAAAGAGGCTATAGCATCTGCTATAGCCTCTTTTTCCACGCTGCAGAATACAAAAAATAAATTATATGTATTTATACTTGACTTTTAAAAAGAAATATGTAAAATAGAAATCAAGCTACTATGACTGGAGGGCAGATTATGAATAACTCGATCCCCATTTCTGACGGACAAAAGGTTTTTATTGCAAACGGGATTTTTCGTGCAATAAGTCAAGACCTTCCAGAGATTATTTACGAACATAATCTCCCCACCACCGTTGGAGCAGGCCTGTTTCGCTGGAATTTTATTAACAGAAATCTTTCAGACAGTTTATGTGCAGATTTTGAAGTTTGCATCCCGCCTAGAGGTGCTTGGAGGGTGTTAATTCTTCGCGATAAAGTATCTAATATGTCGTTTTCCATTATGTCGGAGAAGAACTTCCAGAGATTGCAACGTCACCCAGGCAAAACTGTGCATTATCTTGAGGCACTGATTTCAGAGAATGAGGTTCGTGAACCTATATCTAGCCAGCTGTCTTTGTTTCAACCTCAGCAGCGAGATTTATCTGTTCTATCAAATCTACGCAATCAACTGCTCAGCGGTTTTTCAGGTATTGTTCAAGAGCACGTGCTGATTTTATTTGATTATACCTATGTCGGAGTAACTTCTGCACGAGCTGTCTTGTTGACTCCTCGGATGGAAATTGCAGTAAGCGAGGACTGGACTCATTATCTTAAGCAACAGTATATTCCAAACAAATTCCTATCCGAGATTGCTTCTGATGGTGAGGAAATGCTCGTAAAGCTCAAACCGCAATTTGATTCTGCTAACCTCCAGATCGTTGATACTGCGAAAAAGGAAATGGATGGCAAAATTGATTGAGGAGATAGTTTGTTATGCGTGCATTTAATCCCGCTCGTCTTGCTGAAGCACGAGCATATAATAAAATGACTGGAGAAGAACTTGCTAATTTAATTGGTGTGAAAAAGCAAGCAATATCTCAGTTCGAAAACAATAAAGCACGACCGGAGTACGAAACTGTTTGCAAAATGAGTAAAGCATTGCATTTCCCAATAGAATTTTTTTATGAAGAAAATGTAGATGTTTTGCAAGGCAATACTTATTTTCGAGCTTTATTCTCCAGTAATAAGCGTGATTTGAATTCTCAAAAGATTAAAGCAAGATATGTTGCACAAATTTATGGAACACTAGCCAGGTATGTTGATTTTCCTCCATATAATGTTCCAACCTTTGATGATACTTCAGACATACCATTGATTGCTCAAAATCTAAGAGATTATTGGGGGCTAGGGCAGGAGCCGATATCTGATATGGTAGCCCTTATGGAACGAAATGGAATTATTATGTCTGAGTTTGCAACAGATAGCAATAAAATTGATGCGTTCAGTCAATATGGCGAAATAAATAATATTCCCTATCGATGCGTTGTATTAGGCACTGAAAAGCTCTCATTTGCAAGAAGACAGTTTAGTTGTGCACATGAGTTGGGCCATATCATCTTGCATGAAAAATTTGAAGATTTAAGTGGTATCAACAGAGAAGACTTTAGAAAGCGCGAAGATGAAGCTAATTTATTTGCATCAGAATTTTTGCTACCACGGAAAGCATTTTTGTCGGATCTACAATTATATGCAAACAGATTAAATCGTTATGTAGAACTAAAACGCAAATGGAAAGTATCGATTGCGGCAATGGTTATGCGTGCCCATTCCCTTAAAGCCATTTCTGATAGTCAATATCAATATTTGATGCGTCAAATTTCTCAGAATGGATGGCGAACCGCTGAACCATTAGATGATTATTTACCTCTTAAGCGACCAAAGGCGATTAAACAGGCAATTAACTTAATTATTTTAAATGATGTACTCAGTGGGAAACAGTTATTAGATGGGATTTCGAGTTGCGGAATGACACTGCCAAAAGAAGTGGTCGATGAGGTGATAAATCTTGAACCGGACACTATTGTGATAGATGAAACAGAAACATCAGCCAAAATAATTCCTTTTGTTCAGCTTAAAACTAATCAGAAAGAGGTGGATAAGTCATAAATAAGAAACAAAGTAGTTCTACTCTTGCATCTGAGGCGGCTAAAATTTTGAATAACAAGAACTCATCGAATATTCAGAAATCATTAGCTGGTGGAGTACTTTCTCAGCGCGATCCTATGAAACAAACGGGAACTAAAATGGAAGATAAAGCTTCCCAAGTTCTACAAAGCAACAAGTATTCCGATATTACCAAAAGTCTAGCGGCGAGCTTACTTTCACAATCTAATAAAAAGCGTTAGGAGAGCGATGTAAAGGCTGAGCCAGAATTAAACTGGCTCAGCCTTTACAATACTGTTTTCATAATACTTCCGAATCTCTGGCACTAAAAACCTTGCAAAAGATTCTATGATAGACTGCGAAAGCTCAATGTCATAATCACTCTGCAGAGGCTTATTATTCATCTTGGTATGGTTTTCCTGATATTCAGTTTTCAAGGTGCAAGTCAAATCTGTTTGCTCCATCCTTTCTGCGCACTATGCACTGTAATATGTTTAATCTAGGTAAAATTGAAGTATAACAATCAGCAATTTACGCTCCAGGCGCTGGAACAGATCGATGTCCACTTGAAGTCGGGAGAATCCCCTTTTATCCCGGATTGTCCGTTTTGAAAGCGCTGCTATGTAGCCGGAATAGCAACGCAGCACCATATGCACTGCATCAGGATCTCCCCGCACAGCTGCCTCAATGATGGAATAGGGAATTAGTGTTGGGCGGAATCGGTTTCTATCCATTCCCATCACATCCCATCCGATCTTTTAACGCTTGAAATGCCTTTATCCTGTGAGTGTTGACAGTCCGTCGAGCCATGTGAAGGCAATCAGCAATCTCTCGATCCGGCATCTCAAGAAAGAAATACATCAGAAGAATATCCCGGCTTTCTGGCGGAAGAGCGTTTAACGCCTCCGCCAGTTTTTCATTTTCAATGTGGATCACCTCATTTCCTATGACGAAAGTGTCTCGTTCACAGGCGTAATAGTCGTAGACTGCAAGTTGCTCCATGGATTCCTCCGGCAGCTCACTGAAATTGACTTCTCGCTGTTGTCTGCGCCGGATTTCCCGATAGATGTTGTAGGCCTCATACTTCAGGGCCTGTTTGCAGAAACAGTCAAACGTGTGTTGCTTATGTTCCTGGTGACGCAGGTCTGGATTCATTTTCTCACCTCCTTGCGTCTTGTTCACCGGCTCCTTTTGACCCCTTTCACTTACTACTGGTTTTAGAGAAGGTACATTTGGCAGATGCGTCTCTAAAACCGAGGTGTTTTCTCTCTGGTCAGTCATTTGAAATCTCCTTTCTGTCATGCACTGAATTGCGAACCTGGCAGTGGATAGGAGGCGAACGACAACAAGCGTGAGGACAAAAAATGCCTGCCGGCAAAACGCAGGCAGGCAAGGAGGAACTGTGTAAAGCCCTTATATGATTTGTGTATTCACGGTTATAGGCGCAAATATCCAGTGCGGGGAATAGGCTTTTTTTGACTGGCTACAAATGAAAAAGGACACAGCGATACCTCCTCGATACCGCCGTATCCTTAAAAAAGGGCGACTTTAATACACCCCCTGCATTCTCATTTTTTCAAACAGAATACAGCGGTCTTGATTTCTTGTTTTCAAAACCGCCGCATTCCGTCAGCGGTTTGCGCCGCCAGGAATCAATTCTTTTCGAAGTTTACAAAAAACCTTGAGGATGCCAGACCAATCACACATACCAGTAATCCACTGGGGATCAACACCCAATAGGGACTATCTGAACACCAATCAAACAGTGCCCCATAGATGATCTGTCCTGCAGGCTGGGCACACATGGCAAGAGTGAATACATAAGACATGATCTTCCCCATCAAATGTTCGGGAGTTCAAGCCTGAATGACGGAGATTGCATAGGTAGAAAACAGACTGCACCCAAATTGCCCAAGGCTGAACATGACAAGGAGAATGATGTAAATACCGAGAGGCCCTACAGGTAAGAAAAAAGCAATTCCCGTTGGAATGAGGCTAAGGCCAAGTCCCATAAAGATAAAGGCCAGCCAGCGCAAACGGAATTTCTGCGCTGTAATTCCCACAAAGAGGCTGCCCAGCACGGCGGCCACACCCATAACACTTTCCGCTGCTCCGTAATGCTCTGCCGAGAGTCCAAGAACAGTCCGCACCAAGTAAGGAAAGCCGACCACCACCGTACCGGCTACAAACAAGCTGGCCAGGGCTGCAAGCAGGAGCAATTTGAGGATACCCGGCTGCTCCCGGCGCAGGAAGTGAATGCTGACGGAGAAGTCCTCTCTGATGATCTCCCGGATACCCATAGTGACTTCGGTCTTCTGATAGTCCAGGCGAATGAAGCACTCCAGAATAGCGGTGAGAAAAAAGCAGGCCACCGTTCCCCAGAGGACCGGAATAAGTCCAAAAGCAGCGTAAACTAGGCTACCCAGAAATGGGGTGATAAGCCCGGCAATGGCCTGTACTTGATTGACCGCCGCATTTCCTTTCATCAAATTGTCTCCAGAGAGCATCTGGGGGATGCAGGCCTGTACTGTGGGAGACTCAAAAGCAGCCAGGACAGACAGGATCACCAACAATGCGCCGATGACCCAGATATCATGCCCAAAGGGTAGCACCAATCCGGCAAGCAGCACGGTGCATCCGGAGAGAGTGTCCAGCCCTACCATGATGTTACGCCGGTTGGCTCGATCCGCCAGAATACCGCCAAAGGGGGATAAGAGGATGGTAGGCAGCATAGCCACGGCCAGCAAAGTCGCGAAAATAGATGCCGAGCCGGTCTGCTCCAGTACATACATGGAGAGGGCAAACTTTAGAGTGTAGTTTCCAATCAGGGAACTGACCTGCCCCAGAATCAGAAAAGTAAAATTGCGGGTGAACAGTTTGTCTTTCATTTTTTCTTCCTCCGGAAACAGATTGCGGTCAACATATTGGCTGCCAGACCAACGACACTTAGCCCAGCACACCATACCGCAGCAGTTCGGTTTCCACGATCCGCCAGACGCCCGGCAACCAGAAGCAATCCGACCTCAGCGGCCAGGGATGTCCCTCTGGATACGCAGCGGAATAGGCGGCTGTAATTCCACGCATGATTTACGGTTTTGTCCAGATGATCTGCTGCGGCCTCCACCCGTCGCTCAAAGTTTGCGGCGGCCCTTTCAACTTTTTGGTCAAATTCTTGCTCTGTCATGTCTCATACCTCCATGCTTTTTACTTGTCTCAGCGGTATTTACAAAATCATACCTACCGAATGAATGTATATATCCAAAATAAAATTGCCGTGAGGCAATTTTATTTCAGCTCTGGGATTTGCTCAAAGAACTCGTCCACCAGCCGCTGAATGGTATCGTCAAACAGAGGCACGCCTATCTTCTCCATCATCTCCCCGATGAAGGAAAATTTCCGCCGCATCTCCTCTTTGGTGGCCGGAAATACCGATGGCAGCAGCCACAGGCTGGTGAGCAGCGGCAGCAGCTCGGCGATCTCCTTGGCATACTCCGTGTGGATGGAACCGTCTCGGTTCCCCTCCTCGATGAGTTCCAGAAAATACGGGGTGAGAATCCGACGGTTGGCATCGATCATTTCGACCAATACTCTGGGATTGCGGGTCAGGGGAATGGACTGGACCGTCACGCTGGTTCGGGCCGCATCTGACTGGTAGAGCCGGATCACTTCCCGCAGTTTCTGAAGGCCGTTCAGGTCGGTACGACCTCTCGCTGCCTCAAAGGGATTGTTTTCAAAAAACATACGATCCCCCACCGCATCCATGATCTCCTCTTTAGACTTGAAGTGGTGGTACACTGCGCCTTTGGTCAGGCCGCCCAGCTCGTTCACAATGTCCTGGATAGTGGTGTTCTCGTAGCCCTTTTCTAAAAAGAGGCGCTGAGCTACATCCAAAATCCGTTCCTCCGTGACTTCTGGGTATTTGTTCCGTGCCATCCGCTGTGCTCCTCCCAAAACATTCTCTAAGTATGTATTTATTATACGGATGATAGTGCATCCTGTCAAGATACATTCTTGCGGTATCTAAGGCGCAGAACGGCCATTTGACGAGGGTGAATGTGTAGTAATAACGGAAGAAGGTACAGGGAAGAGAGATGACAGCAAGCACAGCAAGCGAGTACCCGCTTGCGATTTTTGGCTTTAGGGAACCCTCCCCCTAAACCCTAAAAATGCTTGTACCCTCGCAGGTTTTGCTCGCTGGGGCTGACCCTTGAGAACATCCCAAACCTTGATACGAAAAGATGATCGGGCTCCCGTCCGCCATTGGCCGGAACATCAATCAGATCGCAAAGCGGGTCAACACCGGAAGTCCTACCTACAAAGCCGACATGGAGGAAATTCAGGAAAGGCTGGATCAGATATGGCAGTTGCAAAGACGCATCTTGTTGAGTCAGCCATAAAAGTAGGCTCTCTTGAAAAGTGTTGAAAATGGTCTTTTTCTTTCTGTAAAACCGCAGCAAAGTCCGCACATGGGAAATCACACGGGGCACTCTCTGAAATGCTGTTACAGGCAAATTATTCAGTCTTTTTCCACCCTAATTCCTACATTTTCGGAAAAGGCTCAAAGCGGTGCTTGACAAAAGGCAAAACGCAGGCAATTTTCCTCTCATACCTATTCCCATCCGATCCTTTCTTTCGCCGAAGCGGATAGGATAGGATTTGATTCTTCCGTATTTAATAGATCTTTATTTTATTATATTAGTATTTAATTGCGCGGGATTTTCCTGTTCAGGGTTTCCCAAGACTGGAAAAACCAAGACTGGATTTTCCAGTCTTGGTGGCAACCGTGCGATTCCAATCGAAAGTCGTTGTCAAGTACATGGAACAAAGTTTAGGCGCTTTGTCAGTTCGCTGATAGAATCCCGTTTGATATAATCAAATTAGAACCTAAAAAGGCGGTGTTTCCATGAATATTGTCATCTACGCCCGTTACTCCAGCCATAGCCAGACGGAGCAGTCCATTGAGGGACAACTCCAGACCTGTTATGAGTTTGCCAAGCACAACGGATATATCGTGATTGGGGAGTACATCGATCGGGCGCAGAGTGGCACCACAGACAGCCGGGCCGAGTTTCAACGGATGATTGCCGACAGTGACAAGCACATCTTTGAAGGAGTGCTTGTCTATCAACTAGACCGCTTTGCCCGGAACCGTTATGACAGTGCCATCAACAAAGCCAAACTGAAGAAAAATGGTGTCAGGGTCATCTCCGCCAGGGAAAACATCAGCGACGATGCCAGCGGCATTTTGATTGAAGGGGTTTTGGAAAGTATGGCTGAATACTACTCGGCGGAACTTTCCCAAAAAATTCGTCGGGGTATGGACATCAATGCAGAAAAGTGCCTGAGCAACGGAAGCAATCCTGGTCTGGGTTACTATGTGGACGAGGAGCGCCGCTTTCACATTGATCCAGAGGGAGCAACCATTGTCCGGGAGATTTTCGAGATGTATGCCAGCGGAAAGACCGTGGCCGAAATTACCAAGTACCTCAATGCCAAGCAGGTCAAGACCTCGTTAGGAAAAGAGTTCAACAAGAACAGCCTGCACCGTCTTTTGCGAAACAAGCGGTATATCGGCTATTATATCTACAAGGA
>CAJFTG010000034.1 GCA_904419875.1 Candidatus Avimonas caecicola | reverse complement strand
CCGCCAATACCCGGGCATCGTCGCAGGCGCGGTGATGATTAAAGGGGGGAAGCTTGAGATGGTTTGCCACCGTGTCCAGCTTGTGATTTTTCAGCCCCGGATACAGGGCGCGGCAGATTGGCACCGTATCCACTGAGGTGAAGGGGTACGCAAGCCCGGTTCGCCGGGCCGCTTCCTTGATAAAGGAAGTGTCAAAGGGGGCGTTGTGCGCCACCAGCACCCGGGCGGTGCCGCAAAAGGCGTAAAAGGCTTCCAATCCTTCCTTTTCCTTCGGGGCGTCCTTCACCATCTCGTCGGTGATGCCGGTCAGCTCGGTGATCTTCGGCGGGATCGGCTTTTCCGGATTGACAAAAGTATCAAAGCTGTCAAGAATTTCACCATTTTTCATCCGAACCGCGCCGATTTCGGTGATCCGTTCGTTTTTTGCCCCAAGGCCGGTGGTCTCAATGTCGAAAACAATGAATTCACCGTCCAGTCCTTCTGCTGAGCTGCCGGATACCACCGGGATGCTGTCGTTGACATAGTAGGCTTCCACACCGTACAGCACCTTAATATCCTTTCCCTTTTTCCTGGCGGCGGCCTGAGCCTTCATCGCTTCCGGAAACGCCTGGACAACGCCGTGGTCGGTGATCGCCACAGCGGGATGGCCCCAGGAGGCGGCCCGGGCGATCAGCGCTTCCGCATCGCTGACGCCATCCATCGTGGACATTTTGGTATGCAGATGCAGCTCCACCCGTTTGGCCGGCGCGTTGTCCTGCTTCTCATACGGCGCAACCAGCGAAATCGCCTTTGGATTAAGAATATTATCGTTGGCAAAACGGTCAAACTCGTAAATGCCGGTCATCAGGACGCAGGCGCCGTTTTTCACCCCTTCCAGCGCGTCGATTTTGGCCCGATCCCTTTTGACATCGGCCCAGAAAATCGCGGTGATGGAATTGGTCTGGTCGGTGATATTTAAGGTATACCGCAGCTTGGCGCCGTCCCGGAAGGCGCGGACATCCCGGCCGAACACCCGTCCCCAAACGGTGTAGGAACCGCCGTCCGCCTCCAGCCTGGCCAGCGCGGTCGGCCGCTCCCGGACAGGCGCGCCGAATACCGGCTGCGCCGTTTCCAGGTAAATGGGAAGGCCGCCGGCCGGTTTAACCGCCGGGTCGGCCGGTTTTTTGGGTTTGGGCGGTTCGCCCGGCGCCCTTTTCGTTTCCTTGGGCTGGCTGGCGGCGGCGTTCATTGCCGCCTCCCTGGCAAGGAAGGCAGCCTCGCGGTCGGCATCCTCCATCATCCGGCGGTATTCCTGGCTTTCGGTATCTACTTCCGTAATCCCATCGAACACCAATTCCACGGAACGGCCGAAGGTTTCGCGGACCAACGCCGTCAATGCGGCATCGGTGTTGGTGGCACGCAGAATATTCAGTCCCCCGTGCGTCAGCGTAATACGCATACGGGACTCCTCCAGGTGGCACTGCGCTCCGTCGAACGTCCCGTTTACCGCCGTGTTTTCGCGGCGCAGCAGAGCGATCAGAGTTGGAAAGCAGGCGTCGCACAGGGACTCCGAAGGATATTTTGGCTGAAGGGAAACGGCGAGCGGAAGAACCTGAGAAATCGCGGATTCCGCCTGTGACAAGGTGTCCATCTCCACAAACTCCGGAAATGCCAGAATCACCTTCAGGCAGCCGTTAGCCTGATCTACCGTCATATGCTCCACGCGGGAGGAGGCGCACCGGGCGAGAACCGGTCCGTTCTGTATGTACTGTCCGAACACATTTTGGAAGGTTGCTTTGCTCATTTCGAAACTCCCTGCTTTTTCTTTTCCTGAGCGGTCCGGCGGACTGCCCGAATGGTTCCCCCTGCTTACAGAGCGGCAATTTCTTTCATCAATTCCTCTACGGCGCTCTCCTCCGGCACCGTGCGGATGACCTCCCCTTTACGGAAAAGAACCGCTTTTCCCTTTCCGCCGGCCAGGCCGACATCAGCCTCCCTGGCTTCGCCGGGACCATTGACTATACAGCCCATCACGGCCACCGTAATGGGCTTTTTCACAGTTTTCAGCCGCTCTTCCACCTGTGAAGCGATGCCGATGAGATCGATTGCGGTCCGCCCGCAGGTTGGACAGGAAACCAGCCGCGCCCGGTCCGCCCGTAATCCCAATCCCTCCAGCAGGTCGAGTCCCGCCTCCACCTCCCGTTCCGGGTCGGCGGTGAGGGAGATGCGGATGGTATCCCCAATCCCATGCAAAAGCAGGGCTCCGATGCCCGCACAGGACTTAATCAGCCCCATCCGTTCGGTCCCTGCTTCCGTGACGCCCAGATGAAGCGGATAATCGCAGGCTGCGGCGGTCAATTCATAGGCGCGCACCATTGTCGGCACGTCGGAGGATTTAATGGAGAGCACGATGTCATGAAAATCCGCCTTCTCCAGAACAGAGGCGTGATACAGCGCGCTGTCCCTCATCGCTTCCGCTGTAGGATGGCCGTATTTGGCGAGGATTTCCGGTTCCAGCGATCCGCTGTTCACCCCGATGCGGATGGGAATGTTCCGAAGGCGGCACGCATCCGCCACGGCCTTCACCCGATCTGCCGCGCCGATATTGCCCGGATTGATGCGGATTTTGTCCGCACCGGCCGCCGCCGCTTCCAAAGCCAGCCGGTAATCAAAGTGAATATCCGCCACGATGGGAAGAGACACCGCTTCTTTAAGCGCGGCGATCAGGGGCACCGCCTCTTTGTCGGGCACAGCGGCCCGCAGAATATCGCATCCGGCGGCCTCCAGCCGCCTGGCCTGGGCAACCCCGGCGGGAATGTCGTGGGCCGGGGTGTTCAGCATGCTTTGCACCGAAACGGGATGGTCCGGGCCGATCCTGGTTCCGCCGACTGCGACGCTTCGGCATGCCCGCCGATTATCCATTGCAAACTCCTCCATTCCCCTATTCGGCGTATATTACCTTTGCTTTCCCCGATTGGTCAACCACCGCCGAACAGCTTGACAATATCGCTGAACGTGACCACCACCATCAAAAGCAAAAGCAGGATAAGCCCGACAAAGTGAACCATTCCTTCATATTTCGGGTTGACCGGCCGGCGGAAAATCCCCTCGAACGCCAGGAAAAGAAGCCGGCCGCCGTCCAAAGCCGGCAGAGGCAGAAGGTTAAAGATCCCGACGTTAACGGTTATCAGCACCACCAGCATAATCAGCGATTCCAGCCCGACCGTCTGCACCTGGGCAACGGCGTCGCCGATGGCGCCGACCGTGCCGACCGGTCCGGACAGCTCATTGAGACCATATTTGCCGGTAACGATGTCTCCCAGGCTCCGCCAGATCAAAATGCCAATGGAAATCTCCATCTTACCCGCCTGCGCCAGGGTGGAAAGCACCGTTTTCCTGATTGGTGCCACCTTAAAGTCGTAAATCAGTACGTTTCCTCCGGTCTCTTCGTTTGTTTGCAGTTCAAACTGGACGGCGGGCAGTTCCACCGTCTGCTTTTTGCCGTCCACTACCCGCTTGACCGTGATGGGAAAGATGCCGTCTTCATCGCTCTGCATCAGATTCGCCACGTCAAAGTCGGTAAAAACCCGCTTCCCGTTGATTTTGATGATCTCGTCCCCAACCCGCAGGCCGGTTTGGTAACTGCTGGCCGTTTCCGGCAGTTCCGCAATGATGGTGCTGGAATAGGCGGCGGCCTGCCCCTCGGCCGCCGGTCGGGTGTAAACGCCGTAATACGCCGCCAGCAGAACATAGCCGAGGATCAGGTTCATTGTCGCGCCGGCAATGACCACCAATACCCGCCGCCAAACCTTCTTGCTGCCAAAGGCGCGGGGATCCTCGCTGTCGGAGTCCTCCCCTTCCATCGCGCAGAAGCCGCCGACCGGAAAGGCGCGCAGGGAGTACGTGGTTTCCTTTTTGCCAAATTTGAACAGGGTGGGCCCCATGCCGATCGCAAACTCGTTGACCCGGATGCCCATGAGCTTGGCCACTGCAAAATGGCCAAGCTCATGCACCAATATGATAATTCCGAAAATCAGAATGGCCACCAGAATGGTCACCACCATGGACAAAACCGATTCGATTGCAATCACCTCGCCAATCGCTGTGCCGCTTCAGCGGTATACCGACGGACCTCCCTGTCCGCCGCCAGAATCTCCTCCAGAGAAGGAATCCCCCTCCCCGCTCCCGGGAACGGGCGTTCCAACATGGCCCCGACCAGTTCCCCTATATCCAGAAAACCAATCCGCTCCTTTCGGAACAGGGCCACCGCTTCCTCGTTCGCCGCATTCACCGCCGCCGGATACAGCCCTCCGCGGGTAACAGCCTCCCGACAGATGCCGATGCAGGGGAACGCCTCATCATCAGGAGGAAAAAAGGTCAGCTTCCCCCACTCTGTCAGGTGTAACGCCTTTACAGGGGAAGGCCGGCGCATCGGCCAAGTAAGGGCATACTGGATCGGAAGCCGCATATCCGGTACGCCGAGCTGAGCGATTACGGAATGGTCGTCGTATTCGATCAGGCTGTGCACTACGCTTTCCCGGTGGATTATAATATCAATATTCTCCGGCGGCACGTCAAATAACCAACGCGCCTCAATCAGCTCCAGACCCTTGTTCATCATGGTGGCCGAATCGATCGTGATTTTGGCGCCCATGCTCCAGTTCGGATGCTTTAACGCCTCCTGCAATCCCACCCGTTTGAGTTCCTCCCGGGATTTACCGAAAAAGGGGCCGCCGGACGCGGTCAGAATCAGCCGCCTGAGCGCCCGGTTCTCGGGCGGCGCTCCCTGCAGGCACTGGAAAATTGCGCTGTGCTCGCTGTCCACCGGGAGGAGCCTCGCTCCCTGCCGGGCGGCCGCCTCCATTACCAGCGCCCCGCCGGCCACCAGCGTCTCCTTATTGGCGAGCGCCACATCGCGGCCCGCTTCAAGCGCGGCCAGAGTCGGCCTCAGGCCCACCATCCCAACCACGGAATTCAGCACCAGATCCGCGCCTTCCAGGCAGGCCGCCTCACATAGGCCGTCTACGCCGGCTTCCACCCGCACCGGGGTGTCCGCCAGTCGGACACGCAGGTCGGCCGCCGCTTTTTCTTCCACCATGACCGCCAGACGCGGACGGAACCGGCGGACCTGTTCCTCCATGGTTTCCACCCTGGAATGCGCGGTCAGCGCCACAACAGGGCAGCCGAGTTTTTCCGCCACTTCCAAAGCCTGCGTGCCGATCGAGCCGGTAGAGCCGAGCAGCACAAGACGCTTGGCATCCGATATCGGGTTAGATAAAGCCGCCATCCGGCCCTCGTCCTTTCCTGCAAAATAGGTTCCTGTTTTTCCGTCAATAGACCAGGGGGAAATACTGCACCACGATATAAAGCAGAGGCACCGCCAGAAGCAGGGAATCAAAGCGGTCCATAATGCCGCCGTGACCGGGCATGATATGCCCGAAATCCTTCACCTGGCATTGACGTTTGATGATGGATGCGAACAAATCCCCCATTACCGACAGCGGCGCGCACAGCAGAGAGAGCAGCGCCACCTGCCAGAGGCTGACCGTACCGCCGTGTGAATTCAGCCAAAGGATTTGGTACAGCCAAGCGGCCAATACCGAACTGCCGACCGAAACCACCACGCCGCCGACCAGCCCTTCCACGGTTTTTTTCGGACTGATGCCGGGGCAGAGCTTGGTACGGCCGAAAAAGGTGCCGACAAAATACGCGCCCATGTCGCACATCCAGGGCATAATCAGCCCCAGAAACACATAAAAGATGCCGTCCCGTTCGCTGGCCCCCCGCAGATAGGCCAGGCAGGAAAAGGCAACGGGAAAAATCAGCGACATGCAGAAGGCGAAGGCCGTATGCTCAACCTTCAGAGACTGGTGGCAGATGATCTGAAAAAGCACCAGCACCGTTACATAACCGAGCAGAAGCATGAAGGCCGGCATCCGGCTTTCACCAAGCATAAAAAAGGGGGTACAGGCGGAAAACAGGATGGACGCCGCCAGAACACCCCGATGGGTGACATGATGGGTGGTAACCAGAAGCTCATACATGGCCAGCGCACAGATTACCGCCATGGCAAAGTTCAGTACAATCGGAGGCAGAAACAGCAGAACGACAAAAACAAGCGCCGCCCCGACAATCCCGGTCAATATTCTCGACTTCATGGGAATATGATCTCCCCTTCCGACAGGATATTCGGGTATTGCAGGCTTTCCAAATGGCTGCTCAAGCTCATACCCCTCCAAAGCGGCGGTTGCGCCGCGCGTATTCCGCCAAAGCGGCATCCAAATCGGCCGGTTTGAAATCCGGCCAAAGGATATCCATATAAACATATTCCGCATAGGCGGATTGCCAAAGCAAAAAATTCGAAGTGCGGTATTCCCCGCTCGGCCGCAGGATTAAGTCCGGGTCCGGCTGTCCGGCCGTATACATAAAGGAAGACAAGGCCTGCTCGTCGATCTCCTCGGGAGAGAGGCGGCCTTCGCCAACCTCCCGGGCAAGCCGGCGGGCTGCCTGTGCAATTTCTTCCCGTCCGCCGTAATTGACCGCAATATTCAGCACCATGCCGGTCTTCTCCCGTGTCACCTCCTCCGCTTCCCGCATCAGTTCCCGGATATCCGCCGCCAGCGGGTCCAGGTTGCCGACAAAACGGGTGCGGATATTTTCCGACCGGAAGTCCGCCAGGGATTCCTTCAGGTAATCCCTAAGGAGATTCATAATCGCGTTGATTTCCTCCTGCGGCCGCTTCCAGTTTTCCGTGGAAAAGGCGTAGACCGTGAGATACCGTATCCCGCGTTTTTCACAATGCTTGGCGATCGTGCGGAAGGTCTGGGCGCCGTAACCGTGTCCCGCCCGCCGCGGCAGCCCCCGCTTTTTCGCCCAGCGGCCGTTGCCGTCCATAATAATGCCGATGTGCTCCGGAAGAACGGCGGGCGGCACAACGTCGGGCGTCTTTTTGCGAAACAATGGCAAAGAATCCCCTCCCACTCCCCGTTTCCCCGGGGATGCACGGGGAGAGCACTAAGAAAGGCGGACAAACGCCCGCCTTTCTTAGTGCGTCCCGTTCGCAGTGCTTCCACTCAGATTTCCATGATTTCCTTGGACTTTTTCGCCGCGATTCCGTCGATCTCCTTGCAGAAACGATCGGTCAAATCCTGAATTTTCTTTTCCGCGCTTTTCAGGTCGTCTTCTGTAATTTCGGATTTTTTCTTCATTTCCTTCAGCTTTTCCATCGCGTCCCGACGGACGGAACGAATGGCCACCTTGGCTTCCTCGCCGTATTTCTCCACGCCCTTGACCAGCTCCTTGCGGCGTTCCTCGGTCAGCGGCGGGAAAATCAGGCGCAGGCAGGTGCCGTCGGATTGAGGATTGATGCCGATGTCCGAAGTGAGAATGGCCTTTTCAATGGCCTTCAGACAGCTTTTGTCCCATGGCTGAATCATCAGCGTGCGGGCCTCGGGTACGGATACCGCCGCCAGTCCGTTGATGGGCGTCGGCGTCCCGTAATATTCCACCATCAGCTTATCAAGGACCGCCGGGTTCGCCCTGCCGGCGCGGATGGCGCCGTATTCGCTCACCAGAGCGTTCACCGTTTTGTTCATCTTCTCTTCCGCGCGCGCCATAACCTCTTTCATTTGTATGACCATCCTTTCCAACTCATGAAGGGGCTCCCCTTCTCCTGGCCGAGAATTTCAAACCGGTCGCTTGTTGCGGGCCGTACATCCTGTCATTTCACAATTGTGCCGATTTCCTCGCCGGCGATCGCCCGCACGATATTATGGGGGTCCTCAAGGTTAAACACAAGGATCGGGATTTCGTTGTCCTTGCACAGGGTGGCTGCCGTGGAGTCCATCACCTTCAGGTCCTTGTTCAGCACGTCGAGATAGGTCAACTCGTCAAACCGGACCGCTTCCGGATCCTTTTTCGGGTCGCGGTCATAAATGCCGTCCACCATGCTGGCCTTCAGGATAATGTCCGCCTCAATCTCCGCCGCCCTCAACGCCGCTGCCGTATCGGTGGAGAAGAAAGGGTTGCCGGTGCCGCAGCCAAAAACCACCACACGCCCTTTCTCCAGATGACGTACCGCTTTATTGCGAATATAGGGCTCCGCGATCTGATTCATCGCAATCGCGGTCTGCACCCGCACAACGCAGTCAAGCTGTTCCAGCGCGTCCGCCAGCGCCAGCGCATTAAGCGTGGTCGCCAGCATACCCATATGATCGGCTCGGGTGCGGTCCATCTGCCCGCTGGAGCGCCCGCGCCAGAAATTGCCGCCGCCCACGACGATGGCGATTTCCGTGCCGGCGTCCACGCAGGTTTTGATCTCCCGGCAAATTCGCAATACCGTGTCAAAATCCAAGCCGAACCGGCCTTCCCCCGCCAGAGCTTCGCCGCTCAGCTTCAGGAGGACACGCTTATACTTTGGCTGCATCCTTTTCACGTCCATTCTAATGGTAATTATGTTCTGTATTATTTTACTATATTCACCTTCCGGTGTAAAGGCCGGGACAGGGGTTAAATGTAAATTTTTATCCAATTCTTTCGGCCTTCTTTCCTCCTCCTAACTCCACGCGTCCTCCTGCGTCGTGCGTTCCTGCCCGTTTCTTCCCGTTCCGGCTCCAATGGCATAAAGAAAAAGGCGCAAAGCGCGCCCTTTCCATGCATATTTTTCGGTCGGCCGGATATCCTAAATCTCGGCAAAGGGAACAAAAAGAGCTTTGCGTTTGCTGTTTCCGCTGCCGGATACCGCTATCGAACGAAATGCGCCTGCATGCAATGCAGATTCTGCACTCCGTCCGGCAGCGGTTTTCCTTTGCCTTTTTACAGCGTCAGCTGCTCGCCCAGATCCTCCGCCGCGGGAAGAGCGCCGGCGGCCGGCAGCGTTTTTGTCCGATAACGGTTCGGCTTGACCGCCATATCCTCCGTAAAGGGAACTGCCTTTGCCAACCGGTGTTTGCCTTTGAGGGTCATCACCTGCACGCCGATGGTGCTCCGGGTGGTTTTGGGGGCGATGGCTCCGGTATGCACCAGCAGCCGGCGGCCGGATGTCGCGGTCAGCAGGAACTCCCCGTCCTCCGGCACGGAATACATCGCAATCAGCGG
Source organism: Candidatus Avimonas caecicola (assembly GCA_904419875.1). Classification (GTDB taxonomy): domain Bacteria; phylum Bacillota; class Clostridia; order Oscillospirales; family Acutalibacteraceae; genus Avimonas; species Avimonas caecicola. The sequence goes on along the minus strand of CAJFTG010000034.1, from coordinate 20,032 downwards.
GGATTTGTCCGAATAGGCCCCGACCAGCTTGCGGCGGTTGGTTTTGGTTGCATAGGCGGCGAACTCCACCTTTGCCGCCTTCCCATTTTCAAAGAAGAAAAGCAGATACCCGGAATAATCGAGGGTCACCGCCATGAAAGCGGCGCTTTCCCCTTCCTCAAAGCCCAGCTTTCCGGCGACAAAATCCCCCAGAACGCTGGCCTTGGTATCGCCGAAATCCGCCGCTTTCGCCTTATAGACCGTCCCCTTGTCCGTAAAGAAGAGAAGATCGCAGCGGTTGTTCGCCTCCACCGTCTGGACAACCTCGTCCCCCTCCTTGAGCTTGTGGACGCTGCTCATCCGCAGCGACTGGGGGGTGATCTTCTTGAAATATCCCTCCCTGGTAAAGAAGAAGATGCAGGGATAATCGGGGATTTCCTCCTCCGCTTCGGAGGAGATCTCTTCCAGGTCGGCGGCATACAGCAGCTCGCTGCGGCGGGGCTGCCCGTACTTTTTGGCAACCTCGGTCAATTCCCCGATGATGATCCCCTTTACCTTCGCCGGACTTTTCAGAATCGACTCCATTTCGCCGATATCCTTTTCCAGCTGACTGATTTCTTCGGTGCGCTTGAGGATATACTCCCGGTTCAGATGACGCAGACGGATTTCCGCCACGTATTCAGCCTGGATTTCGTCGATCCCGAAGCCGATCATCAGGTTCGGGACGACCTCTCCCTCTTCCTCAGTGGAGCGGATAATCCGGATCGCCTTGTCGATATCGAGAAGGATTTTGGCCAGACCTTTGAGCAGGTGCAGCTTGTCCCTGGCCTTGCTGAGGTCAAAATAAACGCGGCGGCGGACACATTCGGTGCGGAAAGCCGTCCATTCCTCGAGAATGTCCCGCACCCCCAGCACCCGCGGCACCCCGCCGATCAGGATGTTAAAGTTACAGGCGAAGCTGTCCTCCAGCGGGGTGAGGGCGAACAGGCGGTTCATCAGCCGGTCCGGATCGGTGCCACGCTTTAAGTCGATGGTAATTTTCAGCCCGTCCAGGCCGATTTCATTTCGGACATCCGCGATTTCCCGCACCTTGCCGTTTTTGACCAGTTCCACCAGCTTGGCGATGATCGCCTCCACCGTCGTAGTGGAAGGGATTTGGGTGATGTCGATGCAGTTGGCTTCCCGGTCGTAGCGGTACACCGAACGCACCCGGACGCTTCCGCGGCCGGTTTCGTACACCTTTTCCATGTCCTCCCGGCGGTACACGACCCGCCCGCCGCCAGGGAAATCCGGCGCCAGCAGGGTGGATGAGATGTCGTGCGCGGGATCCTTCATCAAAGCGATGGCCGTTTCACAAACCTCTTTGAGGTTAAAGGAGCAGATCGCGCTCGCCATGCCGACCGCAATACCCAGGTTGTTGTTTACCAGGATGGAGGGAAAAGTAACCGGAAGGAGGGTCGGCTCCTTCATGGTGTTGTCGTAATTGTCCACAAAATCGACGGTATCCTTGTCAATGTCGCGGAACAGTTCCCCGGCAATCGGTTCCAGCTTGGCCTCAGTATATCGGGAGGCGGCATACTCCATGTCGCTGGAATACGCCCGGCCGAAATTCCCCTTGGAATCCACATAAGGATGCAAAAGCGCCTGGTAGCCGCGGGAGAGACGGACCATAGTCTCGTAAATCGCCGCGTCGCCGTGGGGGTTCAGCTTCATCGTCTCCCCCACGATGTTGGCGGATTTGGTCCGCGCTCCGCTGAGCAGCCCCTTTTTGTACATGGTATACAGCAGCTTCCGGTGGGAAGGCTTGAACCCGTCGATCTCCGGAATCGCACGGGACAGGATCACGCTCATTGCATAGGGCATGTAGTTGGTTTCAAGCGTTTCGGTGATGCTCTGGTCCTCCACCAGCCCGGCGCCGGCGATGTGCGCGTTGTCCGGCAGCGTATCCACCGCTGTGCTCTTTTTCTTCGTCTTTTTCGCCATTGTCTATTTCCGGCCTTTCCTGGGTGAAGAAAACGCCGTTCCCTTACCCCATTATTCTTTGCAAATCCTTCGGTTCAGCTGACATCCACCATGTCGAGATAGAGGTTCCCGCGCTCCGCGATAAAATCTTTGCGCCCGCTCAGGTTGTCGCCAAGCAGAACATCGAACATCCGGGCGGTGGCCTCGGCCTCCGCCGGGTTCACCTGAATCAGACGGCGGGTCGCCGGGTTCATGGTGGTGAGGGACATCATATCCGGGTCGTTTTCGCCCAGTCCTTTCGAACGCTGGAGGGTGTATTTCGCATTCCCCAGCTCCGCGACCATCTCCGCCTTTTCCTTGTCGCTGTAGGCGAAATAGGTGTCGGTTTTGGTGGTGATTTCATACAGCGGCGTTTCCGCGATGAATACCTTGCCCCGCTCAATGAGAGTAGGCGTGAGGCGGTAAAGCATCGTCAGGATCAGGGTGCGGATCTGGAAGCCGTCCACATCCGCATCGGTGCAGATGATCACCTTGCTCCAGCGCAAAAGGTCGAGGTCAAAGGTGGCGAGGTCCTTGTTCGCTTTGCTTTTGACCTCCACCCCGCAGCCGAGCACCTTAATCAGGTCGGTGATAATCTCGTTTTTGAAGATCTTGTCATATTCCGCCTTGAGGCAGTTCAAAATTTTTCCGCGCAGGGGGATAATCCCCTGAAAGTCCGGGTTGCGCGCCTGGATACAGGCGCCCATGGCGGATTTCCCTTCCACAATGAACAGCTCCCGCTGGGAAATATCCTTGCTGCGGCAGTCCACAAAGCTCTGAACCCGGGATGTCAGGTCGTTGCCGGACTGGAGCGTTTTTTTCAGGTTTAGGCGGGTGGTTTCCGCCTTTTCACGGCTGCGTTTGTTGATGAGAACCTGCTCGGCGATTTTGCCGGCCTCCATCGCGTTTTCCAGGAAATACACCTCCAGGTTATGGCGGAGGAATTCGGTCATCGCTTCCTGGATAAAACGGTTATTGATCGCCTTCTTCGTCTGGTTTTCGTACGAGGTCTGGGTGGAAAAGGAGGAAGAAACCAGAATCAGGCAGTCGGCCACATCCTGAAAGTTGATCTTGCTCTCGTTTTTGAGGTATTTCCCGTTCTGCTTCAAATAGGCGTCGATCTGGGACACGAAAGCCGAGCGGACGGCCTTTTCGGGGGACCCGCCGTGCTCCAGCCAACTGGAGTTGTGATAATACTCCTGCAGGCTCTGCCGGTTGGAAAAGCAGCAGGCGACGTTCAGGCGCACCTTGTATTCCGGCTTGTCCTCCCGGTCTCTTCCCCGGCGTTCCGCCGTCCAGAACTGCGCGCCGGTGAGCGCGTCCTCCCCTGCCAGCTCCTTCACATAGTCTTCAATCCCATTTTGGTAAAGGAATTCCTCCTCCTCGAACCCGCGTCCGCTCTGGCTGCGGAGGATAAACAGCAGGTTGGGGTTGACAATCGCCTGCCGCTTTAAAATATCCCGGTAGTATTCCACGGGGACGTTGATATCGGTAAACACCTCCAGGTCCGGTTTCCAACGGACAATGGTGCCGGTGTCCTTCCTGGCATAGGGTTCCTTTTTCAGTCCGCCGATGTTTTCCCCGTGCTCGAAGTGCAGGGTGTATTTGAAGCCGTCCCGCCGGACCTCCACGTCCATGTATTCGGAGGAATACTGGGTGGCGCAGGCGCCCAATCCGTTCAGGCCGAGGGAAAACTCATAGCTCTCCCCTTCGTTGGTATTGTATTTGCCGCCGGCATACAGCTCGCAGAAAATCAGCTCCCAGTTATACCGCTGCTCCTTTGGGTTGTAATCCACCGGCATACCGCGGCCAAAGTCCTGCACCTCGATGGAACCGTCCTCGAACCGGGTGGTGATGATTTTGCTTCCATGCCCCTCCCGCGCTTCGTCAATGGAATTGGAGAGGATTTCAAACACCGCGTGCTCGCAGCCGTCCAGCCCGTCCGAGCCGAATATGACGGCAGGGCGCTTGCGCACCCGGTCCGCGCCTTTGAGCGAAGTAATGCTGTCGTTGCCGTAGCTTTGCTTTTTCGACGCCATGAATTATTCCGTTCCTTTCAACATACGCGGCTGTCCGCCCAATCCGCCTGAGAGCGCGCGACCAGATACGCCGCCTTTTATGTCGTACAACTGTTCTATATTATCGCATTTTTCCCCCGGATGTCAAGCCAACCCGCATCTTGACCAAATGAGGATTTGTAAGTGTTTGTATAAACATGTCATCTCTGAAAGCTGTGCTCCGCTCCGTTAAGTTTCTACTAATTCCCGGCAGGAGAAGTTCCATGACAATCAAAGAATCGGCGGCGGGTTTCGACCGCCGCCGATTCAACTAACCTAAACGGTTCCGCGCCGCTTTCTTTCCATTTCCAGGCTTGGAAAATGCCGGCACTTATAAAAACGTCCGGGAACCGCACAACCGATTCCCGGACGAAGATCTGGAAGAGAACATGCCTGCCTTAGGCTTCCAGCAGCTTCTCCGCCGCTGCCAGCTCCGCGCACACGCAGAACAACTCCATCGCGGTCTTCAGCTCCTCCAGCGGAGGGAAGGTCGGCGCGATACGGATATTGCGGTCACGGGGATCTTTGCCGTAGGGATACGTTGCACCCGCACCGGTCATCACTACGCCCGCTTCCTTCAGCAGGCGGACCGTTTCTTTCGCACAGCCGTCCATCACATTGACGCTGACAAAATAGCCGCCCCGCGGAGTATTCCATTCAGCGATTTCTTTTCCGCCGAGATTGCTCTCCAGCGCGTCCAAAACCGCCTGGAATTTCGGCCGGAGGATCGCCGCGTGCAGCTTCATATGCTCCCGCACCCCGTCGGCATCCTTGAAATAGCGGACATGGCGAAGCATGTTCAGCTTGTCGTAGCCAATGGTCTGATAATTCATCCGCTGCTTGATGTCGGCCACTGTTTTGGGGCTGCCCGCCACCACGGCGATGCCGGAACCCGGGAAGCTGACCTTGGAGGTGGAGGCAAAGATGACCACCCGGTCTTCCGTCCCGCACTTTTTGGCCTCTTCGTACAGGTTGAGCAACGTGTCCGGCGTATCGGTCAGATGATGCAGACAATAGGCATTGTCCCACATAATCCGGAAGTCCGGGGCCGCTGTTTTCATGGAGGCGAAACGGCGGACGGTTTCGTCCGAATAGGTGATGCCATCCGGGTTGGAATACATCGGCACGCACCAAATCCCCTTGACCGCCGGGTCGGCTGCGTATTTCTCCACGGCGTCCATGTCCGGGCCTTCGGGGGTCATATCCACCGGAATCAGTTCAAAGCCGAAATATTCCGTCACCCCGAAATGCCGGTCATAACCCGGAGAGGGACAAAGGAACTTGACGGTTTCCTCCCTGCACCAGGGCTTACCGCCGTTCACTCCATGGGAATAGGCAGCCGCTATGTAATCGAACATCAGATTCAGGCTGGAATTTCCCCCGACAATTACCTGCGAGGGCTCTACCTCCAGGATGTCGGCAAACATCTCTTTCGCTTCCGGAATACCGTCCAGCAAGCCATAGTTGCGCGTATCCACGCCCGAAGCGGTTTTGTAGCCGTCGCGGGCGTTGACGCAGTCCAGCAGGCCGAGGGTCAGGTCCAGCTGTTCCGGCCCCGGCTTGCCGCGGGACATATCCAGCTGGAGCCTCTTTGCCTTGGCTTCCTCATAGCGGGCTCGAAGCTCCGCCGCGCGGGCGGACAACCGTTCCTTTGGCCAGTTTTTCAATGCTTCCATGAATTGATGACACTACCTTTCTCGTGAGGCGGAAGAAAAGGCACACACCTCAAAACTGCATACAGGAATAAAATCTCCCCATAATTCTAGTATATGCGGCGGGGTTTTGCAAGTTAATTTTATCCATCCTGCAATTTTTGTGAAAACGCACGGATTATGGCGAGAAAGGCAATGGTTCGGGGGCATTTTGCCGGGAAGAGGCCAGCCCGTCCTCGGATTACCGCTTTCCGGCGCCGGCGAAAGCAGAGAACGGAGGACGGCGGCTGTTAGAACTCCGCTGAACCGGTGGTGCGCGGGAAAGGCAGAACGTCGCGGATATTCGGAATGCCGGTAACGTACATAATCAGTCGCTCAAAGCCAAGGCCAAAGCCGGCATGATGGGTACCGCCAAACCGCCGGAGGTCCATATACCAGTCATAATCGGCCGGGCTGAGATGGAAGAATTCCATCGCCTTCCCCAGCATTTCCGGCCGCTCCTCCCTCTGGCTTCCGCCGATGATCTCCCCGATGCCGGGCACCAGGAGGTCCATCGCCGCCACGGTTTTTCCATCGTCATTGAGCCGCATATAAAACGCCTTGATCTCTTTGGGATAATCGGTAACGAACACCGGACGCTGAAAAACCTTTTCGGTCAGATAGCGCTCGTGCTCGGTCTGCAGGTCGCATCCCCAGTAGACCGGGTACTCAAACGAATCCTTGTGCTTCTCCAGCAGCCCGATCGCCTCGGTATAGGTGACGTGGGCGAAATCCGCACGCACCAGAAACTCCAGCCGCTCCCGTAATCCCTTGTCAAAGAAGGCGTTGAAGAAGTCGATCTCGTCCGGGCATTTGGCCAGCACATGAGAAATGACGTGTTTAATCATATCCCGCGCCAAATCCATATCGTCCTGCAGATCGGCAAACGCGATTTCCGGCTCGATCATCCAGAACTCGGCCGCGTGGCGGGGCGTATTCGATTTTTCAGCGCGGAAGGTCGGACCGAAGGTGTAGACCTTGCCGAAGGCCATGGCCATCGCCTCCGCCGCCAACTGTCCCGAAACGGTCAGGGAGGTGTGCTTGCCAAAAAAGTCCTTGGAATAATCCACCGCTCCGTCCTCGGTGCGGGGCGGATTGCCGACGTCAAGGGTGGTGACATGGAACATCTCCCCCGCCCCTTCGCAGTCGCTGGACGTAATCAGCGGGGTATGGACGTAGACGAAGCCGCGGCTGTGGAAAAAATCATGGATGGCGAACGCGCACTCCGAACGGACCCGAAAAGCCGCGCTGAAGGTGTTGGTCCGCGGGCGGAGATGGGCGATGGTGCGCAGGAATTCCATCGAATGACGCTTTTTCTGGAGCGGGTAGTCCGCCGTGGAACGGCCTTCAATCACAACAGCGGAGGCATGCAGCTCAAAGGGCTGCTTCATCTCCGGCGTCATCACCAGTTCGCCGGTCACGATCACGGCCGCGCCCACATTGAGCTTCACGATTTCCTCATAGTCAGCCAGTCCGGCCTGCTCGGCAATCACCTGCAGGTTCCGCTGGCAACTGCCGTCGTTGAGTTCGATAAAAGCGATGGTTTTCGACTGGCGCAGCGTGCGGATCCAGCCGCCCACCGTAACCGATTGCCCCGCCATCTGCCCCGCGTCGGCATACAGGCCGGCGATTTCCTTTCGGTCAATTCCTTTCATTCCCCGATCATCCTTCCACCGGCGAAAGGAGCCGCCGGTTCCCTTTATATTTTCAGTATTTTCCCATTATACCAATCTCATGCAGGGAAAACAAGGGGAAAGTCCAATCCTCTGCCGCACCGGCATCCCCGCAGACCGATGCGGGCGGCCTTTTCCCCGGGTCTGTCCGGCACGATTGTGCGGGTCGCCAAGGGCGGGGGACAGCGGCGGCAGTGTGCTGCCCCGCCGGTTCGGACATGTCCCCTTCCCCGAGGCGAAGAAGGAAAGCCTCCGCCTTTCCTTGGCGGCGCAGTCCGAATGTTCTCCATGTTCATCCATGTTCATCTATGGTCATCCGCGGGTTCCACTGCGCTGCCGCCAGGGCAAGACCCCTTCGCCGGGATGCCCGGATTGCCGAGGTTCCTTCCTGTAACCGGCGGGCGGGAAGCCAAGGAGCCGAGAACTCGGCAGTAAGCTGGCATCCGAAGATGCCGGAGGACACGGAGGAACAGCTACAGCAGCAGATACGCCGCTCCGCCGACCACGCCGGTCCCCAGCATCACCAGAATCGGATTCGGTTTTTTCCATCGGAGAAGGAGAAACGCCGCAAGAAACAGGAGGACAGCTACGCCGTCTACACCGAACAGGGAGAAAAACGACCCCTGTTCCGCCGTGAAGGCGGTGCGGCAGATGGTCACTCCGGCAGAGGCAATCAGGGCCACAACAGCCGGGCGCAGGCCGGCCAGCCCGGCCTGCATCAGCCGCTGGTCCCGATAGCGAAAATAAAGAAAGGCCAGAAGCGACACCACGCAGACCGAGGGCAGCACGCAACCGAATGTAGCCGCCAGCGCGCCCGGAATTCCGGCGATCCGAATCCCCACAAAGGTGGCGGCATTAATGGCAATCGGACCCGGGGTCATCCCTGAAATGGTCACCAGATCGGTGAATTCCACCACCGTCAGCCAGGAATGCATCCGGGTGACCTGCTGCTCGATCAGCGGAAGGGCGGCGTACCCACCGCCAAAACTGAACAGGCCGATTTGGAAAAAGCTCCAGAACAGCTCCAGAAGAATCATTCCGCCCGCCCCCGTTTCTCCCTCCAGAGGGCGACGGCGCCGCGCCCGACGCCTGCCGCTGCACAGAACAGAAGAATCCAGATCACATTGACCGGGAGCAGCAGGGTGGCGGCAAACGCACCGCTCATCAGAAGGATGGAAAGAAGCCGCCGGCTTTTCACCACGTCTCCTCCCAGGCTGAACACCACGTCCGCAATGACGGCGGCAATGCCCGCCTGCATCCCTTTGAGCACCGCCGCCACCACCGGATTGGCCCGGAAAGCACTGTAAAATACGGACACCACAGAGAGAATGATCAGGGGCGGAAGCACCGTACCCGCGACGGCGGTCAGCGCTCCCGGAATTCCGGCAATCCGATAGCCCGCCAGAACCGAGGCGTTCACCGCCACCGCCCCGGGTGAGGATTGGGCGATGGCCGCCATATCCAGCATTTCCTGTTCTTCCAGCCAGTGGAAGCCGTCACAAAACTTTTTTTTCATCAGGGGAATGATGACAAAGCCGCCTCCAAAGGTAAAGGCGCTGATGTAAAAGGTGGCCAGAAACAGCCGGAAGCAGCGCCGCTCTCCTTTCTTTTTCCGCGGCGAAGCCGAACGGTTTGCCACAATACCGCCTCCCGTATCTTTTGCTGTATGTTCGGTGCCTTTATTGTAGCGCTTGCCAATCCATATGTAAAATAGTATAATTTTATCAGTTTAATAAAAATTATCTATATTTATGGAGAGAGGCGGCTTTTATGACAATACGGCATCTGCGGGTTTTCTCGGAGGTATGTGCCTGCGGCAGCGTCACCGCTGCGGCCAGCAGGCTGTATATCACCCAGCCGGCGGCCAGCGCCGCCATAGCCGAGCTGGAGGCGCGTTACGGCGTGCGGCTTTTCGACCGCATCGGCCGGCGGCTGTACCTGACGCAGGCGGGCAAGCGCTTTCTCGGCTATGCCGATCGGATCCTCAGCCTGTTTGACGAGCTGGAGCGTGTGCGGGATTGGGAGGAAGCCGGCGTCCTGCGGGTCGGCGCCAGCATCACGGTAGGAAATCGCCTCCTGCCGGGGATTATCCGGGATTTTCAAAAAAGCCATCCTCAGGTAAAAGTGGAGGCGGCAGTGGACAACTCGGAAACCATCGAGGAGCAGGTGCTCCGAAACGATATCGACCTGGGACTGATCGAGGGGACCGTTCATTCCCCGCGGCTGCAGGGTGCCGTTTTTTTCCACGACCGCCTGGTCCTGATCCTTCCGCCCTCCTTTCCCGACGCCGGAGAGGAGCTTCCGGTGTCGGTGCTGGCGGACTACCCTCTCCTCCTGCGTGAAAAGGGGAGTGCAGGGCGGGAGATCGTGGACGGCATTCTTTCAATCCACGGACTCTCCGTCCGTCCGGCATGGCAGAGCGTCAGCACCCAGGCGATCGTCCGGGCGGTGCACGACGGGCTGGGAATTTCCCTCCTTCCGGCGCTTTTGGTGCAGGATGCACTGGAACGGGGAGAGGTGCGCCGCGCTTCTTTGCGGGGAGTCGATCTGGAACGAAGCTATTCCATGATCCGGCATCGGGATAAGTATTGCTCTCCCCTGCTGCAGGCATTTATGGATGCCTGCCGTACCGCCGCAGCGAAGCATACCGAAGTCCAAGACGCGGAATAACCGTCCATCGGCAAAGCCGAAGGCGGTTCGATAAAAAGCGGCGGAAGACCGGGCGCCCGGCTCCTGCCGCACGGCCGCATTTTCCCCCGGCGGCGGATTGGGAGAAACATCGGCTTTTCCGTACCGCCTTTTTGCATACCGCAAGCGTTGCCGCCGAACAGAAAGCCGGCAGCGCCACGGCGGCATTTGGCGGCAGGCGAAGGCAAACGGATTCCGTCGCGCAGGCGGTTTCTGGCCTTTTCCTCACCCTCATCCTTGGCAACGAAAAAGCATATGCCGCGAAAGCACACGAAGATAAACGAAAAAGATTGTATTTCTGCCAAAAAAAGGATATACTTTATCCGTCGGCAAAAGGGAGAGCGGAACAGGTGCCCGTTCTCTCTCTGCTTTAAGAAAGGAAAGGAGTTGTTATTATGCTCACCGAAAAGGTTTCGCAGCTGCTCAACGATCAGATCACCAAGGAGTTCTATTCCGCGTATCTGTACCTGGGCTTTTCCAATTTTTATGTGGAGCAGGGCCTGAATGGCTTTGCCAACTGGTACCAGGTGCAGGCGCAGGAGGAGTGGGACCACGCCATGCTTTTTCTCCAATACCTGAGGAACAACGACGCCAAGGTCACGCTGAAAGCCATCGGCAAGCCTTCCGCAGCGCTCAAGGATAACAAAGACCCGCTGAACGCCGCGCTGGCGCATGAGCAATACGTCACGTCGTCAATTCACGCGATCTATGAGGCGGCCGTGGAGGAGAAGGATTACCGTACCATGCAGTTCCTCGACTGGTTTGTCAAGGAGCAGGGGGAAGAGGAGGCCAACGCAACCGACCTCATCAAAAAGATGGAGCTGTTCGGCTCCGACGCCAAGGGTCTGTACATGCTGGACCAGGAGCTGGGAGCCAGGACCTATACCGCGCCTTCTTTGACGCTGTAAATAATGTAAATAAAGTTTAAGAACCCCCGTCCATTGGTTGATGGACGGGGGTTCTTTAAAAGTCAAAGCCTTTGGAGCGGGCCGGCCCCCTTCGCGGCACAGGTCCCCGCAACCTTCCGAACCTTGCGGCACGAATTCCGCCGCGCCCCATTCCCGAAACGGGCCGCGCCGGCTGCCGGCCTTCGCCTGCAAATATGGCCGCATCCCGGCGGCCCGCGCCCAGCCTTTTCCGGTTCCGCCGGGAGGCGCCCGGACGCCACGAGGGCTCATATCCACGCTCAGAAAGCGCAAAGGATTTCAGGCAGAGGCGGCAATCCTCTTCAAATCGTCCGGAGTGAAAACATACTTTTTGTCGCAGAACTGGCAGGTAACCTCAACCTTCCCCTCCTCGTCCGGTAGCCCGAGCAGCTCTTCCGGCGTCATCGCCGCGAGCGCACGAGCCACCCGCTCCCGCGAACACCGGCACCGATAAACAGGGGCGTATTCATCCAGAAGGTCGTATTCAAAACCGTCCAGCGCGCGGGCGCAGATTTCCTCCGGCGTCAGCCCGCCGTCCAGCATCACGGTCATCGGATCCAGAGCCGCGACGTTTTTTTCCACCCGGTCGACGACCTCCTCCGGGCAAAAGGGCAGAAGCTGAAGCAAAAGCCCTCCGGCCGCGCGGACAGTGAGATCCGGGTTGACCAGCACTCCCAGCGCGCAGACGGTCGGCACCTGCTCGCTGACGGCATAGTAACTGGTAACATCCTCCGCGATTTCACCCGAAACCAGCGGCGTACAGCCGATGTACGGCTCTTCCCCGCCGGTATCCCGCATGACGTAAAGCATCCCCTCCTGCCCCACAGCGCCGCTCACGTCCAGCTTGCCGTTCGGCTTGAGCGGGATTTCCACCACCGGATTAGCCGCATAGCCGCGGACGTTGCCCCGGCTGTCCGACACCGCCATGACCGTACCGGCGGGGCCGCCCCCGCTGAGCTTCAGGGTAAGGGAATCGTCCTTCCCCTTGAGAAAAATGCCCATCATCGACGCGGCCGTCAGCAGCCGGCCAAGCGCCGCCGTGACCACTGCCGACGGCTGATGTATCTGCTCCGCCCGTGCAACGATGTCGGTGGAATCCACCACCATCGCCATGACGGAGGCGTCCTTCGTCAGGCATCGGATTGCTTTGCTCATATAATACCTTCTCCAACCTTTCGATGAAATCAAGGCCCGTGCCTAACCCCGGCGGCGGGCCGCGTAGACCGTGCGCTCGGTATCCTCCCGGGGCGGCTCCTGCGTGCCGTCCGCATATACCGCCAGCGTTTCAAAGCCCTCTTCCGCCAGAAGGCGGCGCAGCGTCCTTTCCGAATACGCCCGTTCCCGCACCGTATCCGTCAGGCGAAGGCAGCAGCCGCCGCGTTTGTCCTGCGCAACAAAGAAATCTAGCTGCATGTCCACCTCGCAGGTGCGCTCCAGCAGCCGGTTCCGCCAGACGCAGAGGAAATCGTCCTCTTCATAAACAAAGGCGTTGTCCGCCAGCACCTTACGGTGTTTGTAAGGCGTGTTGACATCAAACAGAAAAAGCCCGCCCGGCTCGATAAACAGACGCAGCCGCCGGAACACCTCCCGCAGGTCGGCCGTGCGGCAGAGGTGGTTCAGGCTGTCCAGGGTGCACACCGCCCCGTCCACAGTGCCGTACAGGTCCAGCTCCCGCATGTCCTGACACAGAAACAAGGGCCGAAGCCCCTGCCGGTCCGCCTTCTGCCGCGCTTTCGCCAGCATCTCCTCCGATCCGTCCACGCCGATCATTTCAACTCCGCCCGCCGCCAGGGGCAGGGTGACGCCGCCCGAACCACAGGCAAGGTCCAGAAGCGCCGCCGGCGGTTTTTCCGGCCGGAAGCGGGCGAACAGGGACAGCAAATAAGCGGCGCGGCCATCATAATCCACGTCGCTCATCAACCGGTCATAAAAAGAGGAAAACAGGCCGTATCCGCTCAATGCCATCCCCCGCCCTTCCGAAACTGATGTCCGGCACGGTCAGCCCGCGTCCGTCCTAGCGTTTTCCTCCATACGGGAAAAGACCATGTCGTACGCGTCGCAGCCGTAGATCAGAGAACGGTTGACCCGGCTGATTGTCGCTGTCGACGCGCCGGTCGCCGCCACGATATCACTGTACACCCGCTTGTCGCTGAGCATTTTTGCCACCACGATCCGCTGTGACAGGGCTTTAATTTCGGAAACGGTGCAGAGGTCCTCAAAAAACTGATAGCATTCCTCCACCGAGTGGAGCTGCAGTATCGCCTGAAAGAGAAAATCGGCGTTCTTATCCTTGATTTTGCTGTTCATGGGCCATTTCCTCCCGAATCCTTGTAGGCTTTTCCTTCATTTTAGCACATTACAGCGTGAAAAGAAAGAGGAAAATCCGCCAATGCAAAAAACTGTTTTGCAGGCGCTTCCGCCTGTTGCGCGAACAACGCATAAAAACGCAGGCCGACGGGAACCGACAGCCTGCGTTTCCTCTGGATAACGCTGTTTGTAAGCGGAAAGCGACAATCTGTTTTTCTTGTCGATTTCCCGCCGTCCTGCCGCGGGAAAGGCGTTCGGGCGGTCCCGCGCTACTTTGTTAAAACGGCTTTGTGGAAGACCTTCTTCCCTTTCTTAATCACGACATAGCCCTTGTCAAAAGCCGACTTCGGCAGCACAAAACCGATGCCGGTCACCTTTTCGTCGTCCACCGTCATGCCGCCCTGCTCGATCAGGCGGCGCGCCTCGCCACGCGAGGAGGTCAGGCCGGCCTTCATCAGCAGGTCGATCGCCGCGATGCCGCCGTCGGTGAAATCGTCCTCGGCCAGCTCGGTAGAGGGCATGTTCGCGCTGGCCGCACCCGCTCCGAAGACTGCGCGGGCCGCCTCCAGCGCCTTGTCCGCCTCCCCCTGCCCGTGGACCAGACAGGTCACTTCATAGGCGAGCCGTTCCTTCACCGCGTTGATGGCGCTGCCCTCGGCCTTCGCCAGCTCATCAATCTCCTCAAGCGGCACAAAGGTGAGCATTTTCAGGCATTTCACCACGTCGGCGTCGTCCACATTCCGCCAGTACTGGAAGAAATCATAGGGACTGGTCTTGTGGGGATCGAGCCAGACGGCGTTGCCGGCTGTTTTTCCCATCTTGTTGCCCTGGGAATCGGTCAGCAGAGTGATGGTCAGGCAGTGCGCGTCCTCCCCCAGCTTCCGGCGGATAAGCTCGGTCCCGCCCAGCATGTTGGACCACTGGTCGTTGCCGCCGCACTGCATGTTGCAGCCGTAATGGCGGAACATGTAATAAAAGTCGTAGGACTGCATGATCATGTAATTGAACTCCAGGAAGGACAGCCCTTTTTCCATGCGCTGCTTATAGCATTCGGCCCGGAGCATATTGTTCACCGAAAAGCATGCCCCTACTTCCCGGAGCAGCTCCACATAGTTGAGGTTCAGCAGCCAGTCGGCATTGTTGAGCATCCGCGCCTTTCCCTCGCCAAAATCGATGAAGCGTTCCATTTGACGCTTGAAGCAGTCGGCGTTGTGCTGAATGGTTTCCGGGGTGAGCATCTGCCGCATGTCGGTGCGGCCGGAAGGGTCGCCGATCATGGTGGTGCCGCCGCCGATGAGGGCGATGGGCTTATTGCCGGCGGACTGGAGCCGCTTCATCAGGGTCAGGGCCATGAAGTGCCCGGCGGTCAGGCTGTCGGCCGTGCAGTCAAAGCCGATGTAAAAGGTAGCCTCCCCGTTGTTGATCAGCCGGCTGATCTGCTCCTCGTCGGTGGTCTGGGCGACAATTCCCCGCGCTTTCAATTCATCATACAGGTTCATCGTTTTCTTCCTTTCCGTCTTTTTCATACCGGAACCGGACCGGATGAAAAATCGCCCTCTGCATACGCTTGTATGCAGAGGGCGAAACATTTCCGCGGTACCACCTCTGTTGCCGCTGTTCCAGCGGCCTCTCCGGCATCCGGCGACGCCTTGGCGCGATAACGGGCGCAACACGGCAGAGCCTACCACGAACACCGCTTCGGTCTGCGGCTCCGGGACGTATTTCCCGCTGCCGGCACGCCGCCTTCCACCACCCGGCGGCTCTCTTGGCTGCCCGTGCGACGGTACTTCTTCCCATCACTGCCTTTGCTATGGATTAAAACACAGATTTCCTCCGTTGTCAATCCCTTTGCGCGGTTTTTTCCTTTCCGGCGGGAAAACCGCTCCCGGACGCAGGGAGGATCGAACCGCTCCCTTCAGACAGCCGCCCGGACTGCGGTAATTTATCGGCGGTCCGGGCGAAAGAACAGACCGTGCCGTTCTCCTCTGCCGCCAAACGGTCACGCCCTCCGGACGATGTGGAAGGCGTCGAAGCCGGGATACACGGCGCCTCCTCCCAGCTCCTCTTCAATGCGGAGCAGCTGGTTATACTTGGCGACCCGTTCGCTCCGGCTGGGCGCGCCCGTCTTAATCTGGCAGGTGTTCAGCGCCACCGCCAGGTCCGCGATGGTGGTATCCTCCGTCTCGCCCGAGCGGTGGGAAGCGATCGCCGTATAGCCGGCATGGTGAGCCATTTTGATGGCTTCCAGCGTTTCGGATACCGATCCGATCTGGTTGAGCTTGATGAGGACGGAGTTCCCGCAGCCCAGGCCGATCCCCTTTGCCAGGCGTTCCGTATTGGTCACGAACAGATCGTCCCCCACGAGCTGCACCCGGCCGCCCAGCTCGCGGGTCATCAGCTGCCAGCCTTCCCAGTCCTCCTCGTCCAGCCCGTCCTCAATGGAATAGATCGGGTATTTTTCGCACAGGGCCTTCCAGTGCTCCACCAGTGCGGCGGATGTAAAGCGCTGACCGCTTTTCGGGAGCCGATACTCCCCTTTGGCCCCACCCTTCCACTCGCTGGAGGCCGCGTCCATCGCCAGCACGAAATCCTTCCCCGGTTCATAGCCGGCTTTTTGAACGGCCTCCAGGATAACCTGGATCGCTTCCTCATCGCTGGCCAGGTCCGGTGCAAAGCCGCCCTCGTCCCCGACGGAGGTGGCAAGCCCCTTTGACTTGAGAAGGGCCGCCAAAGCGTGGAACACCTCCGTGCACCAGCGCATCCCCTCCCGGAAGCTGCCGGCGCCGGCCGGCATAATCATGAATTCCTGCACGTCCACCGTGTTGGCCGCATGCGCGCCGCCGTTGAGAATATTCATCATCGGGACGGGCAGGCGGTTTCCGCTGACGCCGCCGAGGAAACGGTAAAGCGGGACGCCCAGCGCCGTCGCCGCCGCCCGTGCGCAGGCGATGGAAACAGCCAGAATGGCGTTGGCTCCCAGCTTCGATTTGTCTTTCGTGCCGTCCGCTTCGATCATTGCCCGGTCGACGGCGTAGGTTGCGGAGGCGTCCATCCCATGGAGCGTGTCGGCAATCACGGCGCCGACGTTCGCCGCCGCCCTGGAAACGCCTTTGCCGCCGTAGCGGCTCCGGTCGCCATCCCGCAGTTCCAACGCCTCAAACTCCCCGGTGGAGGCCCCGCTCGGCGCGGCCCCCCTGCCGACAGCGCCGCCCGCCAAACGGACCTCGGCCTCCACGGTGGGGTTGCCGCGGGAATCGAGGATCTCGCGGCCGGTTATACTCTCAATGGATAAGCTGTTCATACCTTTGACATCCCTTTCTCTGACAGATGCAGATTCGTTGGATTCGGTTTGTTCTTTTCGGCGGCCTGTTGACCAGTTTAGCGTTTTTTGCCCCTTGCGGCCCTTGCCGGCCGGGGGGAAGGTGTGGTATAATCCAGATGGTTAGTTATTGCTAACTGTCTGGATTATACCACAGCCGTTCGAAAAAAGCAATCCCCTGTCTTCTCTTGCTCGTCCCTTGTCCCTCCTTTCCGGATGAGGGATGGTTCCGGAAACGCAGCCGCCCTCTTTATGGATAGAATCCCCGGACACGGCAGGAATATTCCGAACCGGTTTCTCCGACAATGAGAAGGTGCGAAGGACACCCTGTTCACAACCAAACAAAGCCGCCTTCGACGCCATTGATTAATCGGCGTCGAAGGCGGCGCGCGGCAACCGCAATCGTAAGGAGGTAAAAAGTATGCACTGCACCCGCAAGCTGACCGATGCCGTCCATTGGGTAGGCGGCAGCGACCGGCGGCTCGCCCTGTTTGAAAACCTGTTCCCCATCCCCCGCGGCGTTGCTTACAATTCTTATCTGCTTCTGGATGATAAAACAGCGCTGATCGACACGGTGGATTCCTCCATCTCCCGCCAGTTCCTGGAAAACGTGCTGCACGTTCTGGACGGCCGCCCGCTGGATTATCTGGTGGTCAACCATATGGAGCCGGACCACTGCGCCAACATTGAGGAGCTGCTGCTCCGTTTCCCCTCCCTGAAGATCGTGGGGAATTCCAAAACCTTTCCGCTGATCCGGCAGTTTTACGACATGGAGCTGGACGGACGCATCCTGACCGTGACGGAAAGCGACGCGCTGTCCCTCGGCCGGCACACGCTTCGCTTCTACTTCACCCCCATGGTGCACTGGCCGGAGGTGATGATGACCTTTGAAGAGAGCGAAGGGCTGCTCTTTTCCGCGGACGCTTTCGGCAGCTTCGGCGCGCTGGACGGCTTCCTGTTCAGCGACGAGGTGGATTTCGAGCGGGACTGGCTGGCGGATGCGCGCCGCTATTATGGGAATATCGTCGGCAAATACGGGCCGCAGGTGCAGGCCGCGCTGAAAAAGCTGTCCGGCCTGCATATCCGCGCGATCTGCCCCCTGCACGGCCCGGTCTGGCGGAGCGGCCTCTCCGGCCTTCTGGACAAATACGCGCACTGGAGCGGCTACCGGCCGGAGGAGCGCGCCGTCGCGATATTTTACGGTTCCATGTATGGAGACACGGAAAACGCCGTCCGGATTCTGGCGGCGGCATTGGCGCAGGCGGGCACACCAAACGTTGCGGTTTACGACGTATCCGGCGTCCATGTCTCCACCCTCATCGCCGAGGTTTTTCGCTGCAGCCATCTGGTGTTCGCCTCGCCCACCTACAACGGCGGCGTATACCCCCCTATGCTGGAGTTGCTGCACGATATGAAGGCGCTGAACCTGCAGAATCGTACGGCGGCCCTGATCGAAAACGGCTCCTGGTCGCCGGCCAGCGCCAAAGGCATGGCCTCCCTGCTGGGGGGAATGAAGCAGATGCGGCTGCTGGAGCCGGTGGTCACCATCCGCTCGTCCCTGAAGGAGGATTCGCTCGGGCAGCTGAACAGGCTGAAGGACAGTCTGCTCGCTTCTCTGGAGGAAAAGTCATGACCGCCGAGGGAGTTGTTTGAAAAGATTCCGGAAGGGTCTTTTACCGGCCGGCGTCGAAAGACGCACGGAAGCCTTTTGTCGCTTGTACTAAGTACCCTGCCGTCTGTTGGCGGGCCATTATCTCACTAAAAAATTTCTGCGGCCGGATCCTCTCATTGACAACAAATCGCGGCGCCCGCGGGTCCATTGGGCCCACGGGCGCCGCGATTGAATCAGGAGGCGTAATACTCGATTAAAAACGTCGCCCTCTTCCAAAGCGTCAACTGGTTTTCCATCCGCTGCTTCTGCATCTCCGTCACATCCCCCAGCCGGGCTTCCGCGGCCTCAACGGCGGCATTGATGGCTTCCTGCCGGTCTTCGGTATACATTTCGCCGGGGCTGCAGGGGATTTCACAGATGCTGTCCGCCTCGCAGAACTCACTCGCGTCTGCCAGCGCCTTGTAGTAAAAGTACATCTCCTGCGCAGCGTCGCCGTACAGCTTGAGGCAGGCATCGTACAGAATCTGTTCCCCGGTAAGGCTCTCGTCCCACATCCCTTTGGAGGCGACAAACCAGAGCGGCCAGCGCAGGGGAAAGCTCTCCTCCGTTTCATGATAGCCGGACCACGGCCCCTGGTCGTAAAACACGTATTCGACGCCGTTCTGTCTCCAAAGGGCCTGGTTGCGGGTCGCGACATTCCCCTGCACCCAAGGGATGTCCGCCCACGAGGAATCCCAGGCGGAGATACAGTACCATTCCCAGATGGAGACGTGCTTCAGCGAGGCGTTTTGCATATACTCCTGAAAATTTCCCAGCCAGGACTGGGTATAGGTATTGTGCGTCCACTCGTTTTTGCCGAGCACCGCTTGGTTCAGGTCAAGCGGCGTCGTCATGCTTGCCTCCCGGCAGAACATCACCTCCACGTTGGAAAGGGCTTTCACCTTTTCCGGAGGGAAAAAACTGTTGTGATAGCTCAGAATGGAGACCGTTTTGTCCGGATGCTTTTCCGCCACGATTTCCGCCACCCGGTTGGCAAAGGTAAGGATCTGATCGGTTGGATTGCCCAATGCGGCGCAGTCCTCGCACTGGCACCAGCCGTCCTCGAACCCGTCGTTGGCGGCGATGGAATAATTCGTCAGCAGAGGTTGGGCGTCCAATTCGGCGACGACCTTCTCCGCCACTGCCTGCGCCAGTTCCCGGTTGGAATAATCATACTGCCAGCCGTAATGGGACAGAGGGTCCCGTTTCCCGTCCACCAGGGCAAACCATTCCGGATGGCTTTCCAGATGCTCGTCGACCGGGATCAGCGCCTGTATCCCGTGGCCGGTCGAGGTCTTGTCGCCTCCCAGATACCAGCGGCTGCCCACCTCCGGATACTGGGCGTATACCTGGGTGAAGCGGGCGCGGAACGCCGGCTCATGATCGATCTCGAGCACCCCAACCGCGAGAGTGGGATACTCCGGCACCACCTGCCACAACTCATCCGGCCCATACCAGCCGCACCCCAACTGTTCCAGGAACATCGTCACCGCATTCCCGGTGCCTTCATAAGGGCCGTCGTCGTTCCCCAGCAAAACCACGCAGTTTTCTTCCCTCCGGAGGATAACGCGCTCCGCATCCGGATAACCGGTCGGCTGTTCGATCCCCAGTGCCGCCGTCTGCTTTGTCGGTCCAACCAGAAGGCAGTTCCCATCCGCCGGGGCTTCGTCGTCCGTCAAGATCGGGAGGTCCGCGCCGGTAATCCGGTTCAAATACTCCTGCAGGTCCTCCGCCGCGGCC
>CAJFTG010000033.1 GCA_904419875.1 Candidatus Avimonas caecicola | reverse complement strand
CGGTTTCCTGTGCTATAATGCCGGTTGTAAGGTGCTATCGATAACGGTAGGCGGTTAGTCCCTCCCACTCTTCAGGAGGGATGTGAAAAGCTTCTTTTTCCCTCCGGAAAGGAGGGGATGCCCATGGTTACATACACGGAGCTGTTCCAGTTCTGCGCATTAATCGTCGGCATTATTACTCTGGTTGTCCAGATAATAAAAAAGAAATAACCGCCCAAGCTTCCACACCGGCGGTTATTTCTAACTGCTAGGAGGGACTAACCGTCTAACCGGTAGCACCTTACGCCTTTATTATAACCGCTGCGGTTCGGTTTGTCAATGCCGCCATGCCCCCGCCCCGAAATACGGAGCGGGGTACGTTGCTTCTTTATGCCGTAAGCTGGTCGGGCGTTACCACAAAGGTGGCGGCTTTGCTGCCCGTCCAGAGGTCGTCTTTATAGGAGACCTCCAGCTCCTGCCATTCCGGGCTGACTTCCCAGGCAAGATAGCCTTGCAGCTTCTTCCCGGCGGCAACATCACCGGTCAGCCACTCCTGCCCTTCCGGTTCCGACAGAAGCAAGGACTGGGACTGATTGTACCCATCCACGTAACTTTCAACGTTTAAATAGTTGAAATAGCCGTCCTCGTCGGAAACGTTCTGTACGTCGAAAAACAGCACGAGGTATACTTTGCCTTCCTCCGGCTCATCCGTGAGGTATTCGCCCTCGATTTTGTCGTATACCCTGGCACTGGTCAACGAGATCGCCCAATTGTCCCCGGTGACAGTCTGGCCAACTTTCGCCGTTTGCTCATTCCCGCCGGCAGCGGCGTCGGTTTGAGCCCCCGTCGCCTGATTGTTGTCGGTGATCACCCGGCTGTTCTCCTTAGACACCGCACAGCCCGACATGGCGAGGGCGGCAGCGACCGCCACAAGGAATACACCCAGTCTTTTCATGTCTTCTCTCTCCTCTTACAATATTTGACAGTATAGGACAAATATTGTATTATATATTTTCGGAGAGTTGCTGCAACTGGCTTTCTGCGCACGGGCCGTCCGGGAGTACCAGTCCCGGGCGGTCCTCTTTTGTGTGAAAGGTACGCGCAGGAAATACCCGCCGTCCTGAACCTGGTCAAGGCGCTGGCGGACATCATCAAAAGTCTGACCAGGTAGGGCAGGGGGCGCAAGCCCCCTCGCCTACAGGATACGCGCAAACGCCGCTGTTGTCAATAGATCGTGGGCGTTCTATGGTAAGCACGATTTTATCCGCCGTCTGCGTTGAGCTGAATCTGGTGGTGCCGGCAATACGGGGGCGGAAGGAATGAGCGTAGATATCCGGGCGCGTCGGGAGGCGGCGGGCCTGTCCCTGGCGTATGCAGCGGCGCCAATTTCGTCAGCGATTTGATCGCACATCGGGGGAATAACGGGCTCATCCCAGCCCATGACGGGGCGTATTACTTTATCCCCCGGACGGGAACAGCCTGGACGCTGATCCTATCCGGGGTTTTCTTTTTAAAAAGTAGTCAAACGCGAATTTTGACAAAAGAAAAGCCGCATGAAACAACCGAAAAGCGGCTATTTCATGCGGTTTTTTCTGGTGAACCATCGGGGATTCGAACCCCGGACACCCTGATTAAAAGTCAGGTGCTCTGCCAACTGAGCTAATGGTTCCTATTCCTTGACTGCGCCAGAATATTATATCCAATCCTCTCCCGCTTGTCAAGGAAAACCTGCCCAATTCGCCTCTTTTTGTAAAAGCGCTTTATTCCGCCGTTTCCCGGGCGATAAAAGCGATGCCCGTACAGCCCGGACCGGCGTGGGTGCCGACAATCGGCCCGATGTCGCATCCCTGAGAAATATCCAGTTCCATCTGCGGCGCGATCAGCGCCTGCAAATCGCGCATAGCCGACGGAAGGTTGGAGTGTCCGAAGTAGGTTGGATACGCCGTATCCACCCCCTCCTTTTTCACCCGTTCCAGAATCGCCTGATACCCCGCCTTCAAGCCCCGCGCCTTATCGACGCTGCACACCTTGCCTTCCTCGATGGAAACGATCGGCTTGATGCCGAGAAGCGTGCCGACCATGGCGCCCGCGGTGGAGAGCCGCCCGCCCAGCCGCAGGTATTTCAGATCGTCGATCACAGCGTACAGGCGCGCCCGGCTTTTCAGCTTATCCAGCTTCTCCGCGATTTCCCTGGCCGTCATCCCCTGGTCCCGCAGACGAACGGCGATTTCCACCAGCATCCCCAGGCCGAAGGTCACCGCCAGCGTGTCGATCACATAAATCTCCGCCTGAGGAAACTGCTCCCGCGCAATTCGTGCGGAAGCGCTGGTCCCGCTCAACTCCCTGGAAATCGGCAGGACGACGATTTCGTCCCCCGCCTGCACAAACGGGCGCATGGCATCCTCAAATTCGGCGGGCGTCACCTGAGCGGTCTTCGGAAGCTCTTTGGCCTGCGCAAGCTTGGCGTAAAACTGTTCCGCCGTCAGGTCCTGTCCGTCCACATATTCCTCCTCCCCGAACAGGACGCGCAGCGGAAGAATGGTGATCCCCCATTTTTCCTGGCACGAAAACGGCAGGTCGCTCGAACTGTCGGTAATGATGCGTACGGCCATATGCTCTCCTCCTAAGTGCACGGGCGGAACGGTCCGCCAGATTTATTGAGTTTCAAAATATTTGATAATCAAATTATCAGGAGCTACTATACCACATCCTTTCCGGGATGTCAAGTCCTCCGGCCCTGCGCCGGTCTTGCTTCTCCTTTCCCTTTCATGATACAATGGCGCCTATAGGAAAGAGCACGGGGAGGGAACTACCATGGAAATCCGCACCATTACGGAAACGGAGCGTCCCGAGGCGCTGGAGCTGGTCTGGGGAACCTTTCTGGCGTTTGTCGCGCCGGATTACCCTCCGCAGGGAGTGGAAAGCTTCCGCGCCTTTCTAAACAGCAGGGATACAATGGACGCCCTGGAAATCGCCGGCGCGTTTGAGGGGGGAAGCCTGAAGGGCGTAATCGCCGTCCGGGACGAGCGGCGGCATATCTGCCTGTTCTTCGTCCGGGCCGCCTCCCAGGGGCAGGGCGTCGGCCGGCAGCTGTGGGAATATGTCCGGGACCGGTGCGCCCATTCCGCCATAACGGTCAACGCCTCCCCCTTCGCCGTTCCCGTTTACCGCCGTCTCGGCTTTCAAGCGCTGGGCCCGGAGCAGACGGCCGGCGGCATCCGCTATACCCCGATGAAATACGAACGCCCCTCTCCCCCGGCGGAAAGGGAAGAATAAACGCACGGGGAGCCGAAGCGCAGCGCTTCGGCTCCCTTAAATTATGCCGCGGAGAACGGATCCGCCCCGGGGAAGAGCGGTCGGTTATCCGCGATGCGGGGAGGCTTCCCTGTGAATTTGAACCGCCAGGACGGTCACATCGTCCTCCCGGGTTTCTTGGCGTTTGCGCGCCTCGGCGGCGATTTCCTCGGCCAGGGCTTTGACATCCCCCTCCTTCGGATCAAACTGCCGCAGCGTTTCCTCCATCCATTCCAGGCCCCCGGCCATCGCCCCGTCGCTGAAGAGCAGCAGAAGGTCGCCGTCCACCAGCGTGTCCTCGCTCCGCTCCGCCTGGATATCCCGCAGAATTCCCACCGGCAGGGCGGACCGTTCAATACGGGAAACCCGGCCCATGCTGCACAGCAGGGAGGGAGCGGCGCCGGCCTTTCGGCTTTCCAGCTTCCCGTCGAAAAGGTCCAGTTCCACAATATCCAGCGTGGACAGGCTCTCGTCCCCCGATTTAACCAGCAGCGCGGAGTTGACCATCCGCAGCACGCTGTCCGGCCCGAACCCCGCCTGGATCAGCCGGGAGGTCAGGCCGGAGGCCATCGCGCCGTCGACGGCGGCCCGGCCGCCGCTCCCCATGCCGTCGCTGAGCACCGCATACCACTTCCCCGCGCCGTCGGTAAAGGTTTCAAAAGCGTCGCCGCACAGGCGTTCTCCCGTGCAGTGGAGCTGTGCCGAACCCAGCGTCACCCGGAACTGCGGCTTTTCCGCCAGCGCGATCTTGACCGAATCCCCCAGCCGGGTGACCACCGGGCGGTCGAGGTCCCGCCCGCAGGCATCGCTGAGTGCGGCGAGCCAGCGCTTCTGGTTCATCCGCACCCCGGCGTCGGAGGCGAGGATTTCCACCGTCATCCGGTCGTTCCTGCCCAGCAGGCAGACCGCGTCCTGCACCGAAAGGCCGTATTCTTCACACACGGCGGTAACCCTCGCCGCCGCCTCGGTGTCCGCCCTCTCCGCCTGGGAAAAATCCTCCGCCAGCTCGCCCAGCAGCTCGGACATGCCGGAGAACTGGTCGGTCACCACCGCACGGATTTCGGAAAGCCGCCGCCACGCGCCCTCCCGCACCGCGTATTCAATATAGCCGGCGTTGATCTTCTGCAGCACGTCGTCCAGCCGCCCGCAATGCCGGCTGAGCACCGGGGAAACGTCCTGCCGCTCCGCCTTTCCCTTTTCCCGCAGCACCGGCGTCAGATCGTTGAGCGCCGCCATCGTGTCGCTGAAATGGTTCTCCCAGCAGTGCATCCGCAGCCCGCAGACCCGGCAGACGTCGTCCGACACACTGCGGTAAACGGTGCCGAGGTCGGGGGCGCTCAGCCCCGCCAGCTTATGGGAGACCGCATCCACCGTCTGCGCCACCTCGCTCATCGCACGGGAGGCGTAGTCCAGCCGAAGAACCACCGAACGGCGCAGCCCTTCCACCGCCGGGATATCCCGCGCGCTGCCGAAAAAGCGGTTGATCTTCCGGTCCACCACCGCAGGCAGGGCTACGAAAATAATCGACGCCCCCGCCACCTCATACACGCCGACCACCATGGCCTCGCTGGAACCGCCGGTGAAGGCGGCGATCAGGTTGGCCACCACAAAGGCGCCCGCCGAGGCAAAACGGCCGAAGCGGGCGAATATCCCCGCCATCAGCCCGCCGAACGCATAGGCGACCGCCAGCGTCGGCTGACCCGACGCGCTCATCGCCATCGCCAGCCCCAGCACAATGCCGGCAATGCTGCCCCCCTGCTCCTTGCCGCAGCGGGCCAGCAGGAGGATGAGCACCACCGCCACCATCCGGCCGAGGGAAATCCCGCTGAAGGTAAAGCCGGCGGCGGCCATCAGCACCACCGCCCCGGCGGTGACAAGGCTCGCCTGCTCCTGCGCGGTCAGCAGGCGGCGCTCCCCACCCTCCTCCAGCAGCTGCACGGCCGCAGCGAAGAAATACGAGGAGCCGGCGGCCAGCAGCCCCTCGGCCACGGCGAGCAGCACATCGTAAACCCGGATGCCCCCGGCGGCGGACAGCGCCATGCCGGTTGCCGAAACCGACAGCATCGACACCAGCGGCGCAAACAGCGGATGCCGGGAAATCGCGGGGATCCCGCTCAGGGACCACTTGATTCCCGCCACGGCGATCAGCGCCGCGATGTACCGGATAGGCGCCGCCGCGCCGCCCGGCAGAAGATAACCGACCACCCCGCCTATGTAGGCGGCCAGCGCCCCCGCTCCCGGGACTGCCGAGGCAAAGCTCACCCCAAAGGGATACAGCCCGCCGTATATGCCCGCCCGCGGCGTCACCAGCCCGAGCAGCAGCCACACCACCACCATCGCCAGCTGGCGGGAGGCTCCGTCCCACTCCGAGGCCCGGAGCCGGCGTTCCCCCGTCCCCCTGCCGCGGACGCGGGCCTGTCCGTCCTGCGCCATCGCCATTGCCTTTTGCTTCAACGTCCTCACCATCCTGCATCTTGCACGTGGATTCCCGCTTCCGCCGCCGTTCGGGTCCTTTCCACCGGAATCCGCCGCTTCCTTGCCGCCGTACAGGCTCTATACAGCCGGTATTACTCATTATATGGCGGCGCGGCCGCCTTTTCTGTCGGATGATGGGCGATTTTTCTGCCTGTTTGAGGCGAAAGCCGCCGCCCTGCGTCGCCTGTCCCCGCCTCACGGCGTTGCCGGGCCGGCAGCGGTTTTATAAACCCTCCGTATTCTCCTGTGAATGGTAAGCGCTTTCCCGGCACAGGGAAAACCGGCGGCGCAGGGCGCCGGACAGGGACGCACGCTGCGCCGCCGGCGGCAGACAGAAAAAGGGGCCGCCGCAAAGAGGGCCTTTTGCCATGGCCCCTTTGCAGCAACCCCTGCTTTGTTTCTGAGAGCCGCCGAAGCACGGCCGCCCTGTCGGCGGAACCCCTGTGTCACTTTCCTTCGTCCGCCTTCTGCGCGAAGATCTTGGTCGCGTCCAGCCAGAAGCCGTCCGGCCGCGCAATCAGCCGCGCGTTCTGGTAGGCCATGTCCAGCGTGAGGACGGTTGTGCCGATATACTGCCCGTGCACCAGCTCGATGCTCAGCGCCACGGTGGGCGGCAGCACCTCCTTGTGCTCCCCCTTCTTGATCTCCTGCACGCCCTCCAGATAAATGGGCATCAGGAACTGGAGTTTCCCGGTCGCCGGCCAGAACTGCGGCGCAACCAGTTTATAATTGCGCTTGGACAGCTCCAGCGACGCTTTGAGCGCGCCCTCGAACATCTGGCGGCAGCGGGCGACATCCTGCGAATTTTCAAAGTTGAACCGGACCGAAGGGTCCCGCAGGCCGTCGTTAATCCGCTTCATGTTGTCGATGAAGATGTGCTCGTCCGCGATGTTGATGCCGCCCGGCCGCTGGGCAATCTCCCAATTAAACAGCAGATCGCCCGGGTTTTCATAAAACGTCGCCATCGGCAGCGGGGCGTTGCGGGAATAATTGCAGAACACCCGGTTGCTGGATTTGTAGATCTCCGGGTTGCGGTATTCCTGCCGGAACAGCGCGTCCCTGGCGGAATCCTTCACAATGTCGCACACCAGGAACAGCTCGTTGAAGGAAGCGTCAATCAGCCCGGTGTTGAACAGCAGCTTTTCCTCCTGCTCGTTGACATAGGTCTTCCGCTGATGGACCAGCTGGAAATAGGTGTTTTCAAGATAATTCTTGAGGATGGGATGGTGCACCTTCGACGTATAGTTGCTGAACGTCCAGTTTTCGTACAGCGCTTCCTCCGCCATCCGGGAAAGAAGGGCGTTCATCTCCTCCATGCTGTCAAAAACGATATCCCCGATATGCCACCGGCTGGTGCGGGAACGGATATTGTCCCGCAGCATGGTCTCACGCTCGATAAACAGGCCGTAATAATTCTTCGGCTTCTCCTCGTCCCTGCGTGTATTCTTCAGCGTATAGGCGAAGATCCGCTCCTGCCCGTTCTGGAACCGGAAGCCGGTGTCAAACGCGTACAGGGTATTGCCCGCCCGGTTCCGGCCGCCGCATTTGTAGGTCAGCAGCCGGTTTTTGGAGAACACGCGGTCAATGACCTGGTCCAGCTGCTGCTTGGCGTCCTTGATGGTCATTTCCCCCGCCATCTGCACAAACTGGAAGATGGAACGCTCGTACTCCTCGTTGGAGTTGAAGCTGATATAATCGTGAATGCTCATGGTTTCACCTCCTTTCGCCGGCGGTCCGCCGCCGTGTGTCGGAATCCGCGCCTGTCTGCCGGGCCCCGCTCACGCCTGAACGAAGCCCATCTTCTTCATCGCCTTGGACAGGGTGCGGCGGGCGACCGACGAGGCCCGCTCCGCTCCCTGCTTCATCAGCGCTTCCAGCTGCGCCCTGTCCTTCATATACACATCAAACCGCTGCTGGACGGGCCGCAGCTCCTCGATCACCGCCTCGGCCACCGCGCGCTTGAAATCGCCGTAGCCCCTGCCCTCGAATTCCCGCTCGATCTCTTCCGGCGTGCGGCCGGTGACGGCGCCGTAAATGTCCATCAGGTTGTTCACGCCGTCCTTGCCCTCGGCGTACCGCACGCAGGCGTCGCTGTCGGTAACCGCCCGCTTGAATTTGCGCAGGATGGTATCCGGGTCGTCCTTCAGGGAAATGTACGCGTTGGCGTTTTCGTCCGATTTGGACATCTTTTTCGTCGGCTCCTGCAGAGAACGCACCCGGGCGCCGCTTTTCATGATGTACGGCTCCGGAATGGTGAAAACGCTGCCGTACAGGTTGTTGAACCGGGCCGCGATATCGCGGGTCAGCTCGCAATGCTGCTTCTGGTCCGCGCCCACCGGCACGTAATCCGGCTGATACAGCAGGATGTCCGCCGCCATCAGCGCCGGATAGGCGAACAGGCCGAGGTTGATGTTGTCGGCGTGCTTGGCCGCCTTGTCCTTAAACTGGGTCATGCGGGAAAGCTCCCCAAACTGGGTATGGCAGGCCAGCAGCCACGCCAGTTCCGCGTGGGCGGGCACCTGCGACTGCACGAAAAGCAGCGTTTTATCCGGATCCAGCCCGATGGCCAGCAGCAGCGCGAACATCTCGCTGATCTGGCGGCGGAGCTTCGCCGGCTCCTGCCGCACGGTGATGGCGTGCAGGTCGGCCACCGCAAAGGCGCATTCAAACTCGTCCTGCATCCCCACCCAGTTGCGCATGGCGCCCAGATAATTGCCCAGCGTCGGGATACCCGAAGGCTGGATACAGCTCAGCGCCCGCTTTTTGCGGGGGGCCGCGTTTTCCGCGGGAGTATTGGTCTGCATGGTGAATCGTCCTTTCCTGCGGCTTTCCGGCTTACCGCTTCAAGTATTCCCGGGCGAACTCGCCCAGCTTTTTCAGCCCGCGTTCCAGCGCCTCGTCGCTCGGGGTGGAGAAGTTGATGCGGAAGGACTGGCAGGGGTCGGTCTCATACGGCATGAAGGCGTTGCCCGGCACCACCGCCACCTTGTGTTCCTTCACCGCGAGGGTGCAGAACGCGGGCATGTCCACCCCTTCGGGCAGATGGCACCAGATGAACAGGCCGCCCTCCACCTTGTCATAGGTGATGCCGGCCGGCACAAGGTGCTGTTCAATGAGCGAAAGCGCCTTTTCCGCCTTGACGCGGTAGAGGGCGCGGAGTCCTTCCAGGTGTGCCTCGTAATCGTAACCGGCCATGAACTCATCGCAGAGGATCTGGGACCAGATGTTGGTATGCACGTCCTCCCCCTGCTTGCAGACGATCATCTTCTGCAGCAGCGTTTTCGGCGCGATCGCATACCCGACCCGCAGGCCGGGGGAGATCACCTTGGAGAAGGTGCCGGTATACATCACCACGCCCTCCTCGTCCAGGGACTTGATGGAGGGCAGGTCCTTCCCGGAATACCGCAGGTCGCCGTAGGGGTTGTCCTCCGCCACCAGGATGCCGTATTCCCTGGCCAGCGCATACACCCGGCGGCGCTTGTCCATACTCATGGTGATGCCGGCCGGATTCTGGAAATTCGGGATGGTGTACAGGAATTTCGCGTTCGGGTTGGCCTTCATCGCGGCCTCCAGCGCTTCCACGTCGATGCCGTCGCTCTGCAGCGGCACGCCGACCAGCCGGGCCCCCACCGAACGGAAGGCGTTGAGCGCCCCCACAAAGCTCGGCGCCTCGCAGAGCACCACGTCGCCGGGATTGACCAGCGCCTTGGCCAGCAGCTCCAGCGCCTGCTGCGCGCCGGAGGTCACCAGCAGCTCGTCAAAATCGCGGCCCACTCCGTGCTTTTCCTTCATATACGCCTTCAGGCGGCTGCGCAGGGGGGAATACCCCTCGGTGGTGCTGTACTGCAGCGCGTCGATCGCCCGGCCGGCGAGCACACGGGAAGAAATCTCCCGGATGGCGTCCACCGGGAACGCTTCGGGCGCGGGGTTGCCCGCGGCGAGCGGGATTACCTCCGGGTCGGCGGAATACTTCAGAATCTCCCGGATAGCCGAGGGGTTCAGGCGGACGATCTGATCGGCAAAACGATACTCCATGCTGCGATGCTTCCTTTCCTATGCGGTCGCCCGCCGCCCCGCCGCGGCTCCGGACGGGAGGCGGCGCGGCACGGCGGGATAAAAATACCCGTAGTGTTACTGTTTATCATACCACACCCGTGTTGACAATTTCAACCGGAAACGGTAAAGTAATAATACCGTTTCCATTCTCTGCCGCCGGCCCTTTCTCCGGAAGGCGGGAAACGGCCGAAGGAATGCAGGAAAGGACGGTTCGCCATGACGGCACGCGAAAAGCTGGCAGACGCCATGTTCCCGGATGTGGCCCTCACGCCGGAGCATTTTGAGAATATCTATCCTCCCCGACAACTGAAGGAGGGCGCGCGGGTCACCCGGCTTGCGCCCAGTCCCACCGGCTACCTCCATCTGGGGGTGCTCTATTCCGCCATGGTGAACAAGCTGACCGCCGACACGTCCGGCGGGCTGTTCTACTTCCGGCTGGAGGACACCGACAGCAAGCGGGAGGTGGAGGGCGGCGCGGAGGATATCCTCCGCGGGCTGAACGCTTACGGGATCACCCCGGAGGAGGGCTTTGTCGCCCCCGGTGAGGTCCGCGGCGGTTACGGGCCTTACCGGCAGAGCGAGCGGGCCGCGATTTACCACGTCTACGTCAAATCCCTGGTGGCGCAGGGGCTGGCCTATCCCTGCTTCTGCACCGAGGAGGAACGGCAGGCCGCCCGCGAAAGGCAGGAGGCCGCCAAGGCCCGCACAGGCTACTACGGCGAATACGCCCTCTGCCGCCGCCTGACCGACGAGGAGGCCCTCGCCCGGGTGGAAGCGGGCGAAAGCTACGTGGTGCGGCTGCGTTCCCCCGGCAGCGAGGAACGCCGGATCAGGTTCGACGACCTGATCAAGGGGACCATTGAAATGCCCGAAAATGACGAGGACATCGTGCTGCTCAAGTCGGACGGCATCCCCACCTACCATTTTGCCCACGCGGTGGACGACCACCTGATGCGCACCACCCACGTGCTGCGGGGGGACGAATGGATCGCCTCGGTGCCCAAGCACCTCCAGCTTTTCCGCGTGCTTGGCTTCAAGCCGCCGAAATACGGCCACATCAGCCCG
Source organism: Candidatus Avimonas caecicola (assembly GCA_904419875.1). Lineage (GTDB taxonomy): Bacteria > Bacillota > Clostridia > Oscillospirales > Acutalibacteraceae > Avimonas > Avimonas caecicola. The sequence continues at coordinate 19,420 of CAJFTG010000033.1, read as the reverse complement.
ATTATGAAGGAAGAAGGCGGCAACAAGCGCAAGCTTTCCAAGCGGAAGGACCCGGAGGCCGCCGTGCACTATTTCGTGCAGCAGGGATACCCCGCCGACAGCGTGATCGAATACCTGATGACCATTGCCTCCAGCGATTTTGAGGACTGGCGCCGCCGCAACCCGGCCGAGCCCCGCGGCGCCTTCCCCTTCAACCTGAAGAAGATGAGCGCCTCCGGCGCGCTGTTCGACCCGGACAAGCTCAACGACGTGAGCAAGACCGTCATCTCCCGCATGGACGCGGACGAGGTGACCGACGCGGTCATCGCCTGGGCGGCGGAGTACGCGCCGGATTTCCACCGCCTGCTTGCCCGCGACCGGGAATACGCCCGCGGGATCTTCGCCATCGACCGGGGCGGGAGCAAGCCCCGCAAGGACCTCGCCAAATGGGCGGACGCGCCGGACTTTGCCGCCTATTTCTTCGACGAAGCCTTTGACGGCGCCTTGTGCCTGCCGGAGCACATCGCCCCGGCGGACGCGAAAGCGGTGCTCGCCGCCTACCGGGGCGTTTACGACCCGGCGCAGGACCGGCAGGCGTGGTTCCAGACGATCAAGGACCTTGCCCCTTCGCTGGGCTTCTGCCCCGAGGTGAAGGAATATAAAAAGGACCCGGACGGCTACAAGGGCCATGCCGGGGATATGAGCACCATCCTCCGCCTGGCGGTCACCGGCCGGGCAAACACCCCCGACCTGTGCGGCATCATGCGGCTGATGGGGAAGGAGCGGGTGCTGGCGCGGCTGGACCGGGCAATCGCCCGGCTGTGACCCCGCCATACTTTGTGAAAGGATAGAGGGAATATGCCCGAGGAAAAAAACACCCACTGCGCGGCCGATGCGGCCTCCCCCTCCGCGCCGGGGGCCGGGGGGAACTTCATCCACGACATCATCGACGGGGAGCTGGCCCCCGGCGGCCGGTGCGAGGGGACACGGGTCCACACCCGCTTCCCGCCCGAGCCGAACGGGTATCTGCACATCGGCCATGCCAAGGCAATCTGCATCGACTTCGGCACCGCCCTCAAATACGGCGGCGTGTGCAACCTGCGGATGGACGACACCAACCCCACCAAGGAGGACGAGGAGTTCGTCGACGCCATCCAGGAGGACATCCGCTGGCTCGGCTTCGATTGGGGCGGGGGCTTCTACTACGCCTCCGACTACTTCGAAAAAATGTACGGGCTGGCCTGCGGCCTGATTGAAAAGGGGCTGGCCTACGTCTGCGAGCTGACGCCGGAGCAGATGCGGGAGAACCGGGGCGACCTGACCCATCCGGCCGTCAGCCCTTACCGCGACCGGCCGGCGGAGGAAAGCCTCGCCCTTTTCGCCCGGATGCGGGCCGGCGAGTTCGAGGACGGCCGGATGACCCTGCGGGCCAAAATCGACCTCGCCAGCGGCAACTTCAACATGCGCGACCCCGTGATCTACCGGATAAACCACCTGCATCATCACCGGCAGGGGGACGCCTGGTGCATCTACCCGATGTACGATTTCGCCCATCCGATCGAGGATATGCTGGAGGGGATCACCCACTCCCTGTGCTCGCTGGAATTTGAGGACCACCGTCCCCTGTACAACTGGGTGCGGGACAACGTGGACCTGCCCTGCAAACCGCGGCAGATCGAATTCGCCCGCCTGAACCTGACCCACACCGTCATGTCCAAGCGCAAGCTCCGCCGCCTGGTGGAGGAAGGGGTGGTTTCCGGCTGGGACGACCCGCGCATGCCGACCCTGAGCGGCCTGCGCCGCCGCGGCTACACCCCCGCCTCCATCCGGGATTTCATCGATCGGGTCGGGGTGGCCAAATCGAACAATATGGTTGAGATCGCCCTGCTTGAGCACTGCCTGCGGGAGGACCTCAACCGGAACGCCGCCCGCGCCATGGCCGTGCTCCGCCCGCTGAAGCTGACCATCACCAATTACCCGGAAGAGAAAAGCGAAGACTTCCCGGTGGAGAACAACCCCAGCCGGCCGGAGGACGGGACCCGCGAGGTATCCTTCTCCCGCAGCCTGTGGGTGGAGCGGGACGATTTCCTGGAAACCCCGGTCAAGGGCTATTTCCGCCTGTTCCCCGGCAACGAGGTTCGGCTCAAGGGGGCGTACGTCGTGCGCTGCACCGGCTGTGAGAAGGATGCACACGGCAACGTTGTGGAGGTATACGCGGAATACGATCCCGCCACCCGCGGTGGCGACACGCCGGACGGCCGGCGGGTCAAGGGCACCATCCACTGGGTGGATGCCGCCACCGCCGCCGATGCGGAGGTGCGGCTGTACAGTACCCTGTTCACCGACCCGAACCCCGAAGACGGGGAGAAGGATTTTATGGACTGCCTGAACCCCGATTCGCTGGAGGTCCTTACCGCCTGCAAGGTGGAAGCCTCCCTCACGGCTGCGGAAGCCCCCGCCGCCTTCCAGTTCATGCGCCTGGGCTATTTTTGCGTGGACAGTCGGGACAGCCGGCCTGGCCGCCCCGTATTCAACCGCGCCGTCTCGCTCAAAGACAGCTTCAAGCGGTGAGCGGCGCCCTGCCGCCGGCCTCCTCCAAAATCCGCCCTGTCGGAATACCCCGGCGCCTCCGGTCCGGCAAGCCCCCGCAACAGCCGGCGCTATCCGTGAACCGGCGGCTTGTACCGCCTGCCGCCGGCCCCTCCCTTTGAAGGAGGGGCTTTCCATCGCCCCGCTTCCCGTAACCGGCCGGAACGAAGCCTTTCGGGAAAACGGCGGCCAGCGTTTTATGGCTGAAAAAACAAACGGCGCGGCCTGTGGACAAAACTGTCCGCGGGCCGCGCCGCTTGTTCTGTTTTCGGTTCCGTTTTCTCCCCTCTACGCCTTCCCGGCCGCCGCGTCCACCGGCTGCACAAAGTCGATGTTGTTGCCGTCCGGATCCCGGAAGCCGATTGCCCTCCAGCCCCAGGGATAAGTGACCGGCGGCGAATCGAAGGCGACCCCCGCGGCCCGAAGTCGCTGGTACTCCGCATCCACGTCCTCCACCTCGAATTCCAGGCCGCAGCTTTCGGGATTGATCTGAACCGGCGCCTGGATTTTGCAGATCACCAGCGTCACGCCCCTGGTCAGGATTTCGCAGCGGTCCGGCCCGCCGTGGGATTCGTCAACCCCCGCCTTCAAAGCCATGGCGTAAAAGTCCCGCATCCGCGCCACGTCGTTGGTCGGAATATTCACGCATCGCAGAAGCATTTTCTTCCCCCTTCCTTTTGCGGGCCATACAACCCGTTTCCCTTCTCTTCCCGCTCCCGGCTTTGGCATGGCTGTCCCGGCATCCGGTTTCATCCGGCCGGCCGTTCCGGGGAGAGCCCCTCCGCCGGCCGCACGCCCAGGACGACCCGTTCCACGCCGGCAAGGTCCCGGCGCGTTTCCACCGCCTCCAGTCCGGCCTCCCGGAAAAGGGAGGCGACCGCCTCCGCCTGGCCGGCGCCCACCTCTACGGCGCAGAAGCCGCCCGGCTCCAGCTTGCATGCCCAATCCCGGGCAATCGCGCGGTAGAACAGCAGCCCGTCCTCCCCGCCGTCCAGCGCCAGGCGCGGCTCCCTTTGCACCTCCCGCATCAGGCCGGGCAGGTCGGCGGAAGGAATGTACGGCGGATTGGACAGGATGGCCGCCCAGCCGCCCGGAAAGCGGCCGGCGTCCCGCAGTACGTCCGCCCGCACCGGCTCCACCGGCAAATCCGGATACCGCGCGCAGTTCCGCCGCAGGTACGCCAGCGCTTCCTCGGAGTACTCCGCCGCCGTTGCGGCAATCCCGGGCACGAGGCACGCCGTCCCCAGCGCCACGCAGCCCGAGCCGGCGCAAAGGTCGAGCACGCGCAGAGGCCGCCCGCCTTCCGCCGGTTCCCTTCCTTTCAGCCTCTCCGCCGCCGTTTCGCAGAGCAGCTCGGTGTCCGGCCGGGGGATCAGCACCCCTTCCCCCACCTCCAGCGTGAGGGAAAGGAAATCCCACTCGCCCAGCAGGTACTGCAGCGGTTCCCCCGCCGCCCGGAGCTCCCCGGCGCGCAGCGCCTCCGCCTCCGCTCCGGGGGGGACTGTCCGGTCCCCACGCAGGGGAAGCTCCCCCCGCCGCAGCCCGGTGAACCGCTCCAGCAGGCAGGCTGCGTCAAAGGCCGGGGAGGCCGCCCCGCCCGCCTCCAGACGGTCGCAGAGCGCGCGATACAATTCCCGACAGGTCATTTTTTCCGTCTTTCCTTTCTTTCCCTCTTTCCCCGCTTGCCCTCTTTTTACCTTCCCAAGCAGCGGGCCGTAGCCCCCGCAATCATCACCGCCGCCGAAGCGGCGGCTTGCCCCGTTTCTGGAGGGTCAAATACACGCTTCCCCCGAAAAGAAGCGCCAGTACCGTGCGGCCGCATTGCGCGGCCCGTCCCCCGCCAACGGGCCGCCGCGTTCCCGCCAAGCCGTTCCCAAGAAAAACCAATTAGGTACATCCTCTGTGGGCTCGCTGCAGCGCGGCGGCCGCGCCATTTCCCCTGTTTTCACGGGAGGGATGCCGTTTGCCAAAGCCTTTTACCCCCTGGTTCTGCCGGGGGCTTATTTATGCGAAATCGCCAATAAAGGCCGCCGCGGATTATGTTATCCGCGGCGGCCCGCCATGGCCGTATGCACGCCTACAGCCTGTCCGCATCCGGATCCTCCGGGATCACCCGGTTGAGGGCGGCGACCGCCACCTCGATCATGCTGTCGTCCGGCTCCTTGGTGGTCAGCCGCTGCAGCCAGAGGCCCGGTGCGGAAATAATCCTCACCACCAGCGAATCCGAGCGGCCGGCCCATTTGATCAGCTCATACCCGATCCCCACAATCAGCGGGATGGTCAGCAGCTTGACCAGGGTGCGCAGGATTGGCACCTGGATCGGGATAAACATGGAGATCACAATGCCGACGATCAGCATCAGGATCATGAAGGAGGTGCCGCAGCGGGGATGGAACCGGATCTGCTCCCGCACGTTTTCCACCGTCAGGGGCAGGCCCTTTTCGTAGCAGAAAATGCATTTGTGCTCTGCCCCGTGATACTGAAACACCCGGCGGATGTCCTTCATCAGCGACACCGCGGCGAGATAGCCCACGAACAGCACAATCCGCAGAACCCCTTCGAACACCGCCCGCCAGATCTGGTTGTTCAGCGGCTGCAGCGCCTCAATCTTCATCAGCAGGTTGAACAGCAGGGAAGGGAGATAGAGAAACAGCCCGATGGCCAGCAGCACTCCCAGCACGGAGCTGACCACCATCAGCAGGGTCATCCCGAACTTGGCAAGGAATCCCTCGTCCCCGGCCTCCTTTTTTTCCGCCCGTGCCGGGGCCTGGGCCGGGACGGCGGCCGTCCCGCCCACAGGGGGGACCGGCGCCGTTTCCGGCTGCCCCGCGGCGGTCTCCGGCGGCGTCTCCACAGCCGCCGGGGCTGTGCCGGCCGCCGGAGCAGAGGTCAGGGCGGCGCCTGCGGTTTCCACGGTTTCCCTGGTTTCCCCGGTTTCCCCCGCATTCCCATCTGCTGCCGTTTCTTCACCGGCCGCGGCCGCCTCCGCCGGAACGCGCCGCTCCGGCGGGACAGCCTCCCCTCCGCCGGACGATTCCTCCTCGTCCTCCAGCCCGGACAGCTCGGCCGAACGCATCAGGCATTTGTAGCCGAAGTACATCGAGTCCACGAAATTATAAACGCCGCGGATAAGCGGCAGCTTCCAGAATTTCGCCCTCCTGCTTCCCGATGTGGGCCATTCCTCCATCACGATCTCTCCGGAAACATGCCGCACCGCCATCGCGGTTTTTTCCGGGCCGCGCATCATGATTCCCTCGATCAGCGCCTGCCCGCCAATGGAGGTCTTTTTAAGAACTTTTTCGCGTTTTGCCATAGAGGGCTCCTTTCCTTTCCCGTCCGCTCCGCCCGTTCAGGCCGGCAGCGGCGATTCGGGAGGCGCGACCGGCAGCAGAATGGTGACGGTCGTGCCCACCCCCTCCTCGCTGTCGATATCCAGCCGGCCTTTGTGGCGGCGGATGATTTCGTCCGCCAGCGCCAGGCCGATTCCCGAACCGGGACGGGTTTTGTTGGCTTTATAAAATTTCTTTTTGACGTTGGGCAGGTCTTCCTTGGAAATCCCCACCCCGGTATCGCTGATTACAATTTGAACATGGGCGCCCATATCGGCGGTTTCCACCCGGATCCGTCCGCCGCGGTTGGAATACTTGATGGCGTTTTCAATGATATTGATAAACACCTGCTTGAGCCGGGCGGGGTCGCCCAGCACCGGCGGCAGGGCCTCCGGCTCGATGTACAGCAGCTCGATCCCCTCCCGCACCGCGCGGTCGCGGAACAGGAACACCGCCTCGCTCAGCTCGGCCAGCACGTCGGTCCGCCCGAACCGCATCACCAGATGGCCGCCCTGCATCCGGGAGAAATCCAGCAGCTCCTCCACGATGCCGGAAAGGCGCTCCGCCTCGCCGACAATAACGTCCAGCCCCTTTTCGGTCAGCTCCTGGTCGGTTGCTCCCCCCTGCCGGAGGGTCTCCGCCCAGCCCTTGATCGCGGTCAGCGGCGTGCGCAGCTCATGGGAAACCGAGGAAATAAAGTCGTTTTTCATCCGTTCGGCGGCGGAAATCTCCCCCGCCATGTAGTTGATGGTGTCGCAGAGCTCGCCGATCTCGTCGTTGGTCTTCTTCTCGATCCGGGAATCGTAATCCCCCAGCGCGATCTGCCGCGCGGCGCGGTTGATCTCCGCCACCGGCCGCACGATCGAATTGATGAAATAGGAGCCGGACAGCATCACGAAAAACAGGACTACCGCGCCCACGAGCACCATCACCCCGATCAGCAGGAAAATCTGCCGATCCACCTGCGAAAGGCTGGTGATGTACCGCAAGCCCCCCAGCGCCGTCCCGTCGGGGCCCGCAATCACCAGCGAAACGGCCATGACGTGTTCCCCGCCGGCGGTGTGCCCGACCCACACCCCGCGGTAATCTTCATCCGACAGCGCCTCCCGGTAGTCCGGCGCCTGTCCCGATTCCGGGGCAAAGCCGGTGGAGGAAACCACCGCCTCGCCGTCGGCGTCCACAATCTGCATTTCCACCTTTTCCTTATCCTGAAAGTTCTCGACAAATTCACGGGCCGAAACCGCGAAGGCACTGCCGCCCGAATTGCCGAAATCCACCTGCTCCAGAAAGGAGGACAGGGAATCCAGCCGGGAGGAAAGGGAATATTCCACGCTTTTATAATAATAGGAGCGCATGGAAAGCACAAACGTCACGCCGAACACCAGCAGCATGACCAAAATGACCGCCAGGCTGTTGAACATCCAGCGGCGGGTGATCCCGCCCTTGCGCATCGCCTTTCCTCCTTTCCCTGTTTTCCCGGTTTTTCCCGCCGGCGCGCCGACCTCCCCTTACGGGAGGGTCAGCCCACCCATTTGTAGCCCAGCCCCCAAACCGTCAGGATATGCCGCGGTTCGGAAGGGTCCTCCTCAATCTTCATGCGCAGACGGCGGATGTTCACATCCACGATCTTTTCCTCGCCGAAATACTCCTCCCCCCATACGCGGGTCAGGATATCCGTCCGGCTGAGCGCCTTGTTGGGATTGGTGAAAAAGTACTCCATGATCTGGAACTCCACCTGGGTCAGTTCCACCGGCTGCCCGCGTTTTTTCAGGGTGCGGGACCGGAGGTTGAGAATGAAATCCCCGCTGGCGATCTCCTCCAGATAACTGACCTCCTCCCGGCTGCGGGCCGCCGTCACCCGCCGATGGAGCGCGTCCACCCGGGCCATCAGCTCGGAAGGGCTGAAGGGCTTGGTCACATAATCATCCGCCCCCATCATCAGCCCGCCCACTTTTTCCATCTCCTGGGTACGGGCGGTCAGCATGATGATGCCGATGGTATCGCTGCGCTGCCGCAGCTCCCGGCAGACGGCGAAGCCGTCCATCCCCGGCAGCATAATGTCCAGCAGGGCGATATCCACGTTGCCTTTTTCCTCGTCATACAGCCGCAGGGCATCCTCGCCGGAGCCTGCCTCCAGCACCTCGTAGCCCGAGCGCTTGAGATTGATGACCACAAATTCCCGGATGGACTGCTCGTCCTCGCAAACCAGAACCCGCTTCATGAATCCTCTCTCCTCTCCCGTTCCGGGCGGCCGAAGCCGGCCGCCGCGGCTTCTTTTCCGGCCCCTTAATTCAGGAAAATGAACATATACCGGATATATTCCATAGATAGCTGATACGGCTCCTGTGTGGTGAACCATACTTCATACACCGTGCCGTCCTCCCGGCCCTCAAGCCGCTGGAAAAACCGCCGTTCCTTCTCCTGCGTCCATGCCCCGCCGGATGCGGTATCCATGGAATCCGCGGCATTTTCCGCCCCGGCGGCCTCGGTGGATTCCCCGGCCTGCCCCCCCGTCCCGGAGGAAGCCGGCTGCGTGCCCGTGGCGGCGGTGGTTGTGGCGGAGGCGGTCGTCGAGGCGGCCGAGGTCCGGCGCACTGCGGGGATCGTTCGCAGCGCCAGAATCTCTTTCTTCTCCCCGGTTATATCATACAGGGAAAGAACGGACTCCTCTTTGTCATAGGCCGCGGTCAGCCGCCCCTCCCACGCATCGTCCAGACGCAGAAGATAGCCGTCCCGCAGGTTCACCACGCTGGAAAACTTACGGGACGCCGTCCCGCTTTCGTAGTCCCAGCCCATCCAATCGGTTTTCAAGGGCGCGTCTGCCCCCGCCTCCTCGGTTCCGGCAAAAGCCTGGCAGGACGGCCATTCGACCTGCCCGTCCCCGTCTACATCCATGCTGGGGATCGCCGTGTCCCGATAGGTCAGCTGCGTCAGGCCCGTGCTTTCGTCGTGCAGCGGCGCAAACAGGCGTTTGCCGTCCCAATACAGCAGTTCGGTCACCAGTCCGCCGGAGGAACGCACCGCGTCGACGAAAACGCCGGTAAGGGTACCGCTCAGCGCCCCGGTCTGCAAGGAGCGAAACTGCTGAATGGTGGAATCCAGCGAGGCGGTCCCCAGCTCGCTGAGCACCGTTTCACCGCCTTCTCCCCGCACGGCGCTCCACAGGGAGGCGTGCGGCCCCTCCCCGGTCGCATCCGTCTGCAGCACCAGGAGGTCGTCCCGGCTGTCGGCCGTCAAATCCGTGATGAGAAGGGCGGAATACAGGCCCTCATACCATTTGGTGAACTGCCCTCCAATCAGGGAATACAGGGTGAGCTGCCGGTCGCTGACATTATAAATGTTCCATCCAACCACGACCTCCTGAATGCCGTCGGCATCCAGGTCGCCGAAGAAGACCTCCTCCACATCGGTGCTGGCGCCCTCCGTATCGCTGATGGAGATCCACTCCCCCTCGACCTTCTGCAGCATATTGATATGGATATTGCGGGTTTCCCCTCCCGGCTGATAAAAGGCGAGCGCCTCCTTTTCCCCGTCTCCGTTGAGGTCCCTGAAAATAAATGCGGACCGATATTCTCCCGATTTGGGATATTTCAGCGTATATCCCGACGCACCGCCCAGATCATCCTCCAGCGCGGACTGAATCGCCTCCTGCTCGCCGGTGGAGCGGGGCGGACGCATCAGCCCCTCCACATCGGCCCCCAGGCTGCAGCCGGCCAGCGAAAAGGCGGCCGCCAGGCCCGCAAGCGCGGCCAGGAAACGGCGGCCCGCCTGTGCTTTACGTTTTTCCTCGCTGTTCTTTGCCGCCACCCGTTCCGCCGCCTTTCTCATGCGCGCCGCCATATACCGCCGGCGTCAACCGCCAGCTTTCCGGTTTCCGGTGTCCTCTGCCCGGTCCGGCGCCGCCCGTATGTTTTATCATAGCATAAAACCGGGAAGAAGTCGAGCGGTTTCCCGCACGGCTCTCCCAGGAAATTCCGCCCGCCGGCCGGTGGCGGCCGCCGCCGCGGCCAAAAGCTCCGGGGCAGCCGGAGCGAGGGCCGCGTTCCCTGCCGGAATCGCTGAAAAAACCCCCGCCCGCCCCCGCCCGCTTCCTTGTCCGTCCCGCCTCTCTCGGATAACGCCCCCGCGCGGCAGGCCGTCGCGGCCTCGTTTATAAAACGGCGGACGGGGCGGCATTTTCATGGAGCGGCACGGAAGACCGGGCCCTCCGCCCCACACGGCCGAACCGGCCGCGGACGGCGGATGCAGCCGCGTTTCCCGGTATACCGGCTTCTCGATTGGAGCAAACCGGCATCCTCCGCCGCGAGGGCCTTTCCCATTGCGCGGTAGGAAACGATATTTTTTCCTCCCGGTTTACAAACGGTCCGAAATCTTCTCTTTAATTTACGAAGCGGGTGGAAACCCGCGCACAGCACAGCCGGCCCGCTGCCAGCCGGCCCGCTTTGCCTCCGACAGCCGCTGAACGGCGCCGCGCCGGCGCTGGCGCCTTCCAATCCCGCGCCTGGGCACGAGCAGCCGCGGGGGGCGCAATGGCATGTCGGCAGGCATATATTTCGCCGGCGGCGGCCGTCATGCCGGCATCCGTCGGTTCGGAGGCATCCGGGCCGGCCCGGGCCACGAAGGGAGAGGACATGCTTGATACGGGAAAACGAAACCATTCTGGAACTCTGTAAATTTCTCCATCCCAATGCGGCAAAGCTGGAGGAACAGACGGCGGCGCCGCTCGATTATCCGTACATACTGGGACAGCTGCTGTTTCATCGGATGGGCGCGGCGGGGTATGCCGTGCTGAAACGCTGCGGCCTGTTGGGACGCGTCAACCGCGAATTCCGGAACACGCTTAAAACCATATACGACAGCGGCGTGGAGAAAACCGGCAGCTTTCTCCGGGCGCTGGAAGGGACGCGGGAAATCTGGGACGCGGCGGATTTTCCCTATGCCCTGCTGAAGGGCGCTTATCTGGCCGGGCTGTATCCGGTGGGACTGCGCACCTCGAACGACATCGATGTTTTGATTCGGCCCGGGGATATCACCGCTTTGTCCGGCCTGCTGAAGGACGCGGGGTTCCGGCAGGGACACATACGAAACGGCGTATTCACTCCGGCGGCACGTTCCGAAATTATCTCCTCCCGCATGAATCGGGGGGAAACGACGCCGTTTATCAAAAGGGTGAACATGCCGGGGATGGAGTACCTGGAACTGGATGTTAACTTTTCGCTGGGCTTCAAGCCGGACAGGGAAACCGGCGTGGTGGAAGCCATGCTGGAAGCTTCCCGCCCAAACCTGCCCGGCGGCCTGCGCACCCTTTCGCTTCCCGATTTCTTCCTCCACCTCTGCGCGCATCTGTTCAAGGAAGCCACGGTTTTCCGTTGGGTGGAGATGGGACGGGACCTGTCCCTTTACAAATTCTGCGACCTGTATCTGCTGATTGACCGGTTCCTGGATGCATCGCTGAGCCGGGAAATCCAGCGCCGCGCGGAAAGCCTGGATCTGCTCAAGGAATGCTATTACGCGCTGCTGTATACCCGGCAGCTGTTCGGCATGGAGAAGCGGGAGCTCGACCGGCTGATCGCGGCCATTCGGCCCGACGACCGCCGGTTTCTGAAACAGGTCGTCGACCCGGCCGGCGGCAGGCTGTATGCTTACGATATGGCGTTCACCGAATGGATATTCTGTTCCAAAAGGAGGGAGCATCTGCATGAAGTGCGGGATGGACGGCAAAAGGACGAATAAACGGGAAAGAAGGAGGCTGGAGATGTTCCGGAACCCGGGCGCGGGAAAGCTGATTACCTTCTGCGGCCTGGACGGATGCGGCAAAACAACGCAAATCCACCGGCTGGCCCGGTATCTGGAAAGCCGGGGAATGCCGGTGTTTCTGACCAGACAGCCGACCGATTTCGTTCGGGAATCGGACATCTTCCGGAATTACATGGACTCGCCGGAGCATGGAGAGTTTGATTACCGTGCGCTTTCTCTGCTGTGCGCTTCGGACAGGGTGCAGCACTCCCAACGGGTGATCGCCCGGAAACTGGAGGAGGGGGCGGTTGTCATCAGCGACCGGTACTTCTATTCCTGCCTGGCCAATCTGCGGGCCAGGGGATATTCGCAGGATGCCTGGATCTACGAAGTCGCCCGGTTTATCCCCAAGCCCGACCTCGCCTTTTTCCTGGATGTGGACGTGGAAACGGCCGTCCGCCGGGTGCGGGCCAGGGCCGAGGAACGGGACCGGTATATCGACATCCCCCTGCAGCACCGGCTGCGGGCGGAATATCTGGCGATTTCCGCAGAAAACGGCGGCGTTCTGATCTCCACCGCCGCGGAGGATGAGGAACAATGCTTCCGGCGGATCCGGCGCGAGGTGGAACGCCGTGTTTGAAGGGATTTATGGGATGTCCTGCGTGGAAAACCAGGTGCTGGCCGTCCTTCGGGAGAGAGGGGCGGATATCCGGCCTCTATATCACAACAGCGCCGTTCCCCTGCGGGAACTGTTCTTTTCCCTCGTTGTCCAGGGGGAGAAGCCATACCGGTTTTATCGCGTGCCGCGCATTCAGGAGGAGCTGAAGGCGTTGGGGGTGATCTCCCTCACCCTGCGCAGGGGGCAGGACGCGGATACCCTGCGGGGACAGATCCGGCACGGCGGAGCGGACGCCGTTCTCGTGCGGGTAACGCCGGAATGCACCAAATCCGTTCTCCACGCGCGGGGGTTGCGGGAGGATCATTATGTTCGGGCGGTATCTTCCGCCGATGGATTTTTATTGTACAACGATATTCCCGAAGCCGTGGTTCCCCTCGGCGACGCCGCGTTTGGCGGCATCCTCACCGGGGATTCGCTTCAGCTGTCGGTACGGGGGGCCGTGGACAGCCGGCTGAAAACGCGGCTGTGGGACAAGCGTCTGTTCCGGCCGGAACAGGCGGCGCCCTTTTCCTTTGCGGAGGGGAAAGGGGACGAGGGCCGGACAGCCGAAAGGCTGCGGGATCTGCTTGGCGTGTATAAAATCATGCGCTATCGGATGCAGTCCTACTACGGACAATACGTGGATACGGATTTTATCGGCGAAGCCATGCCCATAATCGAGCAGTATTACATGAAAGCGGAATACTGGAACCTGCGGAAAAACGCGCCCGCCAAGGCGCTGCAAGGCCTGCTGGAAGACCTTTGGCGCCGGGATGCGCGAATGATGGAAATTCTGACGGAAAGGCTGGAGGAAAAGCGATGAAAAAGGAAATCGACAGTGTTGTGATGGAAATGTGTTTTTTGGAGGAAGCGCCCGCGCCTGCCATGGCGCTGAAGGAAGACCTGGGGCTGGACAGCCTGCGGCTTGTGGAACTGATGGTGGAGCTGGAGGAGGCGCTCGGCATTCAATGGGAGGAAAGCGACCTGGACCCGGCGGCGCTGACAACCGTGGGGGATGTATACCGGCTGGCTGACAAATATGAGGCGATGCGGGCCGAAAAGCGGCAGGAGGCGGCGGGCAATGCTGTATGAATACATACGGGAACGGATGCTGGCCGCGCCCGCCCAAACAATCGGGGACGAGGAACGGCGCATCTCCTATCGGGAACTGCTGGCCGAAGCGGAAGCGCTGGGCAGACGGCTGAAAAAACGGACGGACGAAAAATACGGGATTTTGTGCCGTTCGGAGCTGAACGCCGCCCGCGCCCTTCTGGCCTGCCTGTACGCCGAAAAAACGGCGGTTCCGCTGTCCTTTCGGTACGGAGAAGCGCACACCCGGAAAATCATTGAAGCGGTCGGCCTGTCCCTCGCCCTGACAGACGACGGGATCGAACCGCTGGGCCCCGCCTTCCCGGAAACCCCGGAAACCGAGGATTTGTCCGACGTCGCCCTGATCATGAGCACCTCCGGCACCACGGGGACGCCGAAGGGCGCGATGATTACCGAAAAGAACCTGCTCACCAATCTTCGGGATATTGCGGGATATTTCCACATTCACCGCGAGGATCATATTCTGATCGCCCGGCCTGTGTACCACTGCGCGGTGCTCACCGGGGAGCTCCTGATCTCCCTGGTGAAGGGGCTCGCCATATCCTTCGCATCGGGCGGGTTCAATCCGGCGCTGCTGCTTCGTCGGATCCGGGAGCAGAACGTCACCGTGCTGTGCGGAACCCCCACGCTGTTTTACCATCTGTCGTCCATGGCCTTAAGGAAGCAGGAGACGCCGCCGCTGCGCGTCATGGCGGTGAGCGGCGAGTGCATGACCCCGCTTACCGCGGAAAAGATGCGGCGGGCTTTCCCTGATGCACAGATTTACAGCGTATACGGCCTGACGGAAGCCAGCCCGCGGGTCAGCTGCCTTCCTCCCGAAGGGTTCGACAACCATCCCCTGTCGGTCGGGTTTCCCCTTCCCTCTCTCCGGGTTCGGATTGTAGACGGCGAGCTGCAGGTGGCCGGAGACAGTGTGATGAAAGGCTACTACCGCAACAGAGCCGCCACCGAAAGGACCGTTGTGGACGGATGGCTGCATACGGGCGATATCGCGGAAATGGACGCGCAGGGGCGGATCTTCATCAAGGGCCGCAGAGACAGCCTGATTATCCGGTCGGGGATGAACGTTTACCCGCAGGAAATTGAGAACGCCGTGAAGCAGGATGACCGGATCGCCGATGCGCTGGCTTTCGGCGTTCGGGACCCGGCGGTGGGAGAGCGGATCCATCTTCATGTGGTTTCCTCCCTGTCCAAGCAGGAAATATACAAGGTATGCAAAGCAAGGCTTCCCGGGTTCCAGCTTCCGGACGTACTGGAACGGGTGCCGAAAATCCCCAGAAACGCATCCGGAAAGGTAATACGGAAAAAAGGCTGACCCGCAACGCGGCGGACAGCCCGCCTTTTAGGAGAGGAGACAACGGTATGCAGGCAATCATTGCAAAGGAGAAAGCAGAGTTCCCCGCTCTTTCCACCGTGCTGGAGATCCTGGCGGACGTATTGGAAATCCCTGCGGAGGATCTGGCCGCCCTGCCGGAGGACGCGGACCTGGCGGACAAGGGGATGGATTCCCTCCGCTATGTTCAGTTCGTCGTTGCGGCCGAAGACCGATTCTCGATTGAAATTCGGGACGACGACCTGCTTGTATCGAAACCGGAAACCGTCGGGACGCTTTGCAGCATGCTGCGAACCTATTTTCAGCCCGACCAGCCCGGCGTTCCGGCCGCGGAAAGCGCCGCCCCCGGCTGTGGAAACGGAGAGGACATGGCGGACGAGGAGGGGTGAAACGCTTTTCAAGCCTTCCGGAGCGGCGGAAATAGCGTTACAAAATTGAATGGAGGAATTTGCATGAAAAAGGCGCTGCCTCTCGCCCTTGAAAATGCGGCGGTTGTTACCGAGTGCTGGACCTTTGAAAAGCTGGCCGTTATCCAGACCTCTCCCCTGGCGGAGGACTGGTTGGCTTCCCATCTCCGCCTGTATATCGACACCTGCTTCTGCGCCCATTTCGGGGAAACCTCCGATCTGCACCGTCCCATGTATTACGACGACCTCCTGCATTCCCGGCAGCTGGATTATCGGCGTTTTACGCCGGAAACAATTGTCGGCGCGGTGAAAGAACAGCTTGAGGAAGGGCGTTACGTGAGCCTGTATGCGGACTGGTCTCTCGGCCAGGGTGAGCCCGCCTTTCACGAGCTGCTTTTTTACGGCTACGACGACGAACGGCAGGCCCTGCTGGCGCCGTTATTGAAAAACCGCACGTTTTGCCCGGTATGGATCCCCTACTCGTATATTGAATCCACCTTTCCATCGGTTTTGGACTACTTTAAAGCCGACCCTCCGAGAGAGCTGCACCTGGCCGTTTTTTATCAGGGGCCGATGACCACATACTCCCTGAGAAGCGATTATCCTACGGATTCCTGCGTCTACATGGCGATGGACAAAATCAGCAAAGAGATCTACGGCACCCAGTCCTCCGTATCGGTGGTCAGCGATTCTTTATCCACCTACGACGCCCCTGTGTATTATACCGGCTCCGCCTGCATCAAAGCGTTGGAGCAGGTACTGCTCTGGGAAATCCAGGGAAAGCCCTTTGCCGATTGTTACAGGGGGCTCACGATGGTTTTAAAGGCCATGCATGAACACCGAAACCTGCTGCTGCTCTCCATGAAATACATTCAGAAAACATGGGCCCTTCCCGATTCCTGTGTCGGCGCCGAAATCCGGGATTATCAGGATTGCTGCGAGCAATTCCGAATATGGTACTGCCTGGGGCTGAAATATGAACAGACGGCGGACAAACGGATTTTGCAGCAGATGGTATCCGGCCTGTTTTCCGCCTTCTCCAAAGAAAGGCGGACGCTGCTGAATTTTCACCGCAAAGCTTCGGAGAATTGGGCTCTCAGACGCTTCCAGTAAGCGCCCGGAGATTCCCCGCGGTTCCCTTTGGCCGGAACCGCTTTCCTCCCTGTCCCTTTCCGGGCGGTCAACGCAAAAGGCAGAATGCCGTCCGATGCATGGCGCGCTTCCTTTCCACGGGAAAACGCCGCCTGTATCCGCGCAACGGAGGAAGCGCCGCTGCCCCGTCTCCCGGATGTCCTGAAGCGGGAAAATTTCTCCCGTCTTCCCCGGGGCGGCATAAGGCTGAACGTGGAAGAAGAAAAATCCCCGTGTGGAAAACAGGCAGTTTCAAAGGGAGCGGCGCCGCGGATGCGGCGCCGCTCCCTTTTTCATCGGATGGGCCTGCGATTGCCGGCAAGGGAATCCGGCAGACGCCAAACCGGAGGGGGAAAATTATTTTCGAAAAACGGATCTTTTCGGCCGAATCTGTATTATTATATATTTAGCATAAATTTTATATAATAATTGCAAGGAGGTTTAGGCTTAATTCACATATATGTGCATTGAGTCATCGTATTATGAAAGACAATTCGTTTATTCAAGTATTTCAGGCCGGAATATCCAACGATGCGCTCTGCAACCTGGTGCGGACCTTTGAGCCGCTGCTGAAAAAATACGCGCGGCTTTTGGCGTATCCGGACGCCTATTTCGATCTTCAGGCCGCTTTTCTCGACATCGTGAAGAAGCTGGACGTGAACAGGCTGGATAAAAAAACCGACGGCGCGGTCTTCCGGTACATACAGGCCGCCGTCTACCACCAATACCTTTCCCTTGCCAAAACGCGCAGGCAGTATGTACGCGCGCATGTCCTTTTCTGCGAGTTGGAGAATCCCGATGCCGGACCGGCCTGCCTGTCGGACGTCCTTGCCGACACCGCGGCAAAAGACGAGCCGTCGTTCATTGAAAAAGACTTTCTGCAGCGGCATCTCAGCAAAACCGAATATGAGGTCATTCTTTTGATTTTCTACTGCGGGTACAGCGTTGCGGAAATCGCGCAGAGCAAGAAGGTATCCCGGCAATATGTAAGCCGGCAAAAAATAAGCGCTCTTCAAAAATTGAAGAACGCTCTTCTGCAGGAGCCGGCGTAGTTTCGAGGCACAGAGGGTAAAATTTATCCAATCCGGTTTACAAACGGGGAGAAAAAATCTCATTAATAAGTGAAACCAGTCGACGGGTTCTCACAAAAACACAAAGGAGCAGAGAAATATGGCTATGATTTTCGGCGTGGATTCAACGGTCCCGGCCAATACCCGGCTGACCAACGGCTACCATATGTACGACTGGGTGATGCGGATGAACCGGTTCCCCTCCTTCTGGGGGCGCGCCCTCACCGGCGGTGACGCGGTCACGGCGGACGAGCTCGCGTACCTCCGCGGGAAAAACTGCAAAATCGCCCTCATCCTCCGCGACCTGA
The DNA here is from genome assembly GCA_904419875.1 of Candidatus Avimonas caecicola. Lineage (GTDB taxonomy): Bacteria > Bacillota > Clostridia > Oscillospirales > Acutalibacteraceae > Avimonas > Avimonas caecicola. The sequence continues at coordinate 1,770 of CAJFTG010000033.1, read as the reverse complement.
CCGAGGCCGGCGTTTCCGCCTCCGACGGCACGGACGACGCGCTGCGGGCCGTGGAGGCCGCCAAAGCGCTCGGCGTTCCTCAAAACGGCGAGGTGGCGCTGTTCGCGGAAATCCGCCCCGACTGGAGCGTCAACCACAACTGGATGATTTCCTTCGCGCAGGCACTGAGCGACAACGGGTACCGTCCCGGCTTTATTGGAAATACCGATTCCTCGAAGAACTTCAACTTTGACCGCCAGTGCAGCCACTATGTGCAGGCCACCGCAGACGCTGCACAGTACCACGCCGTCTACTGGGCGACCGAGCCCAAAGAAGAAGGCGAACCCGCCTCGTGGGCGCCGTTCTGCCCGTCCGCCCTCGCCCCGGAGGAGATCGGCCTGTGGCGGCGCGGCGTAATCCGCTTCGGCGACCGCGAGGTCAACGAAACCTATGCCCGCCAGCCCGAATTGCTTGGCTGTATGTGGTAATCCCCGTCACATGAGAAAGGAATGTGGTAACATGACCGGATCGCAGTATAAAAATGTAACCCTTTGGACGCTGCATAACACCCCCGACATGGAAACGGCGGACACCGCCGCGGCCGCCCGCACGATTTTCAACAACCTGGGCGTCGCCTTCCCCGGCGGAAGCTGTGAGGACATCCTCCTCACCCTGATGAGCGAGGACTATATGGGCTGGACGCCCTGCACCTGCTCCCAGGCCCAGGAATTTGCCAACGCCGGCGTCGCGGCGGTCGGGGTGGATACCTCCCGCGTGGTCGTCATCCTCCCCGACGAAAGCGCCGACAGCGTGGTCGGTTCCATCGACGCGGAGGCTTCCTTCCCCAGCGTGATGCAGGCATGCGGCCTCCCTCTCGCCGAGCGCCTGGGAATGCAGTTCTTCGCCTACGCCGCTGCAACTACTACCACGATCACCAAAAATAGAGATTATCGGGGTCTCCCCATCTTGAGTTCAGCAGAACTGACATTGGTCAATGGTAACAAACGATTTTATGAAAATGCTGCTCAAAGCTATGGAGTACCATGGAAAATGATCGCCGCAATCCACTACCGAGAATCTCGCCTAAAAAAAGTGGGACCAAGTAATGGAAATGGGCCGTACCAAATCTGGGGTAGCGAGTATCCTGTGGGGGACTATAGCGACGAACAGTTTCAGGATGCGACAAACAAAGCCGCCCAATTTATTAAATCCAAAGCAGGTAATAGAGATTTAAATATAATTAATAATGTAAAATACACATTTTTTGCCTACAACGGAATTGCCTCTTCATACATAGAACAAGCAAAAAGCCTCGGTTTCAATGACTTACAGGCAGGTATGGGAGAAGGTTCCCCCTATGTAATGAATCGCGCCGATGCCATGCGAGACCCTACAGTAGAACCCACTAAGAGTAATTGCACCTGGGGACAGATCAAAAGTGATGGAGGTTCTCTCCAATACCCTGCGAATAGCGACTATGGTGCATTCGTTGTCTATAATTCTTTATAATAGTAGTTGCATCTAAATAGGTCGACCACTGACACTAAAGAATAAACAGGCGGCTTCCTAGGACATACAGGAAAGCCGCCTGTTTTCCCGGAGTTAACGCCAAACTGTATTCGTCCATTTTTCGCCGTCTAAATCCCAAAAGGAACCGGTTGCAAAATAGCCGCTTACTTGTGGGGCGTCATGGTCAACAGTATAGTCATCCACAGCCGGAACAACCGCTTCCTTTTTCACTGTTTCGCCTTCTGTCTCCACAACATGCATCTGGCCGCTCACATCAGGAGC
>CAJFTG010000032.1 GCA_904419875.1 Candidatus Avimonas caecicola | reverse complement strand
TGTCCAACTGCGTCAACTCCGGAATAGAGACGGTGGGGGTGCTGACCCAGTACCAGCCGCTGGTGCTCAACGATTACATAGGTTCCGGCCAGCCGTGGGATTTGGACCGCATGGGGGCGGGCGTCCATGTGCTCCCCCCCTACCAGGGGAAGAAGGGGGCGGACTGGTACAAGGGAACCGCCAACGCCATTTACCAGAACATGGCGTTTATCGAGCGCTACAGCCCGGAATACGTCCTGGTCCTCTCCGGCGACCACATTTACAAGATGGATTACTCCAAAATGATCGCGGAACATAAAAAGAACAACGCGGACTGCACCATCGCGGTCATCGAGGTGGAGATGTCCGAGGCCAGCCGGTTCGGCATCCTGAACACCAACCCGGACGGCTCGATCTATGAATTTGACGAAAAGCCGGCCCATCCCAAGAGCAATCTGGCGTCGATGGGGATTTATGTTTTCAACTGGGACAAACTCCGCCGGTATCTCACCGAGGATGAGAACAACCCCAAATCCTCCAACGACTTCGGGAAAAACGTCCTGCCCGCCATGCTCGGCGCGGGGGAGCGGATGTTTGCTTACCGCTTTTCGGGCTATTGGAAGGATGTCGGGACCATCGATTCCCTGTGGGAGGCGAACATGGACCTGCTCAACCCGAAGGTGCCGCTCGACCTGTCGGTGCCGGACTGGAAGATTTATTCCCGCAATTCCGGCCTGCCTCCCCATTTCGTGGCGGAGGGGGCCGCGGTGCAGAACAGCATGATCTCCGAAGGCGGCAATATTTACGGCAGGGTGGATTTTTCCGTCCTGTTTTCCGGCGTGACGGTGGAGCCGGGCGCCGAGGTGCGGGATTCCATCCTGATGCCGGGCGCGCGGGTGATGGCCGGCGCCAAAGTGCAGTATGCGATTATCGCGGAGAACGCGGTGATCGGCGAGGGCGCGACGGTCGGCTCCCGCCCGGAGGAGACCGAGCAGCTGGACGGCTGGGGCGTCGCGGTGGTGGCCTCCGGCGTGCGGATTGGCCGCGGCTGCGCCGTCCCGCCCAAGGGCATGGTGGACAGCGACATGGAAGACGCGCGGTAGCCCCGCGGCGCCCCGGCGGGCGGCAGGCCGCCGGACGGGCTTTCCCAAAAAACAATTCCCAGAAAGGAACGATTCAGGATGCGTAACAATAACGTGATGGGAATTCTGTTCCCCAGTATGCACGACGAGGCGCTGTCCCCCCTGACCGGAAGCCGGCCGCTCGGTTCGGTGCCTTTCGGCGGGCGGTACCGCCTGATCGATTTTGCGCTTTCCAACCTGGTCAACGCCGGTATTTCCAAAGTGGGGATCCTGACGCAGGACAAATATCAGTCGCTGATGGATCACATCGGTTCGGGCAAATCGTGGGACCTTTCCCGGAAGAACGAAGGGCTGTATTTCCTCCCGCCCGTCGCCATGAGCGACGAGCTGTATGCCGGGCGGGTCGCCTCCCTGACCGGTATCCGCCCCTTCTTCCGCAATTCCAAAGAGGAATACGTGATCCTTTCCGACTGTCACGTGGTCGGGAATATCGATTACGATAAGATGCTGGACGCCCACATGGACTCCGGCGCGGACATCACCGTGGCCTGCAAGCATGGCGGCGCGCCCCGCCTGAGCGACAGCCTTCTGCTCTGGATGGGGGAGGACGGCCGGATCAACGACATTATGTTGGGGGACTGCCCCACGGGAGAATGCGACTTTGGGCTGGGCGTTTACGTGCTGCGCAAGGACCTGCTGACCCGGATGCTGGACGCCGCCGTCAGCCGCAACCAGATGAACTTTGAACGGGATATCCTCCTGCGCCATATCCGCGATGTGAAGATCTGCGGCTACCGCATCCCGGAATACACGGCGGTGATTTCCTCCCCCCGCAGCTATTTCCGCGCCAACATGGAACTGCTGAACCCCGAGGTGCGCGCCGCCCTGTTCCAGCCGCTGCGCCCGATCTATACCAAGGTGCGGGACGCCGCCCCGGCTCTGTACGGCCTGCATGCCGAAGTGTCCAATTCCCTGGTGGCGGACGGCTGCTTCATTGAGGGCGAGGTTTCCAACTCGATCATCTTCCGGGACGTGCGGATCGCCCGGGATACCCACATTGAAAACAGCATTGTGATGCAGGGCGCGATCATCTGCGAAAAAACCTCCCTCCGCTGCGCGGTGCTGGACAAGGACGTGGTGGTCAAGGCCAGCCGGAACCTGAGCGGGGCGGAGGATTATCCCATCTTTATCGACAAGGGGACCGTCGTCTGACGCGGGCCCCTGCTGTGAAAGGAGCGAATCGATTCTATGAAGGTGTTGTTTGTAACCAGCGAGGCGGTCCCGTTTGCCGCTTCGGGAGGGCTGGCGGACGTATCGGGCGCGCTGCCCCACGCGCTGCGCACCCGGCTGATCGGCTGCCGGGTGGTTCTCCCCCTGTACGAGGACGTGCCGCAGGCGCTCCGGGAAAATATGACGTTTATCACCAGCCTGTCGGTGCCGGTTGCCTGGCGGCGGCAGTACTGCGGCGTGTTTGAGGCGCGGCACAACGGGGTGATTTATTACCTGCTGGACAACCAGTATTATTTCAAGCGCCCCGGTCTGTACGGCCATTATGACGACGCGGAACGGTTTGCCTTCCTCTCCCGCGCGGCCCTGGAGATGCTCGGCTGCATCGATTTCCGGCCGGACGTCATCCACGCCAACGACTGGCAGTGCGCCCTGGTGCCGGTGTATTATTCCCTGTTCTACGCACAGCGGGAGGGATACGAAAACATTAAAACGGTGTTCACCATCCACAATATTCAGTATCAGGGCAAATACGGCCTGGAGATTCTGGAGGACGTGTTCGGCATTCCGCAGGACGCCCGCTCGATTGTGGAGCAGGACGGCTGCGTGAATCTGATGAAGGGGGCCATCGAAACCGCCAACAGGGTGACCACCGTCAGCCCCACCTACGCGCAGGAAATCCTTGACCCCTGGTTCTCCCACGGGCTGGACAGCATCCTGCGGGCCCGGGAATGGAAGCTGAGCGGCATCCTGAACGGGATTGACACCGAGAGCTACAACCCCGCCGCCGACCCGGATATCTACGCCCATTATTCGGCGGAGGATCCCGCCGGCAAGGCGGAGAACAAGCGCGCCCTGCAGGAACGGCTCAACCTTCCGCCCCGCGCCGACGTGCCGATGATCACCATGGTCACCCGCCTGGTTTCGCACAAGGGCCTTGATCTGGTGAAATATGTGCTGGCCGAGCTGCTGCAGGAGGACATCCAGTTCGTGCTGCTCGGCTCGGGCGACTGGGCGTACGAGAATTTCTTCCGGGAAATGCAGGACCGATTCCCGGACAAGATGCGGTACTGCTTCGGCTTTGTGCCCGAGCTGGCGCGCAAGATCTACGCTGCGGGGGATATTTTCCTCATGCCTTCCAAGAGCGAGCCCTGCGGCCTGTCCCAGATGGTGGCCTGCCGGTACGGCACCCTCCCGGTGGTGCGGGAGACCGGCGGTCTGAAGGACAGCATTTCCGACTGCGGGGACGGCCAGGGAATGGGCTTCACCTTCAAAACCTACAATGCCAACGATATGCTGTACGCCGTGCGCCGCTCCCTGGGCGCCTACGCGAACAAGAACGACTGGCCTGTCCTGGTGGACCGCGCGATGCGCACCGATTTCAGCTGGGGCCGTTCCGCCAACGAGTATATCAAGCTGTACCGTTCCCTGACGAAAGAGGGGGAGGAGTAGGGAAACAGGGATATAAAGAAATAGAGAAATAGAGGAACCCTCCCGGCCCGGGGCGCCCCGACGGCCTGCGCGGGGGCGCCGCCTCGCACGGAAGCGGACAAGGCCCGGGGGCGGGAGCCGAATCTCGGCTCCCGCCCCCGGCCTTTTGGGGTTTCACCGCAGGATTTGCCGGCTGTGCCCGCGCTGCCCTCCGGACGGAAAATACAAAGGAAGCGGCCGTTTTTCCCTTTTCGGGGGAAGAGGACGGCGGTATAATGGATTATGAGGAAATCTGTCCGCCCCAGGGGCGGTTCCACGCAAACCATATCAGGAGGGAACAGAGTATGATACTGAAAAACGCAACGGTGTATAACGAGGAGTTCCGGCCGGTCCGTGCAGATCTGGAAACCGAAGGGGAATGGATCAAGGCCGTCGGCGGATGCGGCGGGGAGGGCGAAGCCTTCGACCTGACCGGCTGCACGGTGATTCCCGGCCTGATTGACATGCACATCCACGGCTGCGCCGGCGCCGATACCGGCGACGCGACGCCGGAGGCGCTGCACGCCATGTCCGACTGCCTGGTGCAGCGGGGCGTCACCTCCTTCTGCCCGACCTCGATGACCCTGTCCTTTGAGGAGCTCAGCAAAATTTTTGCCAACGTCGCCGCGGTGAAGGACGAGGTGAACGGCGCGTACATCCAGGGCATCAACATGGAAGGACCGTATATCGCCATGTCCAAAAAGGGCGCGCAGAACGGGGCCTACGTCCGCAATCCGGACAAGGAGGAGTTCCGCCGCCTGTATGACGGCTGCGGCGGCCTGGTCCGGGTGGTGGATATCGCCCCCGAATGCGACGGCGCGGAGGCGTTCATCAAGGAGGTGCAGCCCTACTGCCCGGTTTCCATCGCCCACACGGCGGCGGGCTATGACGAGGCGGGGAAGGCCATCGAGTGGGGCTGCCGCCATGTCACGCATCTGTATAACGCCATGAGCGGGCTGACCCACCGTTCACCGGGCGTGGTCGGCGCGGTGTTCGACCATGCGCAGGACTGCGGGATGCGCGCGGAGCTGATCTGCGACGGGTTCCATATCCATCCCGCCGCGCTGCGCATCGCCTTCCGGATGCTGGGGGAGGACGGCTCCGTCATCGTCAGCGACTCGATGCGCGCGGCCGGCCATTCGGACGGGGAGTACGACCTCGGCGGGCAGACGGTGTACGTCAAGGACGGCAAGGCGCTGCTGGCCGACGGGACGATCGCGGCCTCCACCTCCAACGTGTACGAGGAGTTCAAGAACGTGCTCCGCTTCGGGGTGCCGTTCAAGCAGGCGGTCAAGTCCGTCACCATCAACCCCGCCCGCGCCATCCGGGTGGACGACGTGACCGGCTCCATCAAGGCGGGCAAACGCGCCGACCTGCTGGTGCTGGACGCGGAGCTGAACATCAAGCTGGTCGTGGTAAAGGGCCGGGTGAAGGTAAACCATCTGTAAATATACGCGGCTGTTCCGCCTCAAGGGGACGCCCCGCTTTCTTTCGCGGGGCGTCCTTTTCCGCGCCTTGTCCGCATCCTGTCCGCGGGCAGGACTTTCAGGACTTTCCGACTTTTCTCCGGAACCCCTGCCGGGGCGTCCCGAAGGAGGTCTGCCTGCGCGGCGTCCCGCGCCGCCCGCCGCGTGCCTTCAACGGGCCCGGCTTCGGGTCGGGGCGTGGGCACCGGCACGGACGGCGGCCCTGCGCCGGGTTCCCTTGTGCGGCAGGGTTCGCCGTTTGAAATCCGTCAAGCCATGATTGGCCGCATATTTTTACGCCGGGCGGCAGGGATATTCCTGCGCAAAGCGGAAACGCTTTGCGCAGACCCTCTGTGCGGCCCGGCCCGGGCTCTTGCCGCCTCTGCAAAACGCGCATGGCCGGTATCCCGCCGCTTTGCGGGAGATGGGCAGACCATGGGAAAGGCGGTTTCCTCCGGACCTCGGCCGGACGGCGGCCGAGGAAGCAGATCAGAACCACCTCCTGCGTTTATTTGAATCCGGGTTTCAAAAGCGGCCCGTTTCGTCCCCGAGAGGATACCGGCGCCGTCTTTCCCGGGCCGGGACGGGCGGCCCGAACCAGCCCGCCCGGACTCTTGCCGCCGAGAGGGCGGCGGCCGATTCCCCCGGGATGCTGCCGAACATCCGCCGTAAAGCCATGAATCGGTAGGAGGGCCGCGGCGCACGGTCTCCTTTGCGCTGCCGCCCCGCCTTTTTCCCACGGCCGGCCGTGATTTCCCACAACCGGCCGCTTTTGTATCCGCCTGGTTCCCGGCGGGACGGGACGCCGTCGGCAACGATGCGACACAAAAAATTTACAACTTATGGGAGACGGAAACGGCGGATTCCCTTGACTTGTCGTCCGCCGCGCTGTATGATAAAGATAAATATGGACAGAATACGATTCGTAGGAGGTCATAAATTATGAAGAATAAAGGTTCCAAACTGGCGTTTATTGTGACACTGGCGGCGGTCGTAGCCGCGTTGACGACGGTGGCTGTCCTTTTTGCACGGATGATCATGAAAAAGAAAGCCTTGTGCGCCTATAACGATACCATCGACTACGACTTTGATGATTTCGAAGACGGGGATGAGGACTGCGGCTGCTGTGCGTCCGAGCAGGAAAAGCCGGTGCAGATCCCGCTGGCCAAGCCCGAGGACGAGGAAGCGCAGAAGGAAGACTGAACCCGGTTCCGCCCGGCCTCCCGCCTTTTTGGCGGGGGGCTTTTTTGTGACGAAAACCCACTGACAGTGGTTCAGGAGAGCCTAAGGCGGTAAGGCAGGCGGAAAACACCCTTTAACCGTCGCCGCGTTTCAGGGGATGCCGGAAGGGGAGGAGCAGGAGGTACTGCGCGGACAATTTGGGGCGTTGGAATAGCAGCGAAGCCGAGGGATTTGTCTCCGCGGGCACTGCGTAGAATACAGCGGGCAGGAATGCAGGCCGCACGGAGGAAGACATCGCCAACCAATGGAAGAAGGGCGAATGCGGCGAATAACGGGGAGGCCCCGGCCTTACACGGGCGGCAGACCATACCAGCGTGATGTGACACCCGCCAGCAACAAAGGGCTTTGCCCGTCTATGAAGGCCCCCGGCGCAGCCGTGGGGCCTTATCCCGTGGAGCCACTCCCGCGGGGGAGCCTTCGGGGGATGCGTCCGGGCCGCCGGTTCCCCCGGCAACGGCGGCCCCGCCTTCGGGTTTCCTTTTGCCCCCATGGGGTTCCTGCCCCCTGCTCTTCTGTCCCTTTGCCCCTTATCTCCCCCGGCTTTTGGCTTCTTTGGCCTCTTTTGACCCCCTCTCTCCTGCCTTCCCGCCCTCCTACCCTCTCTGTCCCATCCTGTCCCTTTTTTCCCGCGCCTTGCCCCGCGCCGGCGGAGAAAGCCGTTTGGGTCGTTTTTGGTCGTTTTGTGGGTTGAACCGGCGGCGGATTTCTGGTATACTGTTCCCCGGCTGACAAAAAAGTAACAAAGTGTGCGGGACGGCGCGGCCTCCCGGCACTTTACCGGGAACGGGAGGAGAGGACCCCTTGGAATGGATCATGGAGGTTGTGGACCTGGTCAACACCTTCCTGTGGGATTTTGCGCTGCTTTTTCTGCTTTGCGGGACGGGGATTTATTTTACCGTCCGGCTTCGTTTTGTCCAGGTGCGCAAATTCGGCGCCGGGATGAAAGCGGTGTTCGGCAGCATCCGCCTGCGGGGCGAAAAGGCCAACCAGGACGGGATGAGTTCCTTTCAGTCGCTGACCACGGCGGTCGCGGCGCAGGTGGGAACGGGGAATATCGCGGGGGCGGCCACGGCGATTGCGGCAGGAGGGCCGGGCGCGATCTTCTGGATGTGGGTTTCCGCCTTTTTCGGCATGGCCACCATTTTTGCGGAGGCGACGTTGGCCCAGCAGTTTAAAACCCGGGTAGAGGGCGAAGTTACAGGCGGGCCGGTATACTATATTCGCGCGTTTTTCACCGGGCGGTTCGGCAGGTTCCTGGCCGGCTTCTTTTCGGTGGCGATCATTGCCGCGCTCGGCTTTATGGGGAATATGGTACAGTCCAACTCCATTGGCGTGTCCTTTGAGTCTGCTTTCGGGGTCCCGCCGCTGGCGGTGGGGATTGCGGTGGCGCTGGTGGCCGCGTTTATCTTCCTGGGCGGGGCGCAGCGGGTCAGCGCCGTGACCGAGAAGCTCGTCCCCCTGATGGCGCTGCTTTACGTGGCGGGCTCTCTGGTGATTCTGGCGGTCAACTGGCGGCATATTCTGACCGCTTTTGAGCAGATCTTTGTGCTGGCCTTTTCCCCGCAGGCGATTGCGGGCGGCGTGGTCGGCGCCACGGTGCAGAAGGCGATCCGCTACGGCGTGGCCCGCGGGCTGTTCTCCAACGAGGCGGGGATGGGGTCCACCCCGCATGCCCACGCCCGCGCCAAGGTGAAGCACCCCTGCGAGCAGGGGGTCGTCGCCATGATCGGGGTGTTCATCGACACCTTTGTGGTGCTGACCCTGACGGCCCTGGTCATCCTCACCACCGGGGCGCTGAGCTCCGGCAAGGATGGGGCGGAGCTGGCGCAGCACGCCTTCAATTCGGTGTTCGGTTCCTTCGGCAACGGGTTTATTGCCGTGTGCATGCTGTTTTTCGCGTTTTCAACCATCATCGGCTGGTATTTCTTCGGGGAGGTCAACGTCCGGCATCTGTTTGGGAAAAAAGCGGTCAAGCCTTATGCGGCGCTGGTGGTGCTGTGCATCGTCCTCGGTTCCGTGCTCAAGGTACAGCTGGTGTGGGACCTGTCCGACCTGTTCAACGGCCTGATGGTCGTCCCCAACCTGATCGGCCTGCTGCCCCTCAGCGGCGTGGTGGCGGTTCTTTGCCGCCGGTATGAGAAAGGGAACCTCTCGCCCTTGCAGTGGAGCAGGAGGCCGCGCGGGCGGGCAGGCGGACAGGCGGACGAATCCGCCGCTCCGCAGGAAGGGACCGAAGCGGACGGATAACGGCCGCCGGGACGGCGCGGGCGCGGATGCAGCATGCCGGGCCGCCGGCATATGCGGCCTCAGGGAAAAGGGGCCGGAATGGGCCGGACAGGCCGGCTGTTACGGGGCAGGGAGCGGATACTCCCTGCCCCGTTGTCACGCCGCTTTGCGGCCGTTCACAAAATGTAATCGGTGATGCAGTCATACCAGTGCACATAGGTTTTGCCGTTGATGATGAGGCGCTCATTTTCCGGGAGCTGCTCGCTCCATTTTTTACCGTACCGGTCCACTGCCCAATCGTCGCGGTTGAACCGACGCCAGAGGATGGTTTTCCCGTTCCGGTCGAGGAACTGTTCCGACACGACGCCGCTGTTATAGGTTTCGATATCCATGACACAGACGGTGTCGAAGCTTCTGCCGTTTATGGAGACCGTATAACGGCCGACAATGTCCAGCAGAAAATCCTGATCGTTGCTGACGACCGTCCGGCCGATCCTTTTTATGTCGCCCTTGGGAGAAAGATTGGTTTCGTTTCCGCAGTTGTCTTCGCCAAACCCCCAGTTGGGCATAAAGGCGTCCCCGTCGAGAAAGGTGATGTAATGACGCACGCCGCCGTCGTCGCGCAGGGCGGCCAGATAGCGGCAGTGGGTGTCGGTCAGCTGCGCGACGAACGTCCGGCGAACCGTTTCCCTCCTGCCCGAGTACGACGTCTCGGCCGCCGTCAGCTCGACGCCCTCAATCCCGTGGACCACCGCCCTTCCCGTGACCCGCATGTTGTAAACGTGGCTGCATTGTCGCGACGGGAGATCATACATACCCCAGGACAGCTTTTCTCCGAGCTTTGGAACGAGAAACCAGCCCATCAGCTCTTCCCATTTCACGGCAAAGGGCGGCCGGACGCTTTCCTGGATGGTGTATTGCGGCAGAAATTCGGGAAGCCTTTTCATATTGCCTTCTCCTTTCGGCTGCCGGAGGGGAGGATAGGGATACCGGCTTTTAAAGTTTTGTTTGGCGGAAAACAGGCGGCTTTTCACCGTCCCCAGCGGCAGGTTCAGACGCTTTGCAATTTCTGCCTGAGGGAGCTCTCCCCAGAAATACAGGGTCAAGATCTGCCTGTCCCTGTCGCCCAGCAGGCAAAGGGTTTCCTCCACGGCCGCCGCCTCGCAAACGCCGCACCGGCTGTCGGGCAAATCCCTTTCGGCCGCGGCGTCCAGGGAAATTTCCGCCCGTCCGGCTTTTTCGCGGAAATAATCGCTGCATTTGCTGCGGGCGATGCGGAGCATCCAGGGCAGGAAGGAGCCTCTGTTTTTCAGCTGCCCGAATTTCCGGCAGGCGGTCAGATAAACCTCCTGCAGCACGTCCTCGGCGTCGGCCATGGAAGGCAGACGGAATTTCACAAACCGCTCAACAGAACAGCGGTTCTCCCTCAGCAGTTCTTCAAAATCTTCCCTGTTCTCCATAACCTGTGCATGTCGCCCCCTTCGGCGCGGATGTTTGTCTGAAGCCGGCTTCTATCTATATAGACGGAAACCCGCGCCGAAAGGTTCGGTTCCCTGCGTAAATTTCTTGTGGGATGCCCTGTCCTCCCGCTCCCTTTGCCGTTTTCTCCGCCGGTTGCGGCAGAGAAAACGGACGGCGGTCCGGCGGCCTCCGGGCCAGCCGGTTGACAAAAGGGCATATGAACAATATAATTATATGGGCATATGCCCATAAGCATCCGTATACATAATGCCCGTATTCCCGGTTCCCCGTTGGTATTTGTATTGTTTTGGGAACGGACGGGTTGATTTTGCCGTCCCTTCCTCCGGCGGGTGCGACGCGTGCCGGAAAGCGGACGGGAGGAGATGAGGCCATGCCGCGGAAGGCGAAATGCCGGCGGGTCTGCGGGGAGCCGGTCTGCCGCCGATTCCTGCCGCAGAGTCCCGCCGCCGGGGGAGGGGAGCCGGTGCAGCTGAGCGTGGAGGAGCTGGAAAGCCTGCGGCTCTGCGATTTTGAGGAGATGGAGCAGGGGGAGGCGGCCGCCCGGATGGAGGTGTCCCGCGGCACGTTTCAGCGGATCCTCTATGCCGCCCGGAGGAAGACTGCGCAGGCCCTGGTTACCGGCGCGGAGCTCGTCATCGGCGGCGGGCAGTATACTGTGCGGGACGGGCGCTGCTCCCGTCCCGGGGGATGCCGTTTCCGGGGCGTCCATTGCCGGGAGGCCCCGTCGGGCGACGGTATCGGAGAGGGCTTGTCCGCCTGCCGGGAAAGACCGGCGGCGGAAGAAGGCAGCATACAGGAAAGGGAGAATGGACAATGAAGATCGCGGTCACTTTGGAAAACGGCCAGGTATTCCAGCATTTCGGCCACACGAGGACCTTCCTCATCGCGCAGACACAGGGGGATTCCTTTACCGCCTCGGTGCTGGACGCGCAGGGGAGCGGGCACGGCGCGCTGGCCGGGCTGCTGAAAGCCAACGGCGTGCAGGTGCTGATCTGCGGCGGCATCGGCGGCGGGGCGAAGGCGGCGCTGCAGGAGGCGGGCATCGAGCTGGTGGCCGGCGCGTCCGGCGACGCGCAGGAGCAGGTGCGCGCCTATTTGGCCGGGACTCTGAAGCATGATCCCGCCGTCGCCTGCACCCATCACGGCCATGCGCAGGAGGGGCACGACTGCGGTGGACACGTGCATGGAGAGCACACCTGCGGTGGGCACACCAGCGGCGGACGTCCTCACGAGGGCGGTTCCCGCGGGGAATGCTGACGGAGGCGCGGGATGGGAAAAACGATGACGGCGCTGGTGTACAGGGGGACGGGCCGCGCGGTTCTGGAGGAGCGGCCGGTTCCCGTTGTGCAGGACGCGCGGGATGCGGTGGTGCGGGTCACCCTGTCCACCATCTGTACCAGCGATCTGCACATTCTGCACGGCGCGGTGCCCCGGGCAAGGGAAAATACCGTGCTGGGCCACGAATTCGTCGGGGAGGTCGTACAGGCCGGCCCCGCCCTGTCCGGCCTGCGGCCGGGCGACCGGGTGGCGGCCAACTGCATCACCTTCTGCGGAGATTGCTGGTTCTGCCGGCACGGTTATATCAACAACTGCGAGCGGGGCGGCTGGGAGCTCGGCTGCCGCATTGACGGCTGTCAGGCGGAATATGTCCGCGTCCCCTTTGCCGACCAGGGGCTGACCCGCATTCCGGACGGGGTGAGCGATGAAAACGCGCTGTTTCTCGGGGATATCCTTTCGAGCGGGTATTTCGGGGCGGAGCTGTGCGGGATCCGTCCCGGTGACACCGTGGCGGTGATCGGCGCCGGGCCGGTGGGACTGTGTGCGATGGCCTGCGCCTCCCTCTTCGGGGCGGGGCGGATCATCGCCCTCGACGTGGATGAAGGGCGGCTCCGGCTGGCGAAGGCGCGGGGGCTTTGCAGCGATGCGGTCAACCCGGCCCGTGAGGATGCGGAGGAACGGGTTCTTGCCCTGACCGGGCGGGGCGCCGACGCGGTGGTGGAGGCTGCCGGCGGCGAGGATACCTTTGAAACGGCCTGGAAAATCGCCCGTCCCAACGCGGTGGTGGCCCTGGTCGCCATGTATGAGCGGGCGCAGGTCCTCCCGCTGCCGCAGATGTACGGGAAGAACCTGATTTTCAAAACCGGCGGGGTGGATGCGGTGCACGGCAGCCGGCTGATGCGGCTGATCCGGGCAGGGCGGCTGAACACCGATTTCCTGATTACCCACCGCGGGCCGCTCAACCGGATTTTGGAGGGATACGACGTGTTTGCAAACCGGCGGGACGGCTGCCTGAAATGGGCGGTCACGCCGTATGAGCGGTGAGGACGCCGCTTTTCAGATGCCGCCGGCGTCCGGACGAAGGGGCAGGGCCGGCGGGGCATTGCCCGGAAGGCCGCCTTTCGGCGGCGCCCAAGGCAAACAGAAGATGGTTTACGGGGAGCCGCCGCAAGAATATTTTCTTGCGGCGGCTCCTCCTGCCTTTTCCGGGCTGATTTAGCACCGTTTTTTCCCGCCTTTTCCCGCCTTTTCCTGCCTATTCTCCGCCTTCTTTTGCCTTTTTCGCTTTATTCCCCGCTGTCTTTCCCTCCGCCCTCCGGCCTTTCCTGAAAAAAGGACGGCATACGCCTCCCTGTTCCGGGCGCCATACCGTCCTTTGGCTATTCCGCTGTGGGAGGAAATCCGAAACCCGCCGGCCTTGCCCGCGGCGCGCTGCCCGCCATGGCCCGTGCCCGACGTTTCGGCCAACGTCGGCGCGGTTCCTGCGCGGCGGCCGCCCGGCACGGTTCAAATGCCGAATTCCGAAAGCCTCAGCTCCTTGTTGTGCTCCGTCGCCCAACCGATGTTCCAACTGTTGGTGAACAGCAGGAGATACCGGTCGCGGAAATCCTGCACAATCCGGGTGTCGGAGGTGATGTCCAGCGTTTTGGGGTCGAGGTCTTCGTTCTGAATCCAGCGGATATACTGGTACGAAAGCGGTTCCTGCCGGATATCCACGGCATACTCGTTTTTCAGCCGGTATTCCAGCACCTCGAACTGCAGCACGCCGACCACGCCGACGATGACCTCCTCCATGCCGGTGTGAGGCTCGTGGAAGATCTGGATGGCGCCCTCCTGCGCGATCTGGGTGACGCCCTTGACGAACTGCTTGCGCTTGAGGGTGTCCACCTGCCGCACCCGGGCGAAATGCTCCGGCGCAAAGGTGGGGATACCCCGGAAGCGGAACTTCACCGAAGGGTCGCACAGGGTATCCCCGATGGAGAAAATGCCGGGGTCGAACACGCCGATAATATCTCCCGCGCAGGCTTCGTCGATCATTTCCCGTTCCTGCGCCATGAGCTGCTGCGGCTGGGAAAGCTTGATCTTTTTTCCGCCCTGCACGTGCAGGACCTCCATGCCTTTTTCAAACCGGCCGGAGCAGATCCGCATGAAGGCGATCCGGTCGCGGTGCGCTTTGTTCATGTTGGCCTGGATTTTGAATACAAAGGCCGAAAAGGGCTGCTCCACCGGGTCGATCACGCCGTCCTCGGTTTCCCGCGGGAGGGGGGAGGTGGTCATTTTGAGGAAGGACTTCAAAAACGGCTCCACCCCGAAGTTGGTGAGCGCCGAGCCGAAGAACACCGGCGAAAGGGTTCCCGCCCGGACGGCGTCCAAATCGAAGGCGTCCCCGGCGCCGCCCAGAAGCTCGACATCGTCCGCCAGCGTGCGGTGATGGTCGGCCCCGATGAGCGCGTCCAGATGGGGATCGCCCAGAGAGGCTTCGACCGTTTCCACCTCCCGCTGGCCGTTGTTGGCCACAAAGGAGAGGATTTCCTCCCGCTCCCGGTCGTATACGCCTTTAAACTCCCGGCCCGACCCGATCGGCCAGTTCATCGGGATGGTGCGGATTCCGAGCTCCTTTTCGATCTCGTCCAGCAGGTCGAAGGGGTCCCGCGCCTCCCGGTCCATCTTATTGATAAAGGTGAAAATCGGAATGTGCCGCATCACGCATACCTTGAACAGCTTGCGCGTCTGGTTTTCCACGCCCTTGCCCGCGTCAATCACCATCACGGCGGAATCCGCCGCCATCAGGGTGCGGTAGGTATCCTCGGAGAAATCCTGGTGTCCGGGCGTGTCCAGTATATTGATGCAGTATCCGCCGTAACGGAACTGCATGACGGAGGAGGTGACCGAGATCCCACGCTGCTTTTCAATTTCCATCCAGTCGGAAACGGCGTGCCTGGCGGTCTTTTTTCCTTTGACCGAGCCGGCGAGCGCGATGGCGCCGCCGTACAGCAGGAGCTTTTCGGTCAGGGTGGTTTTCCCCGCGTCGGGGTGGGAGATGATGGCAAAGGTGCGGCGCTTTTCAATTTCGGCGCGCAGGGCCGCCTGGCGTTGATCGGGCAAGTCGATTCCTCCATGTCTCGATGGGATGCGGGCGGCGGGACGCAGCCTTGCCGCCCAGCTATTAACATTACCATTTTTTACAGCGTTACGCAAGCGTTATCCGCCCGAGCCGGTGGGAATCGGCGGGGATTTTAACGCCCGGCGCCAAAAAGAGGGGCGCGGCCGGCCGCCGCATCCCACGGGATGGAAGAAAACCGCTTTCTTCCGTGCGTTGTTTTCGGAAAACAGAGAGAAGGCTGAAGCGCCGTCCCTCAAAAAGCTTCTTTTTTCACCGCCTCCTTTTCCGGGCTTGGGAATTTCGGCGGCTCTTCTCCTCCCGAAGGGCGGGCTTCTTTCCTCCGACAGCCCGCATAATCCCCGCTTCTGCCGCATAGGTATAGAGCGAAGAACCTCAGGAGGCGGACGGACGCGGGGAGGCGTTTCCCGCAAGGGGGTCCGTGTGAAAGGAAGAGTGGTCAGTGTGAAAGGAGCAGTTGAGGAACGGGCGATCGAGCTGGGCGAGTACATCATTGAAAACAACGCGACGGTCCGCGCCGCCGCGGGGAAGTTTCATATATCCAAATCCACCGTGCACAAAGACGTTTCCGACCGCCTGCGGGAGCTGAATCCCCAGCTTTACGGGCGGGTCCGCCGGGTGCTGGAGCAGAACAAGGCGCAAAGGCACATCCGCGGGGGGATCGCCACCCGGAACAAATACCTGCACACGCAGGAGCGGGCGGAGCCGGAGGAATGAAGCCGGAGAAGGAACGCAGGGCCGTCGGCGCCCGTTCGCCGGGCGGCCGGCAGCAAAAGAGGAGGGCGGCAGTGCCGCCCTCCTCTTTTGGGTTCCGCGGGGTCTCCCCGGCCGGCGGAGGTCGCCGCGCCGGCCGCCTCACGCCTCCGTCGCGGCGGCCGAGGGATCTATTCCATGGGCATTTCTGTGGGCACGATGTCCATGCTGTAAGCGGGGACAGGGGGCAGCGTATCCGCCTCCACGTTGAAATACACCTGCAAAACCCCATTGTCCCAGGTATAGATTTCCAGCCCGTAGGCGGGCCTGGTCAAATCCACCGGCTCGCCCCGGCCCGCTTCGTACTGCGCGAGCAGCTCATCCAGGAACCGCCGGACCTCCGCCTGCTGGCTTGGGTAATAGTCGTTGAGAGTGATATTCAAAAAAGCGTCCTCATTGTCCCCGTCTTTGAGATGGATGCCGGAAAACCGCACGTCATAGGCGGAAGCGTCCTCCATCGCCTGCCGCAGCCGGTCGGCATCGGGAGCGTGGGCGGCGCTGTACTGGAGATACAGCTCCAGCGTGCGGGGGAGGGCGGTGGAAAGCGGGAGGCTGACGCCGGCCGAGGCGGTGGGCATGCCGCCGCTCCAGAAGGTGCCGTTTGCGGGCACCTGACCGCGCATATATACGGAGGCCGACAGGCAGATGCCCGCCTTGCTGTCTTCCCAGAGCGGGGCGTTGGCGTACCTAGTGGCGTCGTTGACCAGCTCGTGCCACGCGTCGAAGCCCATGGCCCGCACGTCCTCCTGCAGGCAGTCGTACAGGGCGGCGTTCTGCGCGGCGGAGCAGCCGGTGACGGTGAAGGAAAAGCCGTCGCCGACCGGCGGCAGATCCATGTAGGCGCTGCGATACTGCTCGGTCTGCTGGATTTTTTCCTCAATCTGCCGCCACTCGCTTTCCCGGAAGGAGAGCCGGCGGGTGAGAATCCCCGAATCCGTGTGGATGTCCACCACGGTCCGCTGGCCGGTCGGCTCATACAGGAAGTCGTCGGAGCCGCGGGCGACCTCCCCCGCCTCGCTGCTCAGGCGGGAGGACACCAGCCGGCGGACGGTTTCGTCCTCCAGCGGAATGCTGCCGGCACGGGCGTCCAGAAAGTGGGAGGATTGGTTCAGGCGGAAGGTGACGCTCTGTATCTCGTCCGCCGACGGCGTCTGCGCGCATACCACCGTCCGGACGGCGGAAAAGCTGCCGACGAAGGCAATGTTCATCACCGCCAGAATGCCGAGGGCGGGGGCCGCCCGCAGGAGGTTGCGGACCCGCCGGGTGGTAATCAGCTCATACAGGAAGTAGGCCGCGGCGGCGATCAGGTACAGGACCAGGCATTCGAAGAAGCCCCAGCTGCCTTCAATGATGCCGGCGCAGGGAAAGAGGCAGATCAGCATGGCGATCATCAGCCGGAAAACGGCCTGGAGGATGCGGTTGGGCGCGGCCTGGCCCGCGGTTTCGCTGCGCCGGCGGCGGAACACCAGCCAGGCGAGGAGGGTGTACAGCGCCCCGACGACCAGCGAATACAGCGCCGCCGTTACCACGCCGCCGTCCATCGTGTACCAGTCGTAGGAAAACAGGAAGAACAGGGGATTGTAATGCAGGTCAAACAGGGAATCGTCCCCCATCGGCGGCAGGATGGGGACGGCCGACTCCAGCAGCCGGAAATACACCATCACCAGCAGCCGGGGTCCGAGGGCAAACAGGGCCGCAACCAGGACGTTGGACAGCATTGTGCCGGTAAACCCCATCGCCAGGGCGGTGACGGCGGCGACGAACAGCCCGGCCGCCAGGGCGAAAAACAGGCAGGAGGCCACCTCGGCCGCGGAGGGGAATTCCACCAGCGTGCCGTAGGGGCAGAAGACGAACAGCCCCACCATCGAGGTAACGCCCGCCGCCAGTATGCCGATCCCCACCCAGGCCAGCACGGCGGTGAAAAAGCTGGTGAACAGGCTGGTGCGGGTGTTGGGCAGGGAATGGTAGAAGTCCCCGCCCTCCCGCCGGTTCTGGAAGCGGAAGAGGAACAGCGTCATCAGCCCTGCGGCCGCCATGGCGGCCAGGGCGATCAGGATGGCGAAAACCCGGAAGGAAAGCGAAAACCCCGTATAAGAATGCAGATAACGGGTCTCCTCATAGCTGGCCAGGAGCACGGCCACCTCCAGCAAAATCAGGTACAGGACGCCGAACACCCGCAGCTGCCGCAGCCCCTCCAGAAACATCCGGGGGTCCCAGCAGGCTTTCATCCGAAGGACCGCCTGGTTTTGATCGCTCATTGGGCATCCCTCCCGTCCGCCGTATTTTGCCGCAGCTCCGGCTGCTCGCTCCGGAAGGAGTAGCCGAGGGCCTCCATTTCATAGGTAAACACTTCCTCCAGCGTCAGCGGCAGCACGTCGAGCACCACCGGCTGCTGGCCGCGCAGCCATTCCACCGTTTGCTCCCGGTCGCCCCGCACAATCAGGTTGGAAACCGAGCCGCGCTTGGAAAAATGCAGAACGTCGAGGCGGGAGAACATCGCCTGACCGTATTCCCGGGTAAAGGCGATCTGAATTTTGAACAGGGAGGTTTTCAGGTTCTGCACGTCGCTTTCCAGCACGATCCCGCCCTGATGGAGGAGGGCGAGCTGGTCGCAGGTATCCTCCAGCTCCCGCAGGGAATGGGAGGCGATGATGGCGGTGGTCCCCCGTTCTAGCACGTCGCTGCAGATCAGGCTTTTGACCAGGTTGCGCATCACCGGGTCCAGCCCGTCGAAGGTTTCGTCGAAGAAATAATATTCCGCGCGGCAGGAAAGGGCGAGGAGGATAGCCGCCTGCCGCTTCATCCCCTTGGAGAAGCTGCCCAGCGATTTGGCGGGGTCCAGCCGAAAGGTCGCGACCAGAGAGCGGTAGCGCGCCTGGTCGAAGGCGGGATAAGCCGCCGCGTACAGCTTGGCCATCCGGTTGAGGCTGGCGCCCGGGAGAAAATACAGGTCGTCCGGCACATAGGCCGTCCGCTGCTTTACCGCCGGGTTCTCGTACGCCGGTTCGCCGTCGATCTGTATGCTGCCTTCGTCCGCCCGGTAGACGCCGTTGACCAGCCGGAGAAAGGTGGATTTCCCCGCGCCGTTGGAACCGACCAGCCCATACACGCATCCGGCGGGGATGGTGCAGGTGATGCCGTTGAGGGCGGTGAAATCCCCGAAACGCTTGACCAGGTTTTCGGTTTGGATCATGGATGCTCATTCCTTTCTTGCCGTTGTGCGCGGGGGTCCGCGCCGCCGCGCCGGGGAGCGTCCTCCCGGCCCGGAGCCGCCGGGCGGCGGCCCGTGCCCTGCGGGGCTACCCTTCCGGCTCTGCCTGCGGCTTCTCCGGCGGCTTCCCGGCCTCCCGAACGGGAGAGGCGAAGGCGGAGGCTTCCGCCTGGGCCGGGGCCGCGTACGCCCGTTCGACCGCGTCCAGCGCCTCCCTTTTGTCGATGCCGGCCAGCGCGAGCCCGCGGGCCAGCTCTTCCAGCCTGCCGAGGTCCTTGCGGCGGATTTCCGTCAGCTGGGCGTAGGCGTTTTCCGAAATAAAGCAGCCGCGGCCGGGCACGGAGCAGAGGATGCCCCGGCGGTCCAGCTCCGAATAGGCTTTCTGGATGGTGTTGGGGTTGATGGAGAGCTGAACCGACAGGCTCCGCACGGAGGGGATCTGCTCTCCCGGACGGACGGCGCCGGTAAGCACCAGGCGCTCCAGCTGGTCGACGATCTGTTCGTAAACCGGCCGGCGGGAAAGAACATCAATGCTGAACACGGCGGGCCTCCTTTCTTCAAACGGCTGGATACAAAACCAACTGTATTATTTCATATAGTACACATCGATCATAGCAGAATTCCCACCCGCTGTCAATAGGCCGGCAGGAAAAGCGCCGGGACAGCCCGCGGCTGCCGCGGGGGATGGCAACAGCGAAGGAGAGGGGGAAGGTCTGCGGAGGGAAGGAGTATCCGGAAGGGAAAACGCCGCGCACAAGCGTGAGAAAAGCGGGTGGAACGCGGGAAAGACGGGGATGCGCGCTGTGGGAAGACGAAAGCGGGGGCCATGGTCACGGCCCCCGCCATTTACGGGAGGTCAGCGGCGGAAAGCAGTCCGCCGCTGACCCTTCTTATGCTGTTTATGCCGACCGGACGGCGTTTATGCGTCGGCCTCTTCCCCAAAATAGACGCCGTACCAGACCAGGAACATGTAAATCGTCCAGATCTTGCGGCTGTTGTCCTTTTTCCCCCGGTAATGCTGGTCGAGGAATTTCAGAAGCTCCCCGGTATGGAAGAAGCGGGCGGCGGCGGGGGAGGTGAACGCCTCCTTCACCCGGTTATAATACTTTTCCTGCCGCAGCCAGATGCGGATGGGCACCGGGAAGCCGAGCTTCGGCTTCCCGGCGGCGGCGGCGGGGATGTGCCGCATGGCGGCCTGCCGCATGGCGAATTTGGTGGTCCCCCCCGCGATCCGGTGCCGGACGGGGATGCGGGAGGCGACGGCGAACACCTCCCGGTCCAGGAAGGGGACGCGCAGCTCCAGCGAATGGGCCATGCTCATCCGGTCCGCCTTCAGCAGGATGTCCCCCACCATCCAGCAGTTGATGTCCAGATACTGCATCCGGGTCACGTCGTCCTGGCCCTGGCAGCGGGCGTAAAATTCCGCGGTTTTCTCCGCGGGGTCGGCGGCCGGGATATTTTTGAGCAGCCGCTCCTTTTCCTTCTTGCCGAACATGTAGGCGTTGCCGATGAAACGCTCCTCCAGCGTTTTGCTGCCCCGGATGAGGAAGGATTTCCCCTTGAAGTCCGGCAGGCGGGAGACAAAGGCGGCCGCCCCGCGGCGCAGCCAGCGGGGAAGCTTCTGGTACCTGGCCAGGGAATAGGGTTCGTGATAGATGCGGTAGCCGCCGAACAGTTCGTCCGCGCCCTCGCCGGAAAGGACCACCTTCACATGCTCCGCCGCGAGCTTGGAGACAAAATACAGCGCAATGCAGGAGGGGTCGGCCAGCGGCTGGTCCAGATGGTACTGCACCGTTTTCAGCGAGTCCCAGTATTCCTCCTCGCTGATGATATGGGTGTAATGCTCGATGCCGACCTCCTGCGCCAGCTCGGCGGCGTAATGGCTCTCGTTGTAGTGCCCGCCGTTGTCGAACCCGACGGTGAACGCCTTCTGCCCGCCGAAATAGCTGGCCACATAGCTGGAATCCACCCCGCTGGACAAAAAGCAGCCGACCTCCACGTCGCTTATCCGGTGGGCCTCCACCGAGTCGGTGAACACCCGGTCGATCTCCTCCACCGCCTGCTCCAGCGTCATCTCTTCGTCCGGATGAAAGGCCGGCTCCCAGTACCGGCGTTCCTCCACCCTGCCGTCCCGGTACCACAGGCAGTGGGCGGGGCGCAGGCAGACCACGTTTTTGAAAAAGGTTTCCCTTGGGACGGAATACTGGAAGGAGAGATAGCCGTCCAGCGCCTTTTCGTTGAATTCCTTTACAAAATCCGGGTGCCTGAGCAGGCATTTGATCTCGCTGGCCCAGAGCAGCCGGCCGTCCGGCAGGAGGGAATAGTGCATGGGCTTGATGCCGAAATAGTCCCGCGCCATAAACAGGGAATGCTCCTGCGTGTTCCAAATCGCGAAGGCGAACATGCCCCGCAGCCGGGGCAGCAGCTCCTCCCCCCACTCCTCAAAGCCGTGGAGGAGCACCTCGCTGTCGGTATGGGTGGCGAAAACGTGCCCCTTTTCCGTCAGCTCGTCCCGCAGGGGCCGGTAGTTGTAGATCTCCCCGTTGAACATCAGCACAAGGGTGCCGTCCTCGTTGAACAGCGGCTGGCTCCCCCCCTCCAGGTCGATGATGCTCAGGCGGCGGAAGCCCATGGCCACGCTGTCCTGCGCGCCTTCCCCCGTCAGGTAGTAGCCCTCCGAGTCCGGGCCGCGGTGGGTGATCTGCGCGGCCATCTCCCGCAGCACCTCCTCCCGGGAGAGGTTGTCCCGGTTGAGAACCTGTCCGGTAAATCCGCAAAATCCACACATGCCAAACGTCCAGCCTTTCCCAAGCCGGGAAGCCCCGGCTAGATTCCTTTGTCAACGCCCCGCCCGGCCCGTCCGTGCAGAGGGGAACCGGAAGGGGCCGTCCCCCGCCCGCCGAGCGGGCAGGACAAACCCTTTTTTAGTGTATTTTTCGGTGTACTTTCAGTGTACTTAGGATGCTCAGATACTTAGTATACCAGATTTTTCGCCGATTTCCAGATGTGCGGGGAAATTGTGCGGGAAATTGTGCGGGAAATTGTGCGGGAAAATTTCCGGCGGGGAAAACACCCCTTCGACAGGTTACCGCCTTGCAATTCCCCCCGAGGGGATGCTATAATGGGAGAAAGAGGAAAACGCCGGCGCGTTTTCCGCCGCGCCGCCGGGGGCGGCGGGGATACTGTGGGAACATGATGGGAATATGGTGGGAAAACGGAGCCGCGCGGCCTGCGCGGCGGCGAAAAAATCACCCTGCTCGCCAGGGGAAAGGATGGTTTTATGCTCGACAGCACAATGATGAACAAATACCAGCGCTGGCTTCAGGAGGCGGGGGAGGATCCGGACCTTGGAGCGGAGCTTCGCGGCGTCCAGGGGAACGAAGAGCAGATCAGCGACCGCTTTTACCGGGAGCTGGAATTCGGGACCGGCGGCCTGCGCGGCGTGATCGGCGCGGGGGACAACCGGATGAATATTTACACCGTGCGCAAGGCGACGCAGGGCCTGGCCGATTATCTCAACGCCCGGTATCCCTCGTCCTGCGTGGCGATTTCCTTCGATTCCCGGATAAAGTCCGACCTTTTCGCGCGGGAGGCGGCCCGCGTCCTGGCCGGCAACGGCGTAAAGGTGCAGATTTTCCCTCAGCTTGAGCCTACGCCGGTGCTTTCCTTCGCGGTGCGGGAGCTGGGCTGTCAGGCCGGCATCATGGTGACGGCCAGTCATAACCCTTCCCAATACAACGGCTACAAGTGCTACGGCGCGGACGGCTGCCAGATGACCGACCACGATGCGAACGAGGTGACCGGCTTTATCCGCCGGCTGGATATTTTCGACGATGTGAAGACCGCGGATTACGACCGGGCCAAGGCGGACGGCATGATCTGCGAAATCCCGGATTCCCTGGTGGACGCCTTCCTCAGCCGGGTGGAGGGACAGCAGGTGAATCCCGGCCTCTGCCGGGAGGTGCCGCTGAATGTGGTATACACCCCCCTGAACGGCACCGGCAACAAGCCGGTGCGGGAGATCCTCCGCCGCATCGGTGTGGCGAAGGTCAGCGTGGTGCCGGAGCAGGAGATGCCCGACGGCAATTTTCCCACCGCGCCCTATCCGAATCCGGAGATCCGGCAGGCGTTTGAATGCGCGCTGAAGCTGGCGGAGACCGAAAAGCCCGATCTGCTGCTGGCCACCGACCCGGACTGCGACCGGGTGGGCATCGCCGTGCGGGACGGCGAAGGGAACTACACCCTGACCACCGGCAACGAGGTGGGCTGCCTGCTGCTTGATTACATCCTTTCCTGCCGGGCCGGGCGGGGGGAGCTGCCGGAGGATCCCGTGGTGGTCAAGACCATTGTCACCTCCGATCTGGCGGCCCGGATTGCGGAAAAGTATCATTGCACCCTTGTGGAAGTGCTGACCGGCTTCAAATACATCGGCGAGCAGATCGGCCTGCTGGAAAAGGCAGGCCGTCCCGAGCGGTATGTTTTCGGATTTGAGGAGAGCTACGGCTATCTTTCCGGCGCCTATGTGCGGGACAAGGACGCGGTGGTCGCCTCCATGCTCATCTGCGAGATGGCGGCCTATTACAAAAAGCAGGGGAAAACCCTCCTCCAGGTGCTGGATTCGCTGTATGCCGAGCATGGGGTGTATCTCCACACCCAGGTCAACGCCGCGTTTGAGGGCGAGCAGGGGATGGAAACCATGCGCAGGCTGATGGGTTCCCTGCGGCAGGAACGTCCGCGGGAGATCGCCGGCCGGAAGGTGACCGGCTTTGCGGACTACCTGAATTCGGTGAAAGTGGACGAGGTAAACGGCACGGCCATCGAGATTTCCCTGCCCAAATCCAATGTCCTTTCCTTTTCGCTGGGAGACGGCGCGGGGATAATCGTCCGCCCGTCGGGCACCGAGCCGAAGATCAAGGCGTACATCACCGCGACCGGCAGCGACCGCGCGGCGGCGGCCGCCATGGCGGAACGCCTGACCGAAGCGGCGAAAACCATGCTGAAAGCCTGAGACGGCGCGCGGCGGCCGGCTCATACGTAAAGAATCCCGCAGGGGGCGCGCCCCCTGCGGGATTCTTTTGCCGGTGCGGCGAAAGCGGCAATTCCGTTAAACAACGAAAAAGGCGGCGGGATACGTCGAAGGAGAAAGAAAATTATTTTGCCGCGAATGATTCCGGCGGCCTGTTTCGTTTTTCTGTAAAGAGGATGCTCCCGGTCTTATGTGATTCAGCGCTCCGGTGCTCCCGCGGCCCCGCTTCAGGCGTTGTGATAGAATTCGTCCACCGCGGCGAAGAAGGCGTCGATGTTTTCCCAGCTGCTGGCCGGCGGGATGTCGCAGCCGGAGGAGATCACAAAATGGGGGTGGGCGCAGCATTCGCCCATAATCCGCAGGGTTTCCGCCCGAATGGAATCCGGCGTGCCGTTGCGGAACTGGCCGGCCGGGTCCACATTGCCCATGACCACGATGTCTTCGGGAATGCGAGCCAGCATCTCCTTCATGGAAATCGAGTTGCCGAAATGGAAGGCGGCGGCCCCGGTCCGCAGGATGGAGCCGGCCATCGCGACGGTGTTGTCCCCGCAGTTGTGGTAGATCACCAGAAAGCCGTCGTCCTGCACGGCTTCCACGATCGCGCGGACGTACGGCTCGGAAAACTCCTCGGCCAGGGCGGGGGAGAGCAGGCCGGTCAGCGGCTCGGCCATCACCACGCCGGCGGCGCCGGTGCGCTGCTTATAAGCCCGGATGTATTCGGTCAGGAAGGCGGCGGCTTTTTCCAGGGTCGTGTGGACCATGGCCGGCTCGTCATAACAGCCGGTCAGTGCGTCGGATACCCCGATCAGCCGCCCGGCCAGGGAGAAGGGGCCGATCACCCCGGCGAAGACCGGGCGGTCGGCGATCAGCCGGCAGGCCTTGCCGATGGCCTCGATATACCGGCCGGTGCGGCCCGCGCCGACAGGCGGCACCCGGAGGGCTTCGGCCTCTTCCTTGCTGCGGACGATGGCGCCGATGACGGTGGGGACTTCGTCGTCGGAAATCCGAATTTCCGAGCCGAAGGCCTCCGCTTCCACCGAGAGATCCATCATGCTGACCGACGCGGCGGCTTTTGTCCGCTCCGCAATCCGCTGCATACCCTCCGCCTGCCTGTCGCTGCTGTCGATCAGCTCTCTGACCGTGATCCCCAGCAGACTGGTGGAGGGAAACGAAAGAATCGGCATCGCCCGCTTTACGGGAGCCTTCAGCAGATCATTCAGCCACGCCCTGGCGTTCATTGGCATCCGTCCTTCCATATGTCGTCCCTTTTATTTTAAGGAAAGCGGTCCCGTTTTTCTATAAGCTTTTCGCGGATTTTGGCAGTATTTCGTCCTCTTTTCTCCCTGCTTGTCCCTGCCCGCTTCTGCCCGCTCCCGGCCCTCCCTCACCGGCTTCCCGGCGGCGGGTGGGAAAGGACGGAGGGAAGACAGAGAGAAAGGAAAAGGCGGCGAAAAAGGCGGCGAAAAAGTGGCGGGAGAATTCATAAAAAAGAGAATATAAATCTAAAAAATTCATAATAATTGGAAAATCCTGTTGATTTATTGCTGATTCCGGTATAAACTGTGTTCAAGATGTGGGCAGCGTGGCAGGAAGGGGATGGCGTTGCCCAAAACTTCAGAAAATATTCCGGTTTTCCTCCATGCCTTTTCTTTTTTCGATGTTACAATGTTGCAATGAAAAAAGAAGCGGCTGGCCGGGGACGGACGGGTTCTGCGCGCAGCCGGCGGGGGGTAGGTTGTTTGCGCTGTTTAGGCAATGTGTGCTGGCTTTTGCTCGGCGGGCTGGTGCTCGGCCTTTCCTGGGCGCTGACCGGTGTGCTCTGCTGCATCACCGTGATCGGGATTCCGTTCGGCGTCCAGTGCTTTAAGATTGCGGGCTTTGTGCTGGCGCCGTTCGGCCAGGAGCCAACGGGTGGAGGCGGCGTCGGCTCCTGCCTGCTGAACGGGCTGTGGATCCTGCTGTTCGGCTGGGAGCTGGCGGTGCTTTCGGTGTCGGTCGGCGTAGTATACTGCCTCACGATCGTTGGAATTCCGCTGGGAATCCAAAGCTTCAAGCTGGCGCGTCTGGCCATCTGGCCGTTCGGCACCGACGTGGCCGGCTGAGAAGAAGCGGAGGAAGCGGACGGAAAGGAAGAAAGGAGAGGGCGCCTCATGAGCAGGCGGCTGTGCGGAGCAATCGGCGGTACGTGGCATCTGTTGTTTTTGCTGGCGGGCGGGTATCTGGCGTCTGCCATCCTGATCCCCAGTATCGGCGGGGCCTTCCACTGCGGCGCGCACAACTGGACGCTTTCATCCTGGCAGGACGGCGCTTTTTGGCTGACAGCCGCCGTCGCGGCGGCTTCGCTGCTGTTTTTCCTGCTGGCTTTAGTAAACGGGATACGGATGCTCTGCCGGGTCGCCCGGTCCGAGCCTCTGGGCCGGCGGGAATTCGTTTCGGCCGCGGCGGGTACGCTGGGCTGCCTGCTCCCCAGCCTGATGATTCCGGACGCCACCCTGGCGCGCTATCCGATGATGCAGCCCAAATGGCCGCCGCTGCCCAAAGCGGTGGAGCGTCACATCTGCCTGGAGGGAAGCGCCTGCTTCTCGTTGTTTTTTCTGTTCTTCGGGCTGTCGCTCGCCGGCTGCCTGATCGTCTACCTGGGCTATGACCGCCGGGCGGTGTGGGCGCAGCGAAAAGCCGAACGGCCGGAGAAGTGAAAACACAAGCGCCGGGGGCATCCCCGGGCAGGGAGCCGTTTTGCCGCCGCCCCTTCGCGGGACGGACGGCGGGCGGCTTTTTCAGCATTTCCGCCGCCCGCCGCGGAAAGCAGATCCGGCTGGTCCTAAGAAAAAGTTCAGAGAATCTTTGGATTTTCCCCATGGGGGGCCCCGGGATTCTGATATAATGAAAGAAACGCGGCGGCAGCCGCGCATGACGCAGGGAGGTCCCGTTATGAACGTTATGGTTGTGGACGACGAAAAGGAAATTGCCGACCTGGTGGAGGTCTGCCTGAAAAATGAGGACATCACCGTTTACAAATGCCACACGGCGGAGGATGCCCTGCGCTGTCTGGAGTCGGTCCGCCTGGACATGGCGATTTTGGACGTGATGCTGCCCGGGATCAGCGGATTTGATATCTGCCGGAAAATACGGGAAAAATACACCTTCCCCGTGATTATGCTGACCGCCAAGGGGGAGGAGATGGACAAGATCTTGGGGCTGACCCTGGGGGCGGACGATTATATCACCAAGCCGTTCAGCCCGCTGGAGCTGGTGGCCCGGGTCAAGGCGCAGCTGCGGCGCTTTACCAGGTATAACGAGGGAGCGCAGGCCGAGCAGGACGTGCTGGAGTGCGCGGGGCTGGTCATGAACCGGGGCACCCATGAGTGCACCCTGAACGAAAAGCCGCTCAGCCTCACTCCCCTGGAGTTTTCCATCCTGTGGCTGCTGTGCGAAAACCGGGGACAGGTCATCAGCGCCGAACGGCTCTTTCAGGAGGTGTGGGGTGAGAAATACTACGCCGGCTGCAACAATACCGTGATGGTCCATATCCGGCACCTGCGGGAGAAGATGCAGGGACCGGGCGGCGGCGCCAGCCTCATCAAAACCGTGTGGGGAGTGGGATATAAAGTTGAACAGTAGTTTTCGGCGGCTGAAGCTGCGCATCGCGGTTCAGGTGCTGCTCATCGGCGCGGGGACGGCCCTGGCCGGGTACCTGATCGCGGTCTACGTGATCGACGGGATTTTCCAGGCCCCGTTTGCCGACTCCTTTGTCGCCTTCTGCCGGAACATGCTGGAGATGAGCAACGACGAGGCCGTCCACCTGTACCATCGTATTTTCCGCACCAACAAGGAATTCTGGCTGCTGTTCGGCTTCACCCTGCTGCTGATGCTGGTGTTTTACATCGCCATGTCCCGTTTTACCCGGTATTTCCGCATGATTATCAACGGCGTGGGGAAGCTTACCGATGAGGACGAGGAACCGATCGTTCTTCCTGAAGAGCTGGATTTTATGCAGAGCAAGCTTAACGCGGTCAAAGGCACCCTCAGCCGCCGCAAGCGGGAGCTGCAGGAAAGCGAGCAGCGGAAAAACGATCTGGTGGTTTACCTGGCGCACGATATCAAAACCCCGCTGACCTCGGTGGTGGGATATCTGAACCTCCTTCACGACCAGCCCGACATGCCGGCGGAACAGCGGGAAAAGTACACTGCCGTCACCCTGCAGAAGGCATGCCGGCTGGAACAGCTCATCAACGAATTCTTTGAAATCACCCGTTTTAACCTGCAGACGATGGAACTGACGGTGGAGCCGTTTAACCTGTCCCTTCTCCTGCAGCAAATGACGGACGAGTTTTACCCTATCCTGGCGGCCCGCGGGCAGAGGGCCGATGTGAAGGTGGGGGAAAACCTGATCGTGCGCGGGGACGCGGACAAGCTGGCGCGGGTTTTCAACAACATCCTGCGCAATGCCGCTTCGTACGGGGAGGACAACAGCGTCATCACCGTTTTTGCGGCGGTTGAGGACGGCAGGGCGCGCATCGCCTTCCGCAACCGGGGTCAGGAGATCCCCAGGGACAGGCTGGACGCCATCTTCGAAAAATTTTACCGGCTGGATTCCGCCCGCTCCGGCAATACCGGGGGAGCCGGGCTGGGGCTGGCGATCGCCCGGCAGATTGTGGAGCAGCACGGCGGGACCATCACGGCCTCCAGCAGTCCGGCGTACACCGAATTTCTGGTGGATCTGCCCGCGTAGCGCCTGCTGCCCCGCTGACCGGGTTATGCGGGCGGCAGGACGAGGGTAAATGAGGGTAAGACGGCCCGAAACAGAACCTGTCCGGGCTGTTTGGCGGGCGGCCATACAGGCCGCGGGGCAAGGGAGGGTCCTTTCCCCATGGCCCCGGAAGCCGTCTTGTAAAACGCAAGGGCCATAAAGGGCACAAGGAACGTATGGAAGGCAGGGAACATAGGGCACACAGAGTACACAGGGCACACAAGGAACACAAAAGTTTTCGCCCGTGTTTTGCAGGCGGGCGGGAACCAAACAACCCATATCCTGTGTATATAATCCGGCAGCCTATCAACAAGGCCGCAGAGGCGCCCCCGGCGGAGGCGCCTCTGCGGCCGGCAGGAACCTAGTCTGCGTTTGCAGGGCGCTGCCCAACGGCAGCGCCTTTTCCATGGCGGCGTATTGGAAAGGAGCGCCGCCGCGCCCTTTTTACCGGGCCTGTTCCGGGACCAGCAGCGCCTTCATGACCTTCCCGGCACGCAGGTCCTCAAACGCGCGGTTGACCTCGCGCACGGGGTATGCTGCGGCAAGCTCCCTGACCCGGGGAAGCAGGCCCGGATGGCTTTGCAGAAACGCCAGATAATCCTCGACATCGGAAACCGAATATTGGGAGGAGCCGATGAGTCGGAGAGCGCCGAAGGTGATCCGATGAGCGGGAAGCGGGACGTTCCCCCGGTCGGAGTACTGGCCGGGGATCAGGTAGACGCCGCGGTTGCGCAGCAGGGTCAGCCCGAGGGGGAGGGCGGCGGCGCCGCCGCTGGCTTCACAAACAAGGTCGGCGCCCGCTCCCTGAGACAGTTCGTATGTCCGGCGGCGTATTTCGTCATCGGACAGGCTCTCAAGCGTCCAGACTTCGTCGGCGCCGAGCGCTTGTATCCGGCGTTCCCTCTCCGGGTTCTTCCGCGCGGTAAGGGCGATGACGGTGGGCACGCCGAGCGCTTTCAGATACAGGACGGAAAAGGCGCCCAGCGGTCCGGTGCCCTGCACGACCGCCAGCCCGGTCGTTTTTTCCTCCCAGCCGGCTTCCCTCCCTAGACGAAACGAATGCAGCGAGGTCGGGCCGGCGCAGGCATACACCGCCACGGCGAGGGGGTCCAATCCGTCGGGAATTCGTATCAGGTTTTTGGCGGGGACATAGCTCATTTCGGCATAGCCGCCCCAGAAATGGGGAGCCGCCGCCGGGTCTCCGCCGTTTGTAACCCCCATATGCAGGCAATTGGCGTCGTCGCCCTGCCGGCAGAGCAGGCATTCGCCGCAGGGGCAGGCGATATCGGCGATGACATAATCGCCGGCGCGGACATGCTCCACTCCCTCTCCGACCGCCTCCACCCGGCCGACAAACTCGTGCCCGATGATTTTTTCCGGTTCGGTCGGCAGCCGCCCCTCCAGAATATGCAGGTCGGTGCCGCAGATGCCGCTGGCGACAAGCGACAGGGCGGCCATCCCGCGGCCGGGGGGCGTTACCGGGTACTCCCGGATCTCCAGGGGCTTGTTCGGGCCGACATACACGGCGGCCAACGCGTGTTTTTTCATTTGCAATCTCCTCACAATCCATCATGGCTTTTCGGATGGCCTCTTTGGTGCGCGGGCAGGGACGCGGCGGGGACAGGGAAACGCTGTGCCTGCCGGGGGCTCAGGGCCGGGGAGGCTGCGCCTGCCGGAATCTCCGTTCTCTCCCTTTATCCTCCTCTTCCCCTCCTCCTCCTTCTCCTTTCTCAGCCGCATCCGCGGCCTCCCCCTCCCTCTTTCCGGACGCCGCGTCCATCAGCATCCGCAGCCGGGACGGGGGGAGAGGCGGCGTGCCGGCAAAGGCGTACGGCAGGCCCATCGCCTCGTATTTGGGAGCGCCCAGCCGATGAAACGGAAGCCAGGACAAGGCGGCCGCTCCGCAGGACAAGGCGGTCTCCCGGATTTCCGCAGCGGCGCGGGGCGTATCGTTGTACCCCGGAATGACGGGAACCCGGACCGTGACCCGCGCGCCGGCGCCGGAAAGCCGCCGCAGGTTGCTTTTGACCAGCTCCAGGCTGCCATGGCAGACTGAGCGGTACGCCTCCTCCTCCGGCAGCTTCAGGTCTACGTAAAACTCCTTCACAAAGGGGAGCAGTTTTTCCAGCGAGGAAAAGGGGACGCAGGCCGCCGTGTCCACCAGGACGGGGATTCCGCGTGCGGCGCACAGCCGAGCCGTTTCTGCGCAGAAGTCCGGCTGCAGAAGGGGCTCCCCTCCGGACAGGGTGAGACCCCCTCCCGAGTTCGCATAGTAATCCGCATCCGCCTGCACGGCGTCCACCAGGACGGATGCTTCGATGTCCCGGCCGCTGATCTCCAGCGCGCCGCAGGGGCAGGCGGCAGCACACTGCCCGCACAGCCGGCACTTTTCACGGTCGATGCGGTGCTCCCGCGCCGTCAGGCGGTGGCAGCCCTGCGGACAGGCGGCGGCGCATCGGCCACATCCGATGCAGTTTTGCGCGTAGTAGAGCAGGGCGGCGGGCGGGACGGTTTCCGGGTTGTGGCACCACGGACAGCGCAGGTTGCAGCCCTGAAGGAAAACGGTGGTCCGTATTCCCGGCCCGTCCTCGGTGGAGAAGCGCTGGATCCGGCTGAACCTCCCGGTCATCCGTTATGCTCCGTCCTTTTCAGGATGTCCTCCTGCACCG
>CAJFTG010000031.1 GCA_904419875.1 Candidatus Avimonas caecicola | reverse complement strand
TGAGGAATATTTCCTCACCCAGATCCGTGCGGCGCGCATTCCCCACAAGGTGCTGCAAGAACTTCCTTTTCATCTCATTGTCCATCAGAGCCACCCGTTGGCCGCTCTGGCAGAGATTCCCTTCCCCCTGCCAGAATATTACACCGCCCTACTCTGTGAAAATGACCTTCCCTTTTCCCCAATCCCCCATAAGCCCATCCGTACAGGACCGTTCCGCACCGTCACGCTACAGGACTCCATGCTTCTATTGGAGCTTTTGGGACAGCTCTCGGGGTCCTACACGCTCAGCGCCCCCTTGCCCCGGGATCTGCTGCTCCGCCGGCAACTGATCCAGCGGCCCTGTCCATCCGCGGGGATGCTCCGGGAGGAAGTACTCTATCGGGGACAAGAATCCCTTACGGAGGAAGAACGGCTTTTCTTGCGTCTTCTGCAGCTCCGCCCTTGATCCAAACTGAAAGAGCGCCGCATTCAATAAACTGCGGCGCTCTTTTTTTCGATGGTTTAGGAACGCTGGTCCAGCGGTAGATAGGGACGCTCAGGGGAGACGCTCTTGTAAGCTGGACGGATGATCTTTCCCGCATTGGAGAGCTCTTCGATTCGATGCGCACTCCAGCCCGCCACTCGGGCAATGGCAAAGATGGGGGTGAACAGCTCGGTGGGCAATCCCAGCATATTGTAGACAAATCCGCTGTAGAAATCCACATTGGCGGAGACCCCTTTGTAGATCTTTCGCTCCTCCCGAATAACCTCCGGGCCCAATCGCTCCACCAGAGAATAGAGGGCGTATTCCTGGTCCAACCCCTTCTCCTCTGACAGGCTTTTTACAAACTTTCGGAAGATATCCGCCCGGGGGTCGCTCAGAGAGTAGACCGCGTGCCCCATCCCATAGATGAGTCCTGCCCGGTCAAAAGCTTCTTTGTGAAGCAGCGCCCGCAGATAGGCCTTCACCTCATCCTCGTCGGTCCAATCGTGAAGCTTCTCCTTCATGTCTTCAAACATCCGCACCACCTTGATATTGGCGCCTCCATGGCGGGGGCCCTTCAAGGAACCGATGGCAGCCGCTATGGCGGAGTAGGTATCGGTGGCGGACGAGGTGACCACATGGGTGGTGAAGGTGGAGTTGTTGCCGCCACCGTGCTCCGCGTGGAGCACCAGCGCCACGTCCAAAACCCGTGCCTCTAGATCGGTATAGCGGCTGTCCGGCCGCAGAATCCGCAAAAGGTTCTCCGCAGTGGAGAGGGCGGGATCCGGGGAGTGGATGTAGAGGCTCTGCCCCTCATGGTAGTGGTTATAGGCCTGGTAACCATAGACCGACAGCAAGGGGAACAGGGCAATCAGTTGGAGGCTCTGGCGAAGCACATTGGGGATGGAGATGTCATCCGCCGCATCATCGTAGGAATAAAGGGTCAGCACGCTCCGCGCCAATGTGTTCATCATATCCCGGCTGGGGGCCTTCATGATAATGTCCCGGACAAAGCTGGTGGGCAATGTGCGGTAGCGCGCCAACAGAGCTTGAAATTTTTCCAGTTCCTCCCGATTGGGAAGACGTCCGAACAATAACAGATAGGCGGTCTCCTCAAACCCAAACCGCTTCTCTCGGATGAAGCCGCCCACCAGATCCTTGATATCGATCCCGCGATAGAACAACCGCCCCTCGCAGGGAACCGTCTCCCCCTGTTCATTCACCCGGCCGGCGCAGATCTCTGAAATATTGGTAAGACCGGTCAGGACTCCCTTCCCGTTGATATCCCGGAGGCCCCGTTTCACATCGTATTTGGCATATAGATCCGGGTCGATAGCGTTTTCCCTCTGACAGAGCTGGGAAAGCTCCAAAATCTCCGGTGTGACCTCTGAATATGGATTTGGCATGCGGCACACTCCCCTTACGTCAAAATGTAATAAATCCGATATAATCAGCCGCCTACCCCCAAAGGCGGCCCTCTCTCAATCGATTCCCTTCCGGGGGTTGAGATAGAAGCGGAAAGCCGATGGAAGCGGATAGGCCTCCCGCAGCTGTTCCGGCAGCGCCCAAAGTAATCCTGCCCCCGACTGCGGTTCCTCCACCAACACCCGGAACCCCTCCATCTGCCACTCCACGTGGGTAAAAATGTGTTTAGAGGGACCCAGCGGCTCCACCCGCAAAGGCTCCAGCCCCCATTGCCGTACCGCAAGGACTACCTGTTCGCTGCTGCATTTCCCTTCTAAGGAGGGGAGCTCCCACATCCCCGCCAACAGGCCCCGCTGAGGCCGCTTTCGGATAGCGGTCAGGCGATCCCGCACCAGCACCAAAATCGTCCGCTGTTCCAGCCGGCGGGGCTTTTTAGAGGATTTCACCGGCAGATCCAAAGCAATCCCCTGAATGTGCCCTTGGCACAAATCCGCCAATGGACATCTATCACAGAGGGGGAGCCCATTGGGAACACAGACCAATGCCCCCAGCTCCATTAAAGCCTGGTTGAAGGTTCCAGGGTCCTCCACCGGCAGAATCTGCCGCAAGGCATCTTCAGCGGCGGCCTTGGTGCGGGGATCCGCAATATCTGAAGGGTCCGCGGTGAGCCGGGAGAGTACACGCAGTACATTCCCATCTACCGCCGGCTCCGGCAGCCCAAAGGCGATGGAGGCCACCGCCCCTGCTGTATAGTGCCCCACTCCCGGCAGGGAGAGCAGGGCCTCATAATTTCCAGGGAGCTGGCCGTGGTACTGTTCTACCAGCAATTTCGCCGCTTTTCGCAGATTCCGGGCCCGGTTATAGTAACCAAGGCCCTCCCAGAGTTTTAAAAGCTGCTCTTCCGGCGCCGCAGCCAGAGCCTGGGGCGTAGGCAGGGCTGCCAAAAACCGAGTAAAATACCCCTTCACTGCCTCCACACGAGACTGTTGCAGCATGATCTCCGATACCCACACTCGGTAAGGGGTACTTTCCCGCCGCCAGGGTAGATCCCTGGCGTTTTTTCGGTACCAATCCAGCAAGGGCGCGATGATTTCGGACAGATTCAACACGGCTCTCTCCCTTCCGTCCGAATATCCATCTGAGGACAACGCCCCTTTTTGATCCGGACAATGTGCAGGCATAGTTTTAGTATACCATAAATCCTCTCTCCCCGTAAAGACCGCGTCAAAAAGAGGATAAAACGCAAAAAAGCCCCCAAGTCCCGGCGGATCTCCAGGACTTGGGGGAAAATCGTTGGAGTTCTCAAAAGACATTCCTCAGTTTAAGACGGATTTTGTCAGCAATCATTGCCACAAACTCGCTGTTAGTAGGTTTGCCGCGCCCATTGTGGATGGTATAGCCGAAATAGCTGTTCAAAGTGTCCACATCGCCGCGGTCCCAGGCCACTTCGATGGCGTGCCGGATGGCCCGTTCCACACGGGAGGACGTGGTCCCGTGCTTTTTCGCTACGGCCGGATACAGGCGTTTGGTCACAGCGTTGATGATATCATCGTCGTTAATCGCCATAATAATGGCGTCCCGGAGGTACTGGTATCCCTTGATATGCGCGGGAACGCCAATCTGGTGGATAATTTCCGTCACGCGCATTTCCAGGCTTCCGGTGGTCCCGGCGGCCGCCGGCGCGCGGTGGATCGGTTCAATCGTCGCTTTGCCGTTGAGGGAAAGGATGCGTTCTGCCATCTCATCTGCGTCAAAGGGCTTGAGAAAATAATAATCCGCGCCGGCCAGCAGCGCTTCCCGCTCAAGATTGGGGTTATCAAAGCTGGACATAATCATAATCTGGGGCCGGCGGGAAAGGTTCATGTTCTGCATCCCCCGCATGACGCCGATCGCGTCCTGGTGAGGAAGGAAGAAGTCCATAATGACCACGTCCGGCCGGTATTGGCTGATCTGATCCAGAACCTGCCGCCCGTCTTTGGCCGTCGTCTGCACCTCCAGGCCATGGGAACGCATGACCGCAGCGCAGGGCTGTCCGAAATGGTCACTGTTGTCCGCCAGCAGAACTTTTACTTTTTTCTCCATCTTTGTTTCCCCCAAATCCATTTTGTTGCTTTTATTTTAAAGAAATGCGGAGGGGAACGACCAAACCTTCTTGCGGCGAGCCCGACAGAGCGACGCCGTTGTCAACGGAACATGGAATTTCGTTCTCCCTCGTTCGGCGTTTCCCCTCCACATCTCCAAAGCACAATCGGATTTTACCATAAACTGGAAAATATTGCAATACCCTGGAAAAAGTTTTTTGCGAAACCGGGAATAATACTTTGGAAAGATAAGAAAAACGTTATGCGGCGGCGTCTTGCTGTTGACTCGATAGGGTATTCGCCGTTTTAAGCATGTTTTCCGCGAAAATTGCAAATCCTTTGGTCGGTTCGTTTACAAAAACATGGGTGACCGCACCAACCAGCTTGCCGTCCTGGAGGATCGGGGAACCGCTCATTCCCTGAACAATCCCGCCGGTGTCGGATAAAAGGCGTTCGTCGGTTATGACGATCACCATATTTCTGGTGGGCGAGGAATCGTTGTACTTCACCTCGTCAATCCGAATGTCGTAGAGTTCCGGCTCGGTCCCATCAATGGTGGTGAGGACCTGTGCATAACCGGTTTTCACCTGCTGCTTCATCGCCACCGGCACCGGATCCCCCAGCACCGGCGTATGGGAAAGCGTGCCGTAAATCCCGGTTTCCCCATTGATGGACAGGTTCCCCAGGGTTCCCAGCTCAAATCCGCCGCGCAGCTCTCCCGGCTCGCCGCTGGCGCCCTTGACCACCGAATATATCCTGGCCGGTACAATCTCCCCTGAAGCGATCGGCAGCACGTCGCCGGTGTCCACATCGCACACGGCGTGCCCCAGGCCGGCGAAAACGTTGCTGCCGGGCACGTAGAAGGTCAGCGTGCCGATTCCTGCCGAGCTGTCGCGCACCCAGAGCCCCGCTTTCAGGCGGTTCTCACTCACCGATTTTTCCGACCGGAACTTTACGTCAAACTCCAGATTGTCCCGCCGGATACGGAAGCTCATCGCCTGATCTCCCGCGTTTTCAATCAGTTCCGCCACCTGTTCGGTTGTGTTCACGGCCGTCCCATTAATCGAAATTAGAACATCCCCCACCTTGATCCCGGCGGAACGGGCGGGGTTTTGGGGGCCGGAGGCGGTGTCCACGTCGGACATGCCGACCACCAGTACCCCGTCCGTAAACATCTTAATGCCGAAGGGCGTACCGCAGGGAATAACCGAAGTGGCGTCCACCACATTCACCGCCACATCCTTGATCGGAAACAAGCCGAACAGCCGCAGCGATGCGGTATACGTGCTCCCGGGCGACAGAGAGGCGACCGCCTCAGCCTGTGCAGAATCCTTCTGCGTGGAAGCGCTGACAGCGCCGTGAAGCGTCAGGGTGCTGCCGGTGACCACGCTGAACTGCTCCGGCATCGTATAGCTTAAGGCGATAATGGCCGCCATCAAAACGCCGCAGGCAGCGGTCAGGGTGCCGCAGATTCGACGAATCCATCTATGCATGGCCGTTTACCCCGGCCGTGCGGCGGCCGCCTTGGAAAAGGGAAATTGCCAAACCGTCATCTGCTTTTAAGGAAATAATTTCCAGTTCCTTTTCAATTCGAGCCATTTCTCTGTTCCCTCCCTTTCAAAAATCAAAACAGGTCCGAAAGGCGTCTTCAGACCTGTTTTACTCTTCCACAGGGAGGGAGAAGTATTTAACCAAGAATTATTTTTCTCAGGAAAGAAATCGAAAGACGATTCCCTATATTCCCCATTTATTTCAAAAATTTGCGTGTACATCCCGAAAAGGCCGACGGTTGAACGGCGATGCGCCTCACAGTATTTTTTACGTTCGAAGGGGACGGTGTCAAGCCGCCTCATCATATCAGAAGAAGCCTGTAAAGCCTCTAACCTTTATATGTTGCTTTGGCTTTCCCCGGCCGCTGCCGGCGCCGCCATCTTTACCCCCTATTCTACCCGCCCTATTCTACCCTATTCTGCTCTATTTTACCCTGAAAGGAAGCGTTCTTCTTCATTTGTCGAACCATAAAAACAACCGTACTGATAGGCTGCCTTTCGTTGATGGCATGTATGCCTGCTCCCTGTTCATGCCGGGCGGTGGTTCTCCATTCCAAGGCCTTTCGTCCGGATTGTGAAAATACGCCACTAAAACAATAAAACAGCGTTCCGTTTCCGGCGCCGGGTGGAAGCGCCGGGTGGAAAATACCAGGACATAGAAATCGGCCGCCCCCCTATTCGGGAGGCGGCCGGTGAATTTACAACGCTTGCTGAAAGCTTAGTGCTTCGCTTTGCCCCGATTGCCGACAACGCTAACCGTCAGCAGCATACCGCAGGCAAGGACCGCCAGGGCAATCCACAGCCAGGGAGCGCTGTCGCCGGTTTCCGGCTTTTCAACATCCGGCTCGGTAGCAGACCCGCCGGTGGCCGGGATTTCCACGGCTTCTTTCTCATAACCGCAGACCGTGCATTCTTCATGCTTGCTGCCGGCCTTGTCGGCAGTCGCTTCCTGATCGGTCACCCAGGTAAACACATGGTCACCCGCCTCGGCCTTGTCGCCGCACGAGCACTCTTTCCAGTGTCCGTCCGCGTCGGACATCCAATCGCCGTAGGCGTGGGTGTGGGGAACAAACTGCCCGTTCTCGCCGTCCAGCAGGAGGCCGGCGTTTTCCGGGTTGACAATGGCGTCTTCCGGCTCAGTGTCCTTCAGTTCCAGATAGACAACAGCCTTTTCCGATTCCGCATTGTTGGTGAAAGAAAGCTCGGAATCCTCCGCAAAGGTGATGGAGGCTGCCCCGTTTTTGTCGTCCACATTGATGCCGTACCAGGATTTTTCGCCGGTGATCAGGGAAAGGGTGCCTTCCACCGTGATGGTGGAGCTGTTGTTGACCAGAGGGGCGCCGCCCGTCGTATGGGTGTTGTCCAGGGTCACGTTTTTGAGGGTCACATTCTCGGCGCCCCAGACGTCCAGGCTGTGCTTGGTCAGGTCGGTCGAAACCAGGGAGACATCTTCCAGCGTGACATTGTCCGCCTGCACCTTGAACAGGTTGGTCTGACCATGCGTTCCCATTGCATAGGACTCGCTCGCGGTGATCTTATGACCGTTGCCCTTGATGGTAACGTTGTCGGTCTGAATATAGACCATCTCGTCCACGGCAACGTCTTCCGTCAGTTCCACCGTGGTGCCGGGCTTCAGATTATTGGTGACCTGATTCACCAAATCCACACTGCCGTCCACTTTGATGGTGACATTCTCCAGGCTTGCCTGGTCGCCGCTGATACCAAGACCATATTCGGCATAGCCGGCATAGGTGTTGTTGGTGAAATCCAGCGTCGTATCCTTGATCGACACCGTGCCCGTTGTTACAGAGCGTGCACTCACCCACGAGTACAGGGACACGTTATCAATAACGGTGGCGCCCGCGTCGGCCACAGTGATAAAGACCGAACCGCTCCACTGCGTGTCGTCCTCATAGTCCAGCGGCAGGAAGTCAACATTGCGGAGCGTCAGGTCTTTCCCCTCGTCGATAAGCTCCAGAGCCTTGTTGCACATGCCTTCATAATAGCCGTTCGGGTTGCCCTGGATGTCGACGTTTTCAATCGTAACGCCGCTGCTGCCGATGGTGAGGAAATTCTGGGAGTGCCAGTTGCCGCTGTTCGGGTCATAGGTGCTGGTGAGAATCACATCCCCTTCGCCGCGGATAGTCAGATTGTCCACGAAGATCGGGAAAACAAACCCGCTCGCCACATTGTTGATATTGGCCACTACGTCGAGGCAGTCGTCACTAACGTCGTACTTGCCTCCCGCCAGGATCCAGGTCTGCCCTGCTTCCTGGTTCTGGATGGCTTCGATCAATTCCTCGGAATTCGCGATGTTGATCGTCTCCCCCCTCCTCGGCAAACGCCGCGGTCGGTACCAGCAGTGCAGCCAGGCACAGGCCGGAAAGGACTGAGAGAACCTTTTTACCGTTCATACTCTTTGACCTCCTGTTTTTCTAAGGACTATGTAAAAGGAATATGCCTCATAAAACACATGATATACAAATTATGTAAAATATTCAATAGTAAAAACCACAAAGAAAAAATCCAAATAATGGTGATTCTTTAGATCTTTGGAGTTGTCTCTCTGATTTTTAAAGAATGCAACAAAGTCCTTTACAGAAAAATAGAGAAAAAAGATAGATATTCCCTCTTTTGTGAATAAATCAGACACAGCAGAGCAGACCGCCGGCGCTGTGGGAAGCGGGTGATACGGCGCGATCCCCGCGATGCCCGAATCTGTCTGAACTTATCTGAACTTATCTGAACTTATCTGCACCTGCCTGCACCTGCCTGCACCTGTCTGAGCCTGGCTGAACAGCTAAGGAGTTTCTCCGCCGGCCCCGTTTGTCCGAGGCCGTCGTGAAACATT
Source organism: Candidatus Avimonas caecicola (assembly GCA_904419875.1). Classification (GTDB taxonomy): domain Bacteria; phylum Bacillota; class Clostridia; order Oscillospirales; family Acutalibacteraceae; genus Avimonas; species Avimonas caecicola. The sequence goes on along the minus strand of CAJFTG010000031.1, from coordinate 22,672 downwards.
TTTCCAGCTTGATTTGCTCTCCGAATTGTGCTCACCGGCAAAGGAAGCGCCGCAGAAATCTGCGGCGCTTCCTCTGTATCATGCCTTTACTTTTTTCCCTCGTCCATCCTTTTTCTTGTCTGCTCCCTTACCTGCTCCCTTACCTGCACCCTTGCGCTCCTTCCACAGAACCCACAGCGGCCCTGCAATAAAGGTGGAGGAATAGAAGCCGGACAATACACCCAGCATCATCGGGAGGGCAAAGCTGACGATCGACGACAGGTTGTTGGCCAATGCCAGCACCGTCACCACGGCGATCGCCACAAAAACGCACAGGCTGGTGTTGACCGAACGGGACATCGACTGATTGATGCTCCGGTTGACAACCTCGCCGATGGTGGCATCGCTGCTCATAATACGGCGGTTTTCGCGGACGCGGTCATAAATGACGATGGTGGCGTTCAGCGAATACCCCAGGATCGAAAGCACGACGGCCACGAAATTATCATCCAGCGGAATGCGGAAAATCACAAAGACAAAATAGGCCACCAGAACATCGTGCAACAAGGCGATCAGCCCCATAACGCCCGCAGACCAGCCGCCGATCTTGCGGAAGCGGATGGCTACATAAATCAGCAGGAACACGGAAGCCAGAACGATCGCCACCAGGCACTTCAGGAAAAACTGCTCGCTCATTGAGGGCGGAACCGAAGTAGAGGTAGTCTTCACCAGCTGACTGTCCGGATAGGCTTCCAGCAAAGCGGCGTCCAATGCCTCCTGCTCCTCCATGGAAATGGCATCGGTCATGGTCAGGTTGAACGCGTGCTCATTGGTGTCGCCGGTGGAGAAGGTCAGCTCAAAGGAATTGTCGAGGCTGCTGTCAATCAGGTTTTCCAATTCGTTGTGATCCAAATCGCCCTGATAGGAATACTTGATGAGCGTGCCGCCTTTGAATTCGATATCCAGCTCCACGCCGAAGAGAATGTTGAACACAATGCCAACGACCATAATCACAATCGACGCGGCAAAAAAGTATTTCTTTTTGCCGACGATATTCCACTCTTTTCTTTCCTTGCTCATGCCCGTTCACCTCCCAGCAGCCAGGGTTTGCGAAGACACTTAAACCGGGTAATGGACTTCAGCATGAGGCGGGAAGCCGTTACGCCCATCACAAAGTTGAAAATGATACCGACCAGAAGCGTATAACCGAAAGAGTAAATCGAGCCGGTAGTGGACGCCGGGAACATAAACAGGAACGGCTTGAGGATGGTTGCCCACAACCCGGAGGGAGGACCGAACACCCCCATCAGAACAATCGCCACAATGATATTGGTCACGTTGCCGTCAAAGATCGCCCAGAACGAACTGTCGTAACCCCGGGAAATCGCGCCGTCGATTGTCCGGCCCGCGCGGATTTCCTCCTTGATCCGTTCCGCCGTAATCACGTTGGCGTCCACGCCCATGCCGATCGACAGGATAATGCCCGCGATGCCTGGCAGCGTCAGCGTAAAGCTCTGGAAAAAGCCGAAGTACCCGGACACGCCGGCGATCATGCCCGCAACCTGTCCGAACAGGGCGATGACCGCCACAAGCCCGGGAAGACGGTAGTAGAAAAGCATAAACAGCGAAATCAGCGCCAGGGCGATAATGCCGGCCATGACCATGATATCCAGAGATTTGTCTCCCAGGGTGGGGTCGATGACGCCGTTGCTCTTCACCTCAATGTTAAAGGGCAGCGCGCCGGAATTGATCAGGTTCGCCAGGTCGCTGGCCTCGGAAAAATCCGCAAAGCCGCCGGAAATGACCGCTTCCCCGTTTTCGATGGTCTCATCCACGGTGGGATTGGAAATCATCTCGTTGTCCAGCCAGATGGAGATGGTTCCGTCGCTTGCCGCCTGCTCGGCAGTGGCTTCGGCGAATTTTTCCTTTCCGCTTTCAAGGAGCACAAGCTGGACAACCGGCGTATTCTTTCCGTTGCTGGTATCGTACAGGGCGGTGGCGGTGTCCACGTCCTCACCGGTCAGGACGATCTCCCCCGTCGGCACAACGACCTCGTTGCCATATTCATCCCGCACGGGATTGCCGTCCTCGTCCTTCTGCACCTCGGTGTCGGACCCTATGCGGAACTCCAGCATCGCGGTTTTCCCAAGCTCTTCGATCGCCGCGTTCGGGTCGAAGTCTTCCTCGTCGCTCGTCCAGGGGAAGCGGACGATCACCTGCTTATTGGTGGTGTCCGAATAGATCTCATAATCGGTGATATTGTTGAGCACCAGACGCTGCGAAATCACGTCCCGAACGGTATCCACGTCCTGAGCGGAAATATCCTCGGTTGAACCGACGGGCCCGAAAGTGACGTCCACGCCGCCGCGGATGTCGATGCCAAAACGGATATCCGAGGCCCCCCGGATATAGGTGTCGCGCCTGTCGCCGTACTGTCCATACACGCCGAAAACAGCGGTCAGGAACAGCGCGACGATCAACAGTGCAACGATGAAGAATACGGGTTTTGCTGTTCGCTTCATCGGCTTGTCCTCCACTTGCTTACTTTTGAGTGAGGAAACGCAGCCGCTTCACCATGCTTCAAATGTGCCTTTCCGCACTCACAATAGTTCTTATTATATTAGTTCTGGATATAAAAGTCAATAATCGCCCGTAAAATCAGAAACGCTTTATGAACTATCCTTAAAAGAACGCCGGTTTTCTTGTCCCGCTTGTCCTGAAAAACAGGATTCAACTGCTAAAAATCGATCATCGCGCTGCCAAGCCGCCTTGCCGGAACGGCCGGTCCGTCCCGCTGCAGCGGCGTGCCGGGCGCCATTGCGTCCTGTCAAAACGCAGGCAGGGCGTTTTAACGCCCTGCCTGCATTCTCCAGATGAACGGTTTTCCCGGCGTCCCCGGCGTTCTCCCCCGTTTCCCTCCGCCTTACAGCCACGCGATGACGGCTGTCACAAGCAGCGCCAGTATTCCGACTGCGCCCAGCACATACATACCGCATCCCGGCATGCAGCCGCCTCGGCGGTAACCGTGCCAGCCGCGCCTCGGCGGAGGCGGCGGAGGCGGTGGAGGCGGGCCGCCCGGTCTGCCGAAACCGCCGCGGAATCTTCCTCCGGCATGTCCGCCCCCCGGCCCTCCCGGCCTCGGTCCTCTCGGTCCCCTCGGCCCTCGTGGTCCTGGCATAACAAATCCTCCTTTTGTCTATTTTGTCTATTCCGAATATGGATAAGCCATCCCCGCTTCGTCTGCAGGCAGACGCCGTTACAGCTTTGCGGCGAAAGCGGAACCGTATTCACGCAGCTTCTCGAGTGCCTCGTTATCCGGCGCCCAGGTCGTGCGGAAGCCGTCGTCCACAAGCTCAAAGCCCGCTTTTGTCAGCTCCTCATTCATCAGCTTGACCGCCTCGCCGCTCCAGCCGTAGCTGCCGAACGCGGCGGCTTTTTTCTTCTTCAGCTTGGCGCCGCGGATCAGTTCCAGAATGCCGGCGATCGCGTACAGGTACCCGTTGTTCACCGTGGGCGACCCCATGAGGACGGCCCGGGAGCGGAACACCTCCGTGACGATGTCGGTTTTGTCCGTTTTGGACGCGCTGAAAAGCTTGACCGTGACCGAAGGGTCCGCCTCCCGGATGCCGTCCGCAATCGCCTCCGCCATTTTCCGGGTGGCGTTCCACATGGTATCGTAGACGATGCTCACCTGATTTTCCTGATAATCCGCCGCCCATTCCAGATACTTTTCGACGATCTGGGCCGGGTTCTCCTTCCAGATGACGCCATGGGAAGGGCAGATCATCGCAAGGGGGAGGTTCATGCCGAGGATTTCCTTGATTTTGCGGGTCACCATCGGGCTGAAGGGAGAGAGGATGTTCGCGTAATACTTGATTGCCTCGGCCATCAGCTCGCCGGCGTCCACCGTGTCGTTGTAGAGCGATTCGGAAGCGTAATGCTGGCCGAAACCGTCGTTGCTGAACAGGATGTTTTCACCGCTCATATAGGTGAACATGGTATCCGGCCAGTGAAGCATCGGCGCTTCGATAAAGGTCAGGGTGCTGTCGCCGATCTCCAGCGTGTCTCCCGTCTTGACCGTTACGAAGTTCCAGTCCTCGTGGTACTGGCCCCGGAGGGATTTGACCGCATTGGCCGTGCAGTAAATCGGCGTGCCCGGGATCTCCCGCATAAGGGCCGAAAGGGCGCCGCTGTGGTCCACCTCCCCGTGATTGGCGACAATATAATCAATCTCCCTCAGATCGATCTCCTTTTTCAGCTTGTTTACAAACTCCTTGTCATACGGCAGCCAGACCGTATCGATAAGCACCGTCTTTTTGTCCCGGATCAGGTAGGAGTTATAGGACGAGCCGCGGTGGGTGGAGAATTCATCGCCGTGAAACTTTTTCAGCTCCCAATCCACCTTGCCGACCCAGGTCACTTTATCCGTAATACGCTTTCCCATATTTACCGACCTCTTTTCGTTATACATCTGTGAATGGCCCGCACGAGGCGCCTCTCAAGACGCCGGACGCCGCCGGTCAGCGGCGCCGCGCGGGGTTCAGGGATATTATAGCACAGGACGGCTGGAAAAAACAGGGCTTTCGCCGATATTATACCAAGTTGGTAGGAGTTTAACAAAAAGCGGCGGTTTCTTCTCTCTTTCCCTGTCGGACAAACGGTCCGGCCGCCGTACAAAGCGCTTGACAGAAAGCGGAAACTGTGTTATGATATACCTGTTTCGCCAGAAACAATATTTTTGCAGGAAAGCGGGGCGGCCGGATTGAAAAGGATGCTTGCGACAGTCGGAAGCTATTTTCTCCGCCTTCCCCGTCCGGCCGCATAACCGGTTCCGTCGGCCCGCCTGATGCCGGGCTTTTCTGTCCGCCGGTTTTGCTGCCCGACCTTTTTTGCGTGCGGGAAACGGGACGCTTCCGATTCGTCGGAAGCGTCCTTTTTGTTTTGCCGCCGCGGTCTTCCCTTCCGGAGGGGGCCCGGGGAAAGGGACCGGGTCGCTTTACGGCCCGGGCATGTGCTGTCCGCCGTCCCTTTTCCATGAAACATCAGCCGGCGGACAGAGAAAGCGAGGCGCTATGTCTGTACTGGAAATCCAAAAGCTGACCCTGACACTGCGCGAGTCCGGCCGGGTGCTGGTGCGGGATTTTTCCCTTTCCCTTTCCCCCGGCGACCGGGCGGTCGTCATCGGGGAGGAAGGCAACGGAAAAAGCACGCTTTTGCGGGCGGTCGCCGCGCCGGAAACGCTGGAGCCCTACTGCGGTATGGAGGGCGCCGTGAAAGCGGAGGGCCTGCAGATCGGCTACCTGGAGCAGGAGCTTCCCGCCGCCCTCCGCAGGCGGAGCGTCGCCTCCTTTTTTGAGGGGACGGACGTATACCGGAGCCTTTCCCCCCGCCTGTGGGAGCTGGACTTTGACCCCGCCCTTATCCAAAGCGCACAGAGCATGGACTCCCTTTCCGGCGGAGAAAAGGTGAAAATGCGGCTGCTCCGGCTGCTCGCCTCCCGGCCGGACGTGCTGCTGCTGGACGAGCCGACCAACGACCTGGACATTGAGGCGCTGGAATGGCTGGAGTCCTTTCTGAACGCCGCGGAGGTTCCGGTTCTCTACGTTTCCCACGACGAAACCCTGATCGAACGCACTGCCAATCTCGTCATTCATCTGGAGCAGGTGCGGAAAAAGACCGTCCCCCGCCATATCGTCGAACGGACAACCTATGCCGACTACGTGCGCCGCCGGCTTGCCGGGCTGGAAAAACAGGAGCAGGTAGCCCGTAAGCAGCGGGCTGACTACGACCGGAAAATGGAACGGTATCAGCAGATTTTCAACCGGGTGGAGCACGAACAAAACGTAATCACCCGCCAGGACCCCGGCGGCGGGCGGCTGCTGAAAAAGAAGATGAAGGCGGTCAAATCGATGGGCCGCCGCTTTGAACGGGAAAGAGAGGAATTCCTGGACATCCCGGACGTGGAGGACGCGATCTCCCTCTTTTTCCCGGATTCCGCCCGCCTCCCCCGCGGGAAACGGGTGACCGACCTCATTCTGCCCGAGCTGACGGCTGGGAACCGCCTTCTGGCGCGGGATATCCGTCTGAATGTGAGCGGCGGCGAGCACGTGGCCTTCATCGGCCGCAACGGCGCGGGAAAAACCACCCTGCTGCGTCTGCTCTGGGAGGAGCTGCGGGAACGGGACGACCTGCGCGCCGGCTGGATGCCGCAGAATTACGAAGAGGCCCTGGACGGCAGCGACACGCCGGTCGGTTATCTTGCCCCCAGCGGAAAAAAAGAGGATACGACCCGCGCCTATACCGGGCTGGGAAGCCTCAAGTTCACTCATGAGGAAATGAACAGGCCGATTGCCATGCTTTCCGGCGGCCAGAAAGCAAAGCTCCTTCTGCTCCGCCTGCTGCTGACCGAGTGCAACGTCCTGCTTCTCGACGAGCCGACCCGCAACCTCAGCCCCCTTTCCAATCCGGTGATCCGCCGCGCCCTGGCTGCCTACGGCGGCACAATCCTGAGCGTCACCCATGACCGCAAGTATATCCGCGAGGTCTGCACCACCGTGTACGAGCTGACCGGAGACGGCCTCGTTTTCCGGGAACCCTCCGCCTTCGGCCGGGGGGAATAGACACGCAAGCGCCATCCGGCGGCTTGCAGAAAGGCCGCCGGGCTGATACAATAGGGAAATACCGCTATTTTGTTGGAAAGGACGCGACCGCATGACTCTGCCTTCCGCCTCTTCCCTATCCTTCCCGGCTGCTTCCTCCTGCCGGCTCTGCCCGCGCCGGTGCGGCGCGCCCCGTACGCCGCAGGAGGGGCGGGGACGGTGCGGAATGCCCTCCTTCCCGGTGATCGCCCGCGCGGCCCTGCATACCGGAGAAGAACCCTGCATCAGCGGAACACGGGGTTCGGGGACCGTCTTTTTCTCCGGCTGCCCGCTGGGCTGCGTCTACTGCCAGAACGGCCCGATCAGCCACGGCCGGTACGGAAGGGCGGTCTCTCCCTCCCGGCTGGCGGAGATCTTCCGGGAGCTGGAGGCGCAGGGGGCGCACAACATCAATCTGGTCAACCCCACCCATTTTGTCCCCGCCATCCTCGCCTCGCTGGAGCTTTACCGCCCTGCCGTGCCGGTCGTTTACAATTCCAGCGGCTATGAGCGGGTGGAAACCCTCCGTCTGCTGGAGGGGGCCGTGGATGTCTATTTACCCGACCTGAAATATGCGGACGACGCCTTGGCGGCCCGGCTGTCCCATGCCGCCGACTATTTTGCATACGCTGGGCCCGCCATCCTGGAAATGGCGCGGCAGACCGGGCCGATGGCGCTGGACGGCGAGGGGATAGCCCGTCGGGGCACCCTGGTGCGGCACCTGCTCCTTCCCGGCCATACCCGCAATACCATCGCCGTGCTGGACTGGCTGCAGGAACACCGGACGGACGGCCTCTGGGTCAGCCTGATGTTCCAGTATACCCCGGTCAACCCTAAGCCGCCGGAACCGGCCCTTTCCCGGCGGGTGACGCTGCGGGAGTGCCGCAAGGTGTGGGACGCCCTGCTGGAACGGGGACTGACCGACGGCTACGTCCAGGACCGCCGCAGCGCAGCCGCCGCCTATATCCCGGATTTCGACCTCACCGGCGTGGAAAGGGCGGACGCCTCCCGCCGGACGCCATCGGTTGTGCCGGATCAGGGCGCCGGGAAATAAGCAAACGCCGCCAAACACTGTTTGGCGGCGTTTGCTTACATGGTCGCTATACGCGGCAGAGGAGGCGGATAAGCCGCTCCCCCGCGGACCGGACCGCTTTACAGCAGCCTGGCGGCGGCGTCCGCATAGTAGGCGGCAATCCGTCTGGCCCCCGCTTCCACCGGGTGCACACCATCGGCCGTCCAATAAAGCGGCCCCTGCTCCATACAGGCGGCGGCAAACAATCCGTCCAGCGGCACATAGGCGTCCGCATACTGCCACGCCAAACGGCGGACCGCCTGGATTTTCGGGTCCAAATCCGCCCGCCAGGCATTCTTATCCGGCGTGTTGTGCAGCACAAAGGGCTCCAGCATCAAAATCTTGGCATGAGTATGCGCCCGGGTTTCCTCCAGCAGACGGCGGTAATTCTCCTCAAAGCGCTCCACCGATGTCGGGTTATTGGAGTCAAAAGCCCGCCAGGTATCGTTGATGCCGATGAGAATGGAAATCAGATCCGGCTGGAGGTCAATGCAGTCCTCCTGCCAGCGGGCAAGGAGGTCGCCGGTGCGGTTTCCGCTGATTCCGCGGTTGATGAAGGTCCACTCCTGCTGGGGATACCGCTCCCGCAGAAGCGCCGCCGCATAGCGGGGATATCCCGGCCCGAGGTCGGTTAAATCCTCCCGCGACCGCCCCGCGTCGGTGATGCTGTCTCCCTGGAACAAAACGCGCATGATTTTTCCCATTCCTTTCTACCAATCACCACTGCTTATTTCCCCCACAAAAACCATTGGCTTTCATGGTTTTCCGCTCCGATCAAGGGCCCGTTTGTCGTTACAAATTTATCAGTTCCGTCCGTTTATCAACAGACGGGCGTCCGCACCAATGGGTTCCAGCGGCACACCGGAAGGGGTGGAAAGCGTGCGCCGTAATTCACCGGCCTTTTGGTGGCTCCGCCCGAATCCCCCCACTACGCTTTTCGCTTTATCCGTTGCTTTTCACGGTGTACCACTTTCCGGTCCTCTCTTTCGGCTCCTTGACCGTGTCGATCTGCTCTTCGGTGGCCACGCTGACCGCGTCGTATTTCCAGCCCTCATCCGTATTCTTCATCCGCACCAGAATCAGGTCGTTCCGGCCGCCCGCCGTCATACGGTAGAGGATGTAAACCGGGTTTTCGTTCCCCAGGACCTCAACCTGTTCAAAATTCTCGTTATCCGACCAGTATTTGGGGATGCACCAATCGCTGAACTGAAACCGGGCTTCATCGACATCGCCGTAATCCGGCAATTCAACCGACGCAGCGTCCTCCGCCATATCCTCGGTTCCGTTTTCCACCAGGAAAGCGCGGAAGTCCTCCATCGACTGATTGCCGACAATCGCCTGGGCATGCTGCTCCGCAAGACGCTCAATCGCAATCTCATACCGGTTATGGAGCGTCGCATTATACGCTGTGGCCAGAAACACCACAATAAAGACGGACAGCAGGGCAATCACCGTAAAACGGACAGGCTTGAACTTTATCGGGTCCGGCGGTTTCTTTACCCAGATTTTCCGGATATTGAACAAAACCAGCGGCACGACAAACAAAACGCCCATCAGGATATACACCATCAACGTTGTTTTCATCGTTTCCTACCTTTCCAACCAAGTTCCATTCCCGCCGTTTTACAGTACCTTGGAGAGGAACTCCCTGGTGCGGGCGTTCTGCGGACGGCCAAAAATATCGTCCGGGGAGCCTTCCTCGGCGATCACGCCGCCGTCCATAAAGAAAATGCGGTTCCCCACCTCGCGGGCAAAGCCCATTTCATGGGTAACCACCATCATAGTGGCGCCGTTGAGCGCGAGGCCCTTCATCACTTCCAGAACCTCCCCCACCATCTCCGGGTCCAGGGCGGAGGTCGGCTCGTCAAACAGCAGAACATCCGGGTTCATCGCCAGCGCGCGGGCGATCGCCACCCGCTGCTTCTGCCCGCCGGACAGGCGATTGGGATATTCCTCCGCCTTGTCCGCCAGTCCCACCCGGTTGAGCAGTTCCAGCGCCCGGTCCGCCGCCTCGGCCTTGGTCATTTTTTTCAGCTTCACCGGGGCGAGGGTGATATTCTCCTTCACCGTCATGTGGGGGAACAGATTGAACTGCTGGAACACCATCCCCACCTTCTGGCGGAGCCGGTCAATCTGCTTGAGGTTGTGCATGGCGGAGACGCCCTCGATCAGCACGTCCCCCTTGGTCGGCATCTCCAGCAGGTTGATGCAGCGCAGGAAGGTGGACTTTCCGCCGCCCGATGGGCCGATCACACAAACGCAGTCGCCTTTGCGGATGTGAGCGTCGATACCCTTGAGGACTTCCAGCTCCCCGAAGTATTTATGTAGGTTCTTCACCTCAATCACTCTTGCGCAGCCTCCTTTCCAGCACGCCGATTCCCGTGGAAAGCACCGTGGTCATCAGGAAGTAGACGTACGCCGCGCACAGGAGCGGCACGGTGAAATTGTAAATCGCGCCGCCGATGGTCTGCGCGCCTTTGGTCAGGTCGGCGATGCCGATATAGCCCGCCACCGACGTTTCCTTCAGCAGGACGATGAACTCGTTGCCCAGCGCGGGGAGGACGTTCTTGACCGCCTGCGGGATCACGATGAACAGCATGGTGCTTCCGGCGGAAAGCCCCAGGGAGCGCCCCGCCTCGGTCTGCCCCCGATCCACCGCCATGATGCCCGCGCGGATGATCTCCGCCACGTAAGCGCCGGAATTGATGCCGAAAGCAATGCCGGCGATCACCAGATCGGGGATATGGTCGAAGCCGGGAATTTTTTTCAGGACCTGGGTATAGACGATAAAATACAGCACCAGCAGCTGCACCACCGCCGGCGTGCCCCGCACCACCGAAATGTATCCGTTTGCAAACCCCGCCAGCATCCGGCGCAGCCCCACCAGAAAGCGGTTCCCCGTCAGATTGTCCACATCCTGCAGCTTGGCAACGGCCAGCAGCAGGCCGAGGACGACGCCGATCACCGCCGCGATCAGGGTCAGCTTCAGCGAGTTCCCCAGGCCGCGCCACAGATACTGATACGCATCGTCCTTGACCAGCGCAAGAAAAACCGTATCGCCAAAGGACGCCGCCAGGTTTTCAAAGGAATGCCAGAGCGCATCCAAGCAAAGCCCTCCTTTTCTCCATGCCGAAGATGCTTTTAACGGTCATAAACCTGCCATCGGAAAAAGGAAAGCCGGCGGTTATGCGCCAGCCGGCTTTCCTTTTTCTGCCTGTATGCAGCGGTTCCGACCGCTTCGCCGCCGGAGCCAAAACTCACTTGATGTAGTCCGCGATGATTTTGTCAAAAGTGCCGTCCGCCTTGATCTCGTCCAGCGCTTCGTTGATCGCGTTCAGCAGGGAGGCGTTGCCCTTCTTGACCGCCATGGCATAATCCTCTTCGGGGAACTGGTCCACGATCAGCTTCAGCTTATCGCCATGCTGGTCCTTGTACTCGTTGGCCGGGTTGTTGTCGATAATGACGGCGTCCACCGCGCCGCCGAGCAGCGCCTCCACCGCCAGCGAGCCGTTGCTGTAACCGATGATGTTTTCCTTCGTGGTCAGTTCTTCGGCGCAGGTAAGGCCGGTGGTTGAGGTCTGACCGCCGATCTTCTTGTTCTCCAGGTCATCCGCGGTGTTATAGCCGCTGTCTGCCAGAACCAGAATGGTCTGTTTGGCGGTAAAGTAGGTGTTGGTGAAATCCATCGTTTCCTCACGGTCGGGTTCCACGGTGAAGCCCGCCGCAATCACATCGATGGTGCCGCCGGAAAGCGCGCCGGACAGGGACTCGAACTCCATGTCCTTGATTTCCAGCTCCAGGCCGAGCCTCTCCGCGATTTCGCCCACCAGCTCGGCGTCCACGCCGACGACCTCGCCGCCCTCCTGATACTCAAACGGCGGGAAAGCGGCGTTGGTACCCATAATCAGCTTGCCGTCGCTCACCAGATCCAGGGAGGCGGTATCGCTCCCCTCCGAAGCGCCGGAACCGTTGGAAGAAACGTCCCCTTCGCTGCAGGCGGCAAAGGACAGCGCCATCAGGGACGCAGCCGCGCCCAGCGCGATCCCTTTGAAAAATTTATTCATTGCTCTCTCTCCATTTCTCCGCCGCAGGGATTGCCGAACCCGGCCATGCCGAAGCGCTTCGCAGCGGAAGAAAACGCCCGGCTGTCTTGCCGGCGGCCCCGCCAAAAGCGGATTTCCGGCAGACCGAAAGTCCGTCACAGACAAAAGACGGGCTTTCCTTTGTGAAAACGCTACCATTATAACGGATTGCGGAGGAATAATCAATAAGTATTTAAAATTTCTGCAGGTTTATGCAGCAAAAAATCCGCGCCAGCCCGGCGCAGCTCCTCCTCCCCGCGAAAGCCCCAGACGGCGCCGGCCGCACGCATCCCGGCGTTCCTGGCGGTGAGGACATCCACATCGGAGTCCCCAACAAAAAGAGCTTCCGCCGGGGGCGCACCGACCGAGGCCAGCGCCGCCAGCGTCAGGGCCGGGTCCGGCTTTACCCGCCGGCCGTCCCGGTTGCCGTAAATCCCGGCGAACAGCCCGCAGCCGAACAGGCTTTCCACAATGGCGCGGGCCTGCACATCCGGCTTGTTGGTGACCACCAGCAGAGGAATCCCCCTCCCCCGCAGGGCGGCGAGAGTCTCCGGCATCCCATCGTAGGGCCGGGTATGCCGCAGGCAGTTCGCCGCATAAAGGCGCAAAAAACTCTGCCGCACCGCTTCCCGCCGGGCGGCGGAAGCGGACGGAGCCGCCCGCTCCACCAGTTTTTCCAGGCCGCTGCCCACCAGCTGCGGATAATCCTCCGGCGGACGGGGCGGCAGGCCCTGTTCCTCCAGGGCGGCGTTGGCCGTTTCCGCCAGGTCCTGCAGCGTGTCCGCCAGCGTGCCGTCCAGATCGAAAACGACGGCGGACCATTTCCCCGAACCGGTGCGGACAAAGCCGCTCACAGCACCGTCACGGTGAAGGCTACCGTGTCCTCCTGCCCCGGCTCCAGCCGGCGGATCCCCTGCTTGTGCTCGAACACGTCGTCCTCGCTCACCTGCGTGCCGGTGCCGGTCCACGGCTCCAGCGCAACGAAGGGCGCGTCCGCGGCCGGCGACCACACCGCAAAGAAATCCATCCCCGGGAAATCCATCTGCACGCCCCGCCCGCTTTTACGGGACAGCAGCCGCACCCGGCGGGATTTCAGCCGGTCGAACACCAGCGCGTCCCCGCGGAACATCACATGGTTGAGGGAAAGGGTGCGCGTTTCGGTCATCACCCGGTTGCGGGAGGTGTCGATCAGCAGGCACTGCTCCAGATCGATCCGGGGGCAGTCGGCGGTTTCCGGCTGCTCAAACTCCAGGTAATAATCCTCGAAGTTCTCCCCCGCGGCCAGCGGCACATGAAAGGCGGGATGGCCGCCGATGCTGTAGGGCATCACACGCTCCCCCGTGTTCTTCACCAAAAACGCCGTGGTCACACTATGGTCGCCCAGCGTGTAGCGCGCACGCAGCGCAAAGTCGTAGGGATACCCCGCGCGGGTGGCGTCATCGGATTCCAGCCGGTAGACGGCGAAATCCTCCCCCGCTTCTTCCAGCGTCCATTCCTTCTTGCGGGCAAAGCCGTGCTTCGGCAGACGGATCTCCCCCGCGCCGCAGGCGGCACAGTCCCCGCGCAGCGCGCCGACAAAGGGAAAAAGGAGCGGGGCGCGGCCGGACCAATGGGCCGGGTCGCCGTTCCAAAGGTAGGAGATCCCCTCGGCGGATTCGATGGACTGCAGCTCCGCCCCATGGGTCGAAGCCGTGACGGTAATGGTGGTATTTTTGATGGTTGTCAGCATAAGCGCTTCACCTTGCCCTTCCGGCCGCCGTTTCGCCCGGCCAGGGACGGCCGGCGGCGTTTCTTCTTTATTCACCGTTCTATCATACCGCCCCGAACCCGCGCGGTCAAGCCCTCTGGCCGAAAGGGCGGCAAAAAAGGCAAAACGGCCGTTTTTTGCCGTCAACCGGGCGGCTCCTCCCGGCGCCCCCTTGCTGCGGCTTTTGCCCCCACCTGCGGCCGGAATGCAAAAGCCCCTTCGCCAGCAAAAGCCGACGAAGGGGCGGGCGCCGTATGCCGGCAGCGTTTACTGCTTCAACCGGATCCACAGCGAATCCTGCAGCTCGTTGATCTCATCCGGCAGGGTGATGAACACCTCGGTTTTGTCCAGCAGGGACTGCGGCGGATAGAAGTTGGGATTCTCCCCGATCGACGGGTCGAGCAGCTTGCGCGCCTCGGTATGCGGGGTGGAGTAGCCGATGTATTCGGCGTTTGCCTTGGCAACCTCGGTGCGGCACAGAAAGTTGATGTAAGCCTCCGCCTCGTCCTTATGCTCGGCCGCGGCGGGAATGCACATCGCGTCCACAAAGAGGTTGGTTCCCTCCTCCGGCACGAAATACTGGATGTCGGTATTCCCCTCTTCCTCGTCCATCATGATGACGCCGTCCCCGGAATAATAGGGGGCGATCCAGCCCTCCTCATTGATCATCTTGTCGTACACCTGGTCCATCACATACGCCTGTACCAGCGGCTTCTGCTTGACCAGCTCCTCATACGCCGCCTGCCATTCGTCCGGATTTTCGCTGTTCATCGAATAGCCCAGCTTTTTCAGGGCGATGCCGAACGTATCGCGCGGATTGTCGAACATGTAAATCTTGTCCTTGTATTTTTCATTCCAGAGCAGGCCCCAGCCGTCCTCCAGGTCCGCCTCGTCCACATACTTGCTGTTGTAGAAGATGCCCACCGTACCCCAGGTGTACGGCACCGAATATTCGTTGTCCGGGTCGTACAGCGGGTTCTTCAGGCTTTCGTCGATGTACTGGAAATTGGGTACATTGTCAAAATTGATTTTGGCCAGCATGTTTTCCCGGATCATCTTCCCCACCATGTAATCGGAGGGGAAAATCACGTCGTAATCCGCCGCGCCCGAGCTGAGCAGGGCGTACATGCTTTCGTTGTCGGTGAAATTCTTGTAGTTCACCTTGATTCCGGTCAGATGGGTAAACGCATCGTTGACGCGTACATCGGTATCGTCGATGTATTCCCCCCAGTTGTACACATTGAGGGTGACGCCGGCGGACTCCGCCTCCGGTTCGCTTCCCCAATCCCAGTCTCCCGTGCCGCCGTCCTGGGTGCACCCCGCCATGGTCAGAATCAAACCGACCGCCAAGACAAAACCAACTGTTTTTTTCAACTACCTATCTCCCTTGCAAAAATATTCGGTATATCCATCCCTTTGAAACGATGCCGCACCAAAGGGCTTACCGTCCCGCTATGACCCCCAGCTTATCCGCTTTGGTATGCTGCCCGCGAATCTGGGAAACATTCACCAAGATCAGCAGAATCAGCACCGCGCCGAACATCAGGGTGGAAAGCGCATTGATCTCCGGCGTGATGCGGCGCTTGACCATCGAATAAATCGTTACCGACAGGTTCTGCGCCGAGGAACCCGAGGTAAACAGGCTGATGACAAAATCGTCCAACGACATGGTGAAGGCCATCAGCGCGCCGGTGACCACGCCCGGCATGATCTCGGGAAGCACCACCTTGAAAAAGGCCGAAATCGGCCGGCAGCCCAGGTCGAGCGCCGCCTCATACATGTGCGGGTTCATCTGCCGGAGCTTGGGCATCACCTGCAAAACCACATAAGGGATGCAGAAGGTGATGTGAGACAGCAGCAGCGTCCCATAACCCAGCTGAAGAAAGCCCGTCGTGCGGTAAATGAATGCGAACATCAGCAGCAGCGAGATGCCGGTCACAATTTCCGGATTGACCATCGGAATATTGTTCACCGCCATCATCACCTGGCGAAGCTTGCCGTTCATCCCGTGCATTCCCACGGCGGCGGCCGTACCGACCAGGGTGGCGACCACCGTGGCGATGACCGCCACGCTCAAAGTGACGATCAGGGCGTTCAGGATTTCCTTGTCCCGGAACAGCTCCTCATACCACCGCAGGCTGAAGCCGTGCCACACCGAGCGGCTGCGGCTGTTGTTGAAGGAAAAGACGATCAGCACCACAATGGGCGCATACAAAAACAGGAAAATCAAGCCGTTATAAATCCTGGAAAGGGTTTTCATACGGCCAGCCCCCCTTCCTCATCCTTATCCGCCATGCCCATAAACGCCATGCACAGCAGAATCAGCACCATCAGCACCAGGGACAGAGCCGCTCCCACGTTGTAGTTGGACGCCTGGCCGATAAACATGGTTTCGATGGTATCGCCGATCATCTGCGTCTTGCTGCCGCCGAGCAGCTTGGTGATGACAAAGGTGCTCACCGCGGGGACGAACACCATCGTAATCCCGGACACGATCCCCGGCACGGAGAGCGGCAGCACCACCCGGCGGAAAACCTGCCAGCCGTTGGAGCCGAGATCCTGCGCCGCCTCGATAATCCGGGGGTCGATCTTGGTCATCACCGAATAAAGCGGCAGTACCATAAAGGGCAGGAAATTGTACACCATGCCGAGCACCACCGCCCCGCTGGTGTTGATCATGGGGAGCGGCCCGAGCCCGAACAGCCCCAGAAAGCGGTTGATCAAGCCGTTGTTTTCCAGCAACGTCATCCACGCATAGGTGCGCAGCAGAAAATTCATCCACATCGGGAGCATGATAATCATGACCATCGTCTGCTGCGCCCGTTCGCTTTTGCGGGATATGCTGTACGCCAGGGGGTAGGCCAGCAAAAGGCAGATCACCGTCGCCAGCGCTCCCAGGGCGATAGAATACAGCAGGGTGCCCAGATGGCTCTGAATGGCGGCAATGTTGTCCCAGGTAAAGCGGCCGGCCTCATCGGTGAAAGCAAACCATACCACCACACCCAGCGGGACGATGGTGAACAGCAGCATCCACACCGCAAACGGCGCGGCGGCGGAACAGTTCTTCATCATAAAGTCAGCATCCTTTCGCATCCCCGCGCCCAAAGGCACGGCGCCGGAATCCTCCGCGGAGGGAACGACAGCCTTCCCTCGGCGGAGCGGACGGGAAAAGCGGGGCGCCGCGCCGCAGCGCCGGCCAGAGAGATACGCGGGGGCCTTTCCCGGTCAGAGGTCGCCCTCGTTGCTCTCCTGCACCAGATCCGCTTCCGGGTCGGCCAGCTCGTCAAATTCCTCCGAATACGAGCTGTAGTCGCCGAACATCCCGGAATAGGCCGACTTTTTCATAATATGAATATCCTCCGGATTGAGAACGATCCCGATCTGCCGCCCGACCTCATAATAATCGGTGGTCTGAATCATCCATTTGAAGCCCTTAAAATCCACAATGGTTTCAAAATGCACGCCCTTAAAGGTGACGCCGGTGACGGTGCCGGTCAGGTGACCCTTCTCAGGAGCCACGATATCGATATCCTCCGGCCGGATGACCACGTCCACCGGCTCCTTCGGTCCAAAGCCCGCGTCCAGGCAGCGGAATCTGCGCCCGAAAAATTCCACCAGGTAATCCTCGTGCATAATCCCGTCAAGGATGTTGCTCTCCCCGATAAAATCCGCCACAAAGGCGTTTTTCGGCTCGTTGTAGATATCCTGCGGGGTGCCAATCTGCTGGATCTGGCCGCCGTCCATCACCACCACGGTGTCGGACATGGACAGGGCCTCCTCCTGATCGTGGGTGACATAGATAAAGGTGATCCCCAGGCTTTTCTGAATGTTTTTCAGCTCCACCTGCATATCCTTGCGCAACTTGAGGTCAAGCGCAGCAAGCGGCTCGTCCAGCAGAAGCACCTTGGGATTATTGGCCAGCGCACGGGCAATCGCCACCCGCTGCTGCTGCCCGCCGGACAGGGTGTTGACCCCGCGCTTTTCAAATCCCTTCAGGTTGACCAGCGCCAGCATTTCCTCCACGGTTTTGCGGATCTCGCTCCGGCTCTTTCTCTGCACCCGCATGCCGAAAGCCACGTTTTCGTATACGTTCATGTGCGGAAACAGGGCGTATCGCTGGAAAATGGTATTCACCGGCCGGCGGTAGGCGGGCAGGTCGTTCATCCGCCTGCCGTCAAAAAAGACATCGCCGTGATCGGGTTTGACGAAGCCGCCGATGATTCTCAGCGTCGTCGTCTTGCCGCAGCCCGAGGGGCCGAGCAAGGTGACGAATTCCCCGTCTCCGATGCTGAGATTCAGTCCGCTCAGCACCGATTCACCGTCAAACGATACCGCGATGTCCTTGAGTTCGATTATTCCTTTTGCCATCATGCATCCCCCTTTGCGGTTGATACCGGTCTTTTTTCTCCTGGCCGGTATGGAGTCTTCCCGTTCCCCGCGTCCTCCCGGTACGGGGCTGGAAAACCGCGGTCTCTCTGACAACGCCCTCCGCAAAGGGTTTTTCACAGTCCTGCCGAAAAATGGCGAACTGCGGCGTGCGCGGATTCCGCTTTTAAAAACAGATGCATTGCCTGCTTTCAGACAACAAATAACAATATAGGGTCTTTTGATGAACTTGTCAAGATATATTGCGATTTTTTTGATTTTCTCCCACTTCCCAGTAGTTCCAGGCGAATTACACCCGGAAACTATGCATTTTCCTCGAAAATACTCGTATATCCTCCATTTTTCTCCAAGGGAAATTTCTGGCACCGGGCGAATCCCGCTTTCACCGCCCCGGTTGACGGAACCGAAAGGCCGGCGGTTGCTTTTGCCAAAAAGGCGGGGTATAATACTAAGCGGGGGCCAACAGGGCCAATCCCCGATGAACCGGCGCCGCCGGACAAAGGAGAAGAGAATATGGAATACCGCTTTGACACCCAGCTCCTCATCGAAGGCGAAAACCTGTCCGAGGACGAAATCCATGAGTATATCACCCGGAATATGGAGGGCGACTGCCTGCTGGTGGTCGGAGACGAGGAATTAATCAAAATCCACTTTCACACCAACGCGCCCTGGAAGGTACTGGAATACTGCGCGTCTCTGGGCGACATCCACGACATCGTGGTGGAAAACATGGCCCGGCAGTCGGACGGGCTGCACGGCTGACGGCGGGAAAATGACGGGGACGGCTGCATCCCCGGCGCTTTTTGTACAAAGCCGCCGGGCCGCATGCCTTCATAAGGAAGGCGTCGTCTGGCTGCAGGAGGTCATAGCGCAGGCTGTGACCTCCTGCTTTTTCTCTTTCCCCGTCCGCGAATCCCGTCCTTTTCCCGTGCTTTTCCCATCCTCTTTCAGTTTGCCCGATGAAGCTGCGATTGGGGGGCTGCCCGCGGCGTCCGCCGGACTCGTCGTGCGATGCCTGTCACGGCTCCTCTTTGAAAGAATCCTCCGTGCAACAAAATCATAGCCCTTGTCCATGAGCATTGGCAGATAATCCTCGAAGCTGTCCGCAATGACCGTAAGCGTATCGGGGTCGTGCTGGACGCGGACGATCCCCTTTTTCCCTTTGGGGAAGGGGGAGACATCAATAAAGAGCTGCGAGATGCCGCCGTTGTTCATGCAGTCCGAAAAGTGCAGCCGGCATACCGCCGCCGCATCATCGGTGATTTTTCGTCCACCTCGTCATACGGGTTATCCTTTGAAATCTATTCCTTCAGCCAGCCGGCGTCGTTCTTTCCCGCCGCCATTTGCGCCGCAGACAGGAGGTAATACGGGCGTTCCCCGATCTCGGAGCCCAGGAAGTAATGGTGAATTCCTCGCCCGCATATTCCCGGTAATAGGTTCCGGCAACGGCTTTGAGCAGTTCTATCAGGGTGTCCGGCGTATCGGGGTATTGTGCTTTCAGCTTTTAAGACTTCCCCTCTCATGATGCCGCCCTGAAAGCGGCGCTCCGCTCCGTCATATTTGTGCCTGCAAGACCAGGATTTAGGCGGCCTGCAGAGTGCGGAAACAGACGAGGCGATATGTTCCTTCAAAGGCGGTCGTCGCCGTTTCCATACCGGAAGCCGGCGAACCAAAACCGGGCGTTAAACGCGCGGAATACAGAAGCCTTAAAAGGGCATATTCCCGGCAAGCATCGCAAGACGCACAGAATGGTCCGTCAATCGCATTACACGTACAGGCCGCCGCATAAGCGGTCTGTTTTTTTAAGCCACGGGATTCTTGCTTCCCGCAGGCGGGTGCCGCCTTCGATTCCGCTGACGCGGCCTCCAAACCTTGCCATCCGTTATTTCTTTCCTGTTTTTAAGCCAAAGTAACAGGAAAAGACCTGAACACAGCAGGCGGCTGTGTTCAGGTCTTCGTTAACAAAGTTCGCCGGTTCCCTTAAGAAGATCTTTCGCATTTTCCCACACCGTTCCACCGAAAGCGGCGGTATAGTATACCCATGGACGCACCGCCGTCCGGATTCGCTTTGGAAAGGAGCGGCTGATCATATGAAAAGTCCCCGTCAATCCGCTGCGCATCACCGGCCGCGGATTCTCCTGGCACTGAGCGTTGCCGCGCTGCTGATACTGATGCTTTTGGGAGGAAGTATCCTCTATGTCACCGTCGCACGGCCGGATGTCGGTTACGGCCTGCAGGACCTGCTGCGCAAACGAACGGCCCTTGAGCTGAACGAAACGGAGGCAGGCGGCACGGAAGCTGTCCTTCTCGCCGACATCCGGGCAGGGACGCGGGAGGAAATCACCTGGCAGAACAGCCTTTGGCTGGTCAACGCCGCCCATCCGCTGTCCGAGGATGCGGAGCTGATGCTGACGGAATACAAGGACACCGAACTGCTGGTTGACCGCTCCGGCGTCTCCGCCCTGCAGGAGCTGCTGCAAACGGCGGAGGAGGAAACCGGCGACCGGATTTACCTGATGAGCTCCTACCGAACCCGGGAGGAGCAGGAAGCCGAGTATCTGGCCGACCCCCAGCTCGCTGTTCCCGCCGGAACGAGCGAGCATGAAACCGGGCTGGCCCTCGACCTGTACGTCTATCAAAAGGCACAGCGCGAATTCATCACCGCCAAAGGCGGCGTATGGATTCAGGAGCATGCTCACGAATACGGATGGATTATCCGCTATCCCTTTGGGAAAAAATCGGTTACCGGGGTAAGCTTCGAGCCGTGGCACATCCGCTATGTGGGAAAGCCGCACGCCGCGCTGATGTATGCCAACCGCTGGACGTTGGAGGAATACCTCGAACAGTTGGAAATCGGGCGTTTCTATACCGCCGCAGGATATGCCTTCAGCCGTCAGGAGCCGAGGGACGGGGCGCTCCTCATCCCGTCGGACTGGAAAAACGTGACCGTATCCGCAGACAATACCGGCGCGTATATCCTGACCGGACAGCTCTGAGTCCGCTTGTCTCCCGCCGCAAAATCCGGCCGCGCTCTTCTTACCGGGGATTCCCCCGAAGAGCGCGGCCTTTTAGCCGGAGGCGGCATCGACCGCCGAAAACACCATAGAGCTTCCAGGCATATGCCGGTGCCGGCTGAGGTATCTCCCCTCTATTACAAATCCCCGGTATTCATGCCGGCTTTGCCGCCTTTGCCGCTTGCTCCTCAGCGCGATGAACAACGCATATCCATTTTACCGTGGAACGCCTTTGTTTCACCCTGATCTGCGTTTGTTCTGCAAAAAAGGGAATTCCTTATGCGGGCCGCAGCGAAGCACGGACCGGATAGCATTCCGACTCATGTAGCCGGCGCTTGGAGAAATGTCACCGGCCGCTTTCTGAATCTGTACAAAAAACGCACAGTAATCATTCCTTTGAATTGCGTAAGCACCGGACGGCGACAGAACAGGCGGCAATGCCATATACATCCCCCAAAAGAGCGATCAGCGGACCGGTGTATACGCCATCACGGCTTCTTCATCGGTGGCCTCCAGCTTGAAAATGACGGGACGCAGGCCGTCGTTGCAGCTGCAGACCGCCACCCCGGGCTTGCGAATCCAGTCCCCATAGTAAAACAGGCCCTCTCCCGCCCCGTGCGCCAGCGCAAAGACGTACTGGTAAATCGCCTTCCACGCCTCATCGCAAAGGCCGTCCGGCTTGGCGTAATCGGCATAGAATACCTGTCCTTCCCGCAGCATGGGACAGGCGGTCAACCCCTCCGCCCCATATTCTGCCGCCAGTTCCCGATCCAGTGTTGTTTTCAAAACGGTAATCTTCACCTTTTTCATCGGTGCGCCCCTTTCATTTTCTAGCATATTTTCAGGATAACACAGGCCCTTCCCGCCGTCAAGGGCTTGAGGACGGTCCGCAAGCAGCGGTATAATGGACAAAAACGGCCGAAAAGCAGGAGAACCCAATAAGGGGCTCCTGTACCGGCCGTCGGACATGCCGCGGAAAGCCGAGGAGGAAAGCGCTATTCTCTCTATTTCAGTCCCATTCAGTCCCACCGGCGGGACCAAAAGGGTCATGGACATTTGTCGGGCGGCCTCGGGGCGGAAGCTACGGTCGCCCTGCCCCCGTCCGGAGGTTACCGCCCGCGCTGGTCACATTTGATGCGGCAGATCTGCGTCTTGTCGGCACGCCGTCCTTCGGTTGCCGGGTTCCTGCCGTGGTGCTCGAACGGCTGCGTACCATGACCGCCGACAGATCCGCCGCCGTTTATTGTCGCTGGCTTCGGAAACCGTGCCGTGGACGACACCCTGCTGGAAATGCAGCAGGCGCTGGAGGCGAACGACTTCCGTGTCCGGGCAGCCGTCGCCGCCGTGGCGGGGCACTCCATCATGCGCCAATTTGCGGCGGGGCGACCGGACACGGAGGATACGGTGGAGCTGCGAAGGTTTGTCCACGGGATCGGAACCGCCCTGACCAATGACCCGGAGGGGAAAACACTGACGTCGCCCGGCAGCGTTCCCTTTCAGGAATACCATGGTGCCCCCTTCCGTCCCACGACCACCGGCGCCTGCGTTTTCTGCGGATGGAACGTGGATATGTACAACAGCAAAGATCGAAAAAGTTTCCGCAAAAACACGCAAGAAGCGGATGGCCGGAGGGGTGCAGCCTCCCGGGGAAGGGCGCGGGGCGCAGCCCGGCCCGATGCATCCGCCAGCGGGGACGGGACGGCAAAAGAAAAAGCAGGCGGTAAGGGCAAAAGCCCAAACCGTCTGCTCAAAGT
>CAJFTG010000030.1 GCA_904419875.1 Candidatus Avimonas caecicola | reverse complement strand
AGGGGGATATCAGGGGCATAGGAGGGTATCGGGGGTATCGGGGGGTATGTAACCGCCGCCGGAAGGCGGCGGACAGTCCTGTTTGTTTCACATGGTAATGGTCGATTCGCAGCAGCGGAAGTCTGTGTCGATGTTGTGCGCAATAAAGCGCGCCTTGAAATTCCGCTGGTTGCATAGGGCCTGAGGGGCGCCGCCGGATACGTCCAGGTCCTCCGGTACGACGAATTTGATGCATTGGACCAGCACGTCCCGGCAGGAGGGAGAGTTATGGGCCGGAATGGTGATGGTTTTCATGCCGCGGGAATACTCCGTGCCGTTTTCATCCACTTCGGTCAGGATGACGGCCAGCGCGACCCGTTTGCCGGGGCAGACGTTTTTGATGGTGACATCCATCTGGATTAACCGTCCCAGCGATTCCAGCTCAACGTCTCCCATATCCACCACAACGGAATCTTCGCATCCCCCAACGGTCAGTTCCACCGGCGTGGGACACGGTTCCGGGCGTACTACGATGCCGCAGTCCACGGTGACGGTGGGGGCGGGGAAGGTGACCGCATTTCCCTCCGTGTCGGAGTAGGTGATGGACTGATTGACCAGCTTGGTGCCGGAGGTCTGGGCGACGTGGCGGACAAAGAATTCCAGAACGGCGCTTTCGCTGGCGCTCACCCCCAGCTCGGCGATATTCCACCGCAGGGAAGTGGCGCCGAGCGTAGTCACCGTGCCGCGGCTGGGAGCCAGAACGCTGGTGATGACAAAATCGGGGTTTACGGTTTCGTTGATGACGAGATTGGTGGCCCCGGTTTTGGAGATGTTGGCCGCCAGGTCGGCAAACAGCTGCTCCAGGTCGGCCGCGTCCGGCGTGACCGCTACATGGGTGGCGTCGGGGTCGGTCGCCCAATCGTTCAGGGCGCTGACGTCCACGCCGTCCGAACCCACCAGGCCGATACAGTAGATGATGATTCCCTGCGCCCGGGCCGCGGCGGCCACGGGAGCGGGCGGCGCGCCGGTGGTGGTGTTCCCGTCTGTGAACATGACGATGACCTTTGCGTTGCCGGACAAGGGGCTGAACAACTGGCTGGCTTTGGTGAAAGCATCCGCATGGTTGGTGCTCCCGCCGGCCGTCAGCCCGTCCACAGCACTTTTCAGCGTATCCACGGACGTGATGAGCTGTGTGTTCACTGTAGCGGTGTCCGCGAAGCTGACGATGCCGATTTGGCTGCCGGAACCGATCTGGCCGCTTGCCGTGCCGCCGGTCGCTTCCGCAATGATGTCGATGAAGGTTTTGGCGCCGGCCTTCATGCTGGCCAGCGGCGCGCCGGTCATGCTGCCGGAACGGTCCAGCACCAGGACGATGTCCGTGGGGTTGGTGACGATATCCGGGGCGGCCGTCAGCGCCAGGGTGACGCGCAGCGTGCCGCTGCAGTCGATCTGCGACGCGCTGATGACCTTGTTTGCATTTGTAACACCCATTGTGTTACCTCCTTCTGGGGATTCTTCCCCCCGCAAAGGCTCCCGGGAGCTTCTCTCCGGGGGGAATCCGCAGGGGTTATCCCCATTCCACGTTATGCGCTGCACACGGCGGCTGCCACAACGAAAGCGGCGGCCCTTTGCGGGAGGCGTTCTTCTTACTCGCCTTGAAAACGTCAAAAAGCAGCCAGGACGGGCCCGAACCCTGTCCTGACTGCTTTTACCGGCCCGCATGACAAACAAAGATACGGGCGGCGGACCGTATGGACGCGGTTTTCCATCAACAGGAAAACGCGCAAAATTGAGCGCTCTCGCCGGTATAGAACCCTTGGCTTTTCCAAAGCCGCGATAACGTGGAGCGCAATTCGACAATGGACATCGCCACATAATATTCAAAATCATCCTGCAGGTATTGATTGGAATAGCAGGCAACCGTCTCTTTTGCGGAGCGGATGAAAGCACGCATATCCTCTGCCAGGGAGAGGTAGGCGGGTAATGCTTCCAGATACGCCTGCAGCCGCGTTTTCATATGGCCTTTGAAAACAAGAGCATTTACAGCCGCCGTGTCGTCGCCGCGCATTATGCAAAAGCCGTCTTCGATCAATTTCTGCAGATTTTCTCTTTCGACTTCGGAAAGGGATGCCAGCTCAGAGCCTTTGGCTATCCTTTTGAGCGTCATATTCCAATGTGAATCCGGCGCGTCGGTTTTATAGCGCCTTTTCCTGAACACCGCATCGCCCGGCTGCGCTTGGTAACCGTCCCAGCTCGTATCCTTCCAGCCGTTTCCATTGTTATTAAAAAACGTGGAAGGCAAACGACAGACGCTGCCGTTTTCAAAGCCGATTATACCCCAGTTTCCGCCGTCGGCCCGCTTGAATTTTGAATACACGTTATCGGAAAACGGGGCTTTTTCAATTCGCTGCTCCAGATAAAACGCAAAAAACATCTGTGCGTCGTTGTCGCTGTAACCGCCGTATGTTACCCCTAGGCCGGCCGCGTGCTCCCAGGTTTTTTCTGCCAGCTGCCAGAATGCCGCGGCGTGCTGTTCCGCAAAGCAGCAGCACTTTTCATTGATCTCGTTCTGGCATTCCCAGGGTAAAATAAAAAAGTTTGTCAGATACTTTCCGTTCTTCAGTTTTTTGAGAAGCTCCGCCTGGAGCAGCAGCTCTACCTCTTCTTCCATGTAAGGGGCGGCGATTCCAAGCTCCAGCGCAAGCTCTTGCAGCGTACAGGGATGGTTATGCGCCTGACAAAGGATATTGACCGGAAGCTTTCTGCGGATAGCCGACCATGGAAGCCCGGAGGGCTGGTTGCCTGAAGCGCAAAAGGAAATCATCTCCGGATTATAGCTCCTTTTTCCCAATTCTCTTGATTCTCTTGCCATATCCATACCTTCTTTCAATAATTTTCTTGCACGAAACAGTTTGGACATGACAGTGCCCTCCGGGAGATTGCGCGATCTGGCGATCTCGCTGACTTTTTCTCCCTGCAGGTAATAAGCGATAAGGATATGGCGGTCGTCCGATGGAATCAACGACATTTCCCGACGAAGCCGCCGCAGCTGGTCGCCGTGTATCAATGCCTCTTCGAGGTCAGTGCCTTTGTCTTCAATCTCCAGGTCTCCGATGTCCGCGCCCGATTCCGATGCCGTCTGCCTGTGCTTCCTTTTGACCCATTTACTGTATCGATTGCGCGCAATCTGCCACACCCATGCAGGAAAATGCTCCGGTACGTTTCCTTTCTCCAGCGCGGTGATAATATCGAGTACAATGTCCGACGCCAGATCTTCCGCCGCATAAGCATTATTCGTCTTTTTCAAACAGAAATAAAATATTTTTTCCGCATAGTTGTTGAGCAGATCGTACATGAGCGTGTCTTTTCGACCCGCGCTCTCTGTCATCTTGCAACCTCCTTTCACTAATATAGTGTCGCTGAATTTTCTTTTATTGCAAAAAATTATATTTCCGCTCAGATCAATTAAGCCCCCGGCTTAATACGACCGTATCAAGCCGGGGGCTTATTGTCTGGCGGCTTAAAAAAGAATGATCTGCGATTTGAGCGGATGGATGCGGACTCATATGCCGGACAGGCCGCTTATTTTGCCGGCCTGCTTTCCACCCTCAAGCATATTCCTTTTTTGTCGCCAATGGAAGCACATCGGTAAATAAAATGCAATTGGATGTGATTTTTTCCCGGTCGGTCAACGCATGAAAGGTGCCGTCCGCGTAAAGGATATCCATAACCATCAGCGCGACTGCATTGCCGATCCATCCTCCTGCGGTCTCACTGAAAATGAGATCCCGCATTTGCGGTGGATAATCGCCGGCAATGGTGTGCGCGTATTCAAAGGCGTAATCCGCAAACAGCTTTTTGGATTTTTCGTCGAGCTCCGGAATCTTATCAAAAAAATCCCCGGCTTTTCCCTTGACTACCATAATATTAACCTGATTGTTTTCAGAAATAAACTGCCGTTCCCGGAGCCGTTTGAATTTGTCCGTATTGACAAGGTCATCTGCAATTGCGCCGGTCATGAATTCGTAAAGGGATTCATAATCCGATGTCAAATTATTTTTCCAGCCGCCCCCACGCGAAGAGTACCGGCTGTCGATCGCCCAGGCATAGACGGGGTACTTTTCCGAACAACGCACCATATTGCCGCAAGCCCACATGGGAGGAAGCTGCAGGGTGGGGACATAGTCCTCATCAGTCGGCGTCCTTTCCGTTTCTATATACGCAATATAATTCCCCCCGTCTGTCGTTTTTATATAGTAAGGGGACAGATCCTTTTTCACATCCAACCGGCACTTGTTGGCCACGCCGTAAAAAATCGCCGCTGCTTCCAAAAGCTCGCGGTTTCCGCCGGGAATATACGCCTGACGGAGATCGGAAACGGCCTGCCGGACGGCCGGCGCATAATCCTTTGCGAGCAAACGAGCTATTTCAAGCTGCTTTTTCAACCTGTTTTCCTGCTTTTCAAGCGAATACGTTGGGGAATCAAATCTTACGTAAGTGGTAAATTTGTTGCCGGCTTTGCGTACCAAAAAGCCATTGCTTTCCAGCAGATCGATCTTGTCTTCAATAAAAACAGGAGTAACGCCTAATTCTTCTGCGATTTCTTCTTTTGTTCTGGAAGTGTAATACACACTGTAAACGATATTCAGATTCAAGCTGTCGTTCAGATAAAACTCCGGACCTCCGTTTGGTCCGGGATCGCCGCTGTGGCCAATGCTGATGGCTTTCATAGGTTTCATACCGAGCTTTCCTATTTTTCTTTCCATAGCAAATCCCTCCCTTAATTCATGACGCGCTTGATTCAGATGCCATTTGACCGTGCCGGCCGGGATCCCTCGCCGCTGGGAAATATGGGCAATGGATTCGTTTTCGTAATAGTATGCATAAACAATTTCGCGGCGTGTTTTTGTGAGAAACGCAATTTCACGGCGCAAACGCAAGAGGTCTTCCTTCTGATCGTCGAAGTCATAGGTGTCTTCAAAAGGCACGAGAACCCCATCAATGGAAACGCCCTGATGCTTTTTCACCGACGAGACATATTTGGCGTAGACGTATGCGCTGATGCGCCAAATATAACCGTCTACGTTGTATATTTCTTCTTCTTTTTTTATTAAAGATTCATACAACTGTTCGACAATAGCGGCGCAGATCTCCTCGGCTTCCGCATAGGAAAACGCTTTTTTCATGGCGAATCCGTAGATTTTAGAAAAATATTCCGTTAGTATTCCCTCTGCTTTTTGTTTATCCATACGTAATTACTCCGGTACCGTTTGACTATATAGTGGGAAGAAAATCGGAAAGGTTGGCAATCCGGCAAGAATATTTTCAATAAATCGGACAGCTCTTTTTTATGACATTATACTGCAATCATCTTCTGAACTTCGTAATTCCACTCCTACACAAGCCTTCGCCTCCTTCTGAACCCTATTATACTCACTATAATCCCGTTAAACTATACTTGAGTTGCAATAAGTAAAAGGCAAAAACATATTGTAAAAAAGCACAACGCGGGAGTTTAACTCCTCCATTGTACCGTTCAGCGCTTATCACCGGTTTCCCAGGTTTTACCCGGTTGTAATCCCGCCTCTCTGTTACAAGACCGGCTCAAAGTCTCCCGTAATTTTGAAATATGTATAGCCGCTATTTTCACTCATTTCGCCTTCTCCTTTGTGCGATCAGCATTGCACGAATAGACGCACTTAGAGGGCAGCATTTTGAATGTTTTCATGTGAGGACGCCTCAAAATGAACCCCCGATATTTTTTTGAAAGGATATCGAACCCTCACGCAACCCGAAAAAGGTTGGTAGCAAGCCGGAGCGTGGCGAAGCGCGCCGCGTTTTTTCAAAACGCCGCAAGCGGACAGCGGAGGCGCAGCGTGACCTTTTTCGGAAAAGGAGGAGCAAGGAAGCGGTCGAAAGGCTTATTTTCTGTCGTAGACAAAAAATAAGCCGGAGCAAAGCGAACTTTGCTCCGGCGTGGCGGAGAAGGAGGGACTCGAACCCTCGCGCCGGTTACCCGACCTACGCCCTTAGCAGGGGCGCCTCGTCACCAACTTGAGTACTTCTCCATGCAGGTGATTCTCCAACTCTATATCAAATTGTTCGGGAGGGCATTTTGGCGGAGAGGAAGGGATTCGAACCCTTGGCTCTATTCGAGTCACTGGTTTTCAAGACCAGCTCCATAAACCGCTCGGACACCTCTCCCTGATGATTGACGGTGTTCATCATACCATCTTCCCGGCCAATTGTCAAGCGGTTCCCGGCCGGGTTTTGTTACTTCAGGTCGATGACGATCCGGGTGTCCCCGATGGAAACGCCGGCGTCTCCGCTCAGTACGGCCAGAAGGCTGCGGTAAAGCAAAACGGGGTCGCTGAGAAAACGCTCCTTCACCATCTGGGCCTGCAGGTCGTCCGCTACCCGCAGGGTGAAGGACATCAGGGGGCTTTCGTCGTCGCCGATCGCACAGGTGACGTTGTATCCATGGGGCAGCTTTTCGATTGTTACCGTGTTTTCCCTTTCCCGCCGGATTCTGGTGAGCAGCTGAAGGGCGGATTTCACCGACCGCTCCCGCAGCGTATAGGGGATCATGCCCGACAGGGTGTCCGCCACCTGGCGGCCGGTTTCGGTCAGGGCCAGGGTATCCCCCTCTCCTTCGGTCAGGTGGCCCAAACGGACCAGCTCGTCAATGGCGCTGCCGGTTTCAAAAAAATTGGCCATGCCGTTGCCGGAGATGATCTCAAGCACCGCCTGGCGGGGCATGGCTTCCCCGGCTCCCAGCAGCATATAGCACACCAATATTTTGATTTCCTGGCTGGTGCGCAGCCCGCCCGGCTCCACCCCGTCGGAAAAAACCTGTCCGTCGCTCATTCGGCAGGCCCTCCTTCCCCGAAAAACGCATTTCCGTCCCCGTCCAGACGAGGCCGAAAGCTGTCTGTAGTATACCACAGAATCCGCGCGAAGAAAAGGGCGGGCGGGGCTTTTGCAGAAGAAATCGCGGGAAACTGCGGGAAATCGCAGGAAATGGCAAAAAGGACGAAAAAGATGCCGTATTTTGCTTGACACAGCCGAGAAAAACATGTAAATTTTTAACGACAGGCAACAACAGGGAAACCGTCCGGGGCTCCGCGGCAGGGGCGGCCGGCGGTGATTTTTTGAGGGAGGGAAACGGATGAAATTTTTGTCGAAGCTGAACACGCTGCTTTTTCCGTGCGCCGGGGAGTATGCGCCCCTTGGCGCGGGAAAAACGCTTTTGCTGGGGCTGCAGCACGCGTTCGCCATGTCCTGCGCCACGATCCTGGTGCCGATCTTGACCGGCCTGGATGTGGGCGTGGCTTTGTTTGCCGCCGGCCTGGGCACCCTGATTTTCCATCTGTGCACCAAGGGGCGGATGCCCACCTTTCTGGGCAGCTCCTTCGCCTTTATCGCCTCTCTGCAGGCGGTGATCGGCAGCGGGGGCGGTACGCCGATGTACGGCACGCAGGAGGAAAGCATTCCCTATGCGCTGGGCGGCATTATCTGCGCGGGCGCGATCTACCTGGTGCTGGCGCTGTTCATCAAGCTGTTTGGAAACCGGTTTATGGAACGGCTCTTCCCGCCGGTGGTGCGGGGCGTGGGGATCGCCATTATCGGCCTCAATCTGGCGAGCTCGGCGATCAACAACATCCAGGGGAACGGAATTGAGATGTTTTCCCCCGCTTATTTCTGGAGCTGGGGGATCGCCATTGTCGTCTGCCTGCTGGCGATCGTTCTGTCGAGCTACGGCAGAGGGACGGTGAAGATGTCCTCCATCGTGATTGCGCTGACCGCGGGCTATCTGCTGACCCTGTTGGTGACCCGGACCGGTCTGGCTCCGGCGTCGCTGATGTCGCTGGAGCAGGTGGCGGAGAGGGAATGGTTCGCGATTCCCAACTTTGTCCTTCCGAAATTTGACTGGCGGGCGATCGGCATGATCGCGCCGATCGCGATTGTCACCTGCGTGGAGCACGTCGGTGACGTGTATGCCAACGGTTCGGTTGTAGGGAAAAACTTTGTGAAGAACCCCGGCCTGCACCGCACCATGCTGGGGGACGGCCTGGCGACCATGGCGGCCGGTCTGGTCGGCGGCCCTCCGAACACCACCTATTCCGAAAACACGGCGGTTCTGGCGGCCACCGGCAACTATAATCCGGTTTCGCTGCGGGTCGCGGCGCTGATCGCCATTGCCATATCGTTTTTCGGCAAAGTGATCGGCGTGGTGGAAACCATCCCGACCTGTGTGCTTGGCGGCGCGTGCATCGTGCTGTACGGCATGATTTCCTCGGTCGGCCTGCGCACGCTGGTGGAAAACCGCGTTGACTTTACCCAAAACCGCAACCTCTGCATCGCGGCGGTGATGTTCGTGCTCGCCATCGGCGGCGCGGTGATCGGCGGCCCGGCGTTCAGCGTCAGCGGAATCGGGCTGGGGATCCTGGCCGGCATCCTGCTCAACCTTGTCCTTCCGGAGAAAAAAGGAGAGGGCGCCGGGTGGATCGCGCACGGCGTTGACGAAGAGGATGTGAAGCAGGGGCTGTCGGACAACCCCGACGAAGAGCATCTGGTGGAAGAGGAGCAGGCGGAGAAGCAGGCGGAGAAACAGGCGGAGAAATAAGGGGCGGGGAGCGGGACGGTCGTCCCGCTCCCTGTTTTGCCCCGGGACGCGGCGGCGCCCCGTGTCCCGGGCTTCGGGGACGAAGGGCAGGGTTTGGCGGGGGCTTGTTCCCCTCCGCCCTTTGTGTTACAATGGCATGGAACGCAAACCGTATTCTGCCGGGTCTGCCGGGTTTACCGGGTTCCCGTCAAAATACTACCCGATTCTGCCCGATTCTGCCCCGTTCTGTCCAGTTCTGCCCGACAAAACGGCGGCCGGCAAGAGCCGCCGGAAACGGAAATCCAGCCGCGCCGGACGCGGCTTTGGGAGGTCTGAAACCCATGAACACAAAACGCATTCGCCGCGGGGCTTTCCCGGCCGCCGTCTGCCTGCTGGCGTTGTCCCTGCTGCTCTCCGGCTGCGGCGGGCCGTCGGAAGGGGAGGTTTCCTCGTCCGCCCCGACGACTGCCGAAACCGCGCCCTCCATGCTGAGCGTGGATGTGACCGCCCTGCTGAGCGCGCAGGAGGTCGGGGAGGCGCTGGGCGTCGAGGTCGGGGAGCCGGAATCCTATGAATCCGGGACGGTCGCCCATTATGCTTCCGCCGACAGGCAGACCACGGCGGAAATCAGCCTCAAGGAGGGGGAGCGGGCGCTGTACGACACCACGGCCGCCCTCTATGAGGATGCGGTGGATTCCCCCAATCTGGGGGAGGCCGCCGTCTGGAGCGCACAGGCCAGACAGCTTCTGGTTTACGGGGAGGGGTACCTGATCGGCATTACGGCGGACATCGCGGGAAAAAGCGGCGACGAATGCCTGACGGCCGCCCGCGAGCTGGCGCTGCCGCTGCTCGAAAGGCTGTAGCGCGGCGCTGTTCGCCATGAAAACGAAAAAGACCGGGAAGGGCTTTGCGCGAAACCCTTCCCGGTCTTTTGTATGACGAAGGCCACTCGCTGGGCGAGTGGTTCGAAAGAAGGCTGATGGCGATGATGCAGAAATAAAAACTCCCTTTGCTAAAATGAGGGTGCGGTCTGCCAACTGCATAGAAAAGCAGAGGGAGGCCATTGCGGTGAACGACACAAGCGGTTCAACGCATACAACGGGAATCGCCAACACCATATGGCGCTTGCACGGAAAGATCAAAGGAAGGGGTTTTACACAGAGAAACAGCAAAGGACCGGAGAAATATTCCGGAGAAATATGGGGGACGCTGTGTAAGCTGTGCAGGTTGTGCAGCAGGTTGTGCAATTGAAAAGCAATTGGAAAAAGATAAGGGCAGCACAAGCAGAGGCATGCCCGGACCATGCCTCCGGGAAGCTGTTCGGGCCGGGGATTCCGGAGGCCGGCCGCGGGCTGTGGAACGCGGCCCATTGTTGCGTTTTGTGCACGGAAAACCGGCCGCCCTGCCTTTGTGTCCCGGCGGGCCGCCCACGCTGCGCACGGCTCCGGCGCCGCCCCGGCCCGCCCGTCGTCTCCCCGGCTTCCCCGCCCGTTCCCCCGCGCGCGAATGGGCTTTTCCGGTTTTCCGCGCCGGCCGGTATGTGGAAAAGCCCTGCCCGCATACCATCTATTAAGGCTATTGGGCGGGATGCGCGCCGCAATGCGGGCGTCCCGCGGCACAGTGCGGGGAAGGAGTGGTCATTCGGTATGTATACGGTGGTCAGGGGGAAGCATCTGCTCGGCGCGCTCATCTGCTGTCTGGCGCTGGCGGTCCCCATCGGCGTAGCCTGTGGGATGGGGGGCGTTTCCCCTCCCGCGGCCGCGGCCGGCGCGGCGAACACCAATTGGGGGCTGAGCTTTCAGGAAAACGGGAAAACCCCGGTGGGGAACGCCTCGGCGGAATTCCTCCGGCAATACAACGCCTATTATGCGGGGGACCCGGCGGAAAAGGTGATTTATCTGACCTTTGACGCCGGGTATGAAAACGGGTATACCCCGGCCATTCTGGACACCCTGAAGAAGCACGATGTCAAAGCGGCGTTTTTCGTGGTGGGGAACTACATTCAGACCGCGCCCGAGCTGGTGAAGCGGATGGTGGAGGAAGGGCACATCGTCGGCAATCACACCAATCACCATCCGGACATGTCGAAGATCTCGGACAAGGAGGCTTTCCGCCAGGAGCTGGAGGAGCTGGAAGCGCTGTACAGGGAAACCACCGGGCAGGAGATGAAGAAGTTTTACCGTCCGCCGCAGGGCAAGTACAGCGAAAGCAACCTCAAGCAGGCCCAGGAGCTGGGCTATACGACCTTTTTCTGGAGCCTGGCCTACGTGGACTGGTATGTGGACGACCAGCCGACGCATGAGGAGGCGTTCGGCAAGCTCCTGCCCCGCATCCACCCCGGGGCGGTGGTGCTGCTGCACAGCACGTCCCGGACCAACGCCGAAATCCTGGATGAGCTGCTGACACGGTGGAAGGCGGAGGGCTACACCTTCGGCACGCTGGAGGAGCTCTGCGCCTGAAACGGGTTTCCCACGGGCGGCGGCAGAGCCCAAAACGGAACCCGCCCTCCCGAGTCTACGGGGAGGGCGGGTTCCGTTTTTTGACCCGGCCGCGGTTTCGGGGCCGCGCCCGTCCTTCATCCGGCGGGCCCGAACAGGGCGCGGATGACCTCAAGCTGCTCCTGGGTCTGCCGGTATCCCGCTTCCATGCAGCCCGCCATCTCGCGGAAGGTCAGCAGCCCGGCCTTTTCCGGCAAACGGGGATGAAGCAGCAGCGTTTCCCCCCGGGCGACGTATTCCCGCATCCGGGTGGTGAGAATGGTCAGGGAATGGGAAACGATTTCAATAACCCCTTCGTTTTCGGGCGGTTCGTATTCCTCCGATACGTCCACCGCCAGCACCTGGGAGACCCCTGCCGCCAGCAGCAGGTTGACCGGCAGGTTGTCGGTCAGCCCCCCGTCCACCAGGCAGCAGCCGTCCCGGGTGACCGGCCGGAAGACGGCGGGGAAGGCGGCGCTCGCCCGGATTGCGCGGCAGAGCGGGGCTTCCGTGTTCCAGCGCACCCGGGAGAGGGGGCGCACGCCGGCGAGAGTGTTGGTGTAGGCGACGGTCTCTCCGGTGCGGATGTCCACCGCCGGGATGATGGTGCGCAGGCTCAGGTCGTGCATGGCCTTCCCCCCGGTGAGGGAACAGAGGAACCGATCCAGCCGGTCCCCCTTGATCAGGCCCTGCATGGTGACCGGCCGTCCGGTGAGAAGCTGCAGCAGCGCGCGCAGCAGCCCGCGGACATCCGGGTCGATCATTTTCCGGCCGCTGCGGGACAGGGACAGCAGGATGTATTTCAGACGGTCGGCGGGGATGCCGGCGGCGTACAGCCCGCCGACGATGCTCCCCGCGCTGGCCCCCGCTACGGCGTCGGGATACAGCCCCGCCTCGTTGAGGGCGAGCAGCACCCCCACGTGCGCGGCGCCCCGCGTCCCTCCTCCCGCCAGGGCGATGCCGAATCCCATGCAAACCGCCGTCCCTTCCCTGCGCGCATTCTCTGCTTCAGTTTATGGGGAGGGGACGGCGGTTATGACCGGGCGGCCGTCAGGCGGCGGGGATATAGCTTTCCACAAAATCGAAGACGGCGGAATAGTAGGCGTCGGGATCCACGTCGCAGGAGGCGGCGTGCCCCGCCCCGTGGACGATTAGCTTCTCCTTGTCCGCCGCGCAGGCGTCGTACAGCTCGGAAACCATTTCCACCGGGATGAAATCATCCGCGTCCCCGTGGATGAAGAGGGTGGGGGTGTGGGATTTTTCCACCTGCTTGAGGGCGGAAGCCTCCCCGGTGAAATACCCCGCCCGCAGCCTGCAGACGACGCTCAGGGAGTTGATCAGCGGGAAGGGGGGCAGGCCGAACCGCAGCTTCAGCTCCGAGGTGAAAACCGAGGAGACGTCGGTGTACCCGCAGTCCTCCACAATGACCTTCACGTTTTCCGGCAGCGATTCCTCGCCCGAGACCATCATAACGGTGGCCGCCCCCATCGAAACGCCGTGCAGCGCGATCTGCGCCTGCGGGTCGTTTTCCAGGATCTGCCCAATCCAAAGCAGGATGTCCTTCCGGTCCAGCCAGCCCATGCCGATGTATCGGCCTTCGCTCTCCCCGTGGGCGCGCAGGTCGGGGGTCAGGGCGTGGAACCCCTTTTCCACGTAATGCCGCGCGATATTGCGCATCGATTCCTGGGAGGAGGTGTACCCGTGCACCGCGATCACCCAGCGGTGGCTGTCCTCCTCCGGATGGTAGCAGGTGCCGGCCAGCCGCAGCCCGTCCTCCGAAAGCAGGGAAACCTCCTCCTGCCGGACGGTTTCCAGCCACGCCGCCGTTTGCGCGTCGGCCTCGGCCCGGTTGGCCTCCTCCCGGCCGACGTCGGCCTGCACGCCGGTTTCCACCGAAACGTCCCGGTCCGCGCCGCCCACGCCGTCTTCGCTGCGTACCAGCGCGTAATCGAAAAAGTAATTCCCGGCGAACCCGCACGCGCCCAGGGCGAGCACGAGCACGCCGGCAATCACGCCGAGCAGAATTTTCGTTCTTTTTTTCATCGGGTCTGCGTCCTTTCTTCTCTTGATTGTCTTCAGCTTCCTAAGATCTGCCATAGTTCCCGTGTGACCTTCACGGGCCTGCCTGGGCGGCCGGCGCTCCGGCATGGCCGCCGAACGACAGTGTAGCACTATATGGTTTGATTGTCAAATGAAGCGGCCCGCCGGCCGGGGCGGCAGGCAAAGCGCGGGAACGGCCCTTTATGAAGGATTCGTTAATTTCGGCGCATATGCCTTGCGGCGGGAGGAAAGATACGATATGATAGTGCCACCGGCCGACATGGTCTGTCCGGCCGTCGACGAGAGAAATAAAGGAGTCTGATTTATCCATGAAAAAGAGCACAGGCATATTGTTGGGCGTCCTGGGCGCCGTGCTGGTCCTGGTGATTGCCGTGGTCGGCTGGGGTGTTTCCGCCTACAACGGCCTGGTGGACGCCGAGCAGCAGGTGCACACGCAGGCGAGCCAGATCGAAACCCAGCTGCAGCGCCGCAGCGACCTTATCCCGAACCTGGTGAACACCGTCAAGGGCTACGCCGCCCATGAGGAGGAGATCTTCACCGCCCTGGCGGACGCGCGCGCCAAGCTGAGCGGCGCCTCCTCCCTGGAGGAGATGGACGAGGCGAACGGCGAACTGACCAGCGCGCTCAACCGCCTGATGGTGGTTGTGGAGAATTACCCGGACCTGAAGGCGAACCAGAATTTCGTCGCCCTGCAGGATGAGCTGGCCGGCACCGAAAACCGGATCACCCAGGCGCGCCGGGACTACAACGACGCGGTGCAGGAATACAACGTCCGGGTGCGCCGTTTTCCCTCCAACCTGATCGCCGGGA
Organism: Candidatus Avimonas caecicola; assembly: GCA_904419875.1. GTDB lineage: Bacteria > Bacillota > Clostridia > Oscillospirales > Acutalibacteraceae > Avimonas > Avimonas caecicola. Next base: position 17,217 of record CAJFTG010000030.1, on the reverse strand, counting down.
TGTTCGGCTTTGAGCAGGCGGCGCTTTTTGAAAGCGACGAGGGCGCTTCCTCCGTGCCGGAAGTGAGCTTCTGAGCCGCTTTCGGGAGGAGGGAGACGGCCTGATGGGAATGACGGCGGCAATGAAAGCAAAGAAAAGGCGGCGGCTCCTCGGGCTGGGAATCGGGTTCCTGGCCGCGGCGCTTGTGCTGCCGGCCGGGGCCGCCGAAACGGATTACCGGCCGACCGACCGCTTTTTTGTGAACGATTTTTCCGGGGTGATTTCCTCCGCGGCCGCGGAGGAAATCTATGCTCTGGGGGCCGAGCTGCAGGAGAAAACCGGCGCGCAGGTGGTGGCGGTCACCCTCCCCACCACCGGGGACGAGGATATCCGGCAGTTTGGCCTGGAGCTGGGCCGGGACTGGGGCATCGGGCAGGAGGACAAGGACAACGGCGTCCTTCTGCTGCTGGCGACGGAGGACCGGCAGGTCAGCATCGAAGTGGGATACGGCCTGGAAGGGGCGCTCAACGACGCGAAGACCGGCCGGATCCTGGACACCTACGCCACCCCCGACTTTAAGGAGGGGGATTACTCCTCCGGGATGCGCAAGGCATACCGCGCCCTGATCAACGAAGTGTATATCGAATACGGGCTCGAGCCGGTAGACGACGAGTATGTCCCCGTTTCCCCGGAACCGGAGGAGGAAAGCGGGCAGACGGCGATGACCGTGATTGCGGCGATCTTTTTCCTGGTGCTCTTCGTCCTGGCGGTCGCCGGCCGCGGTCGGCGGGGCGGCCCGCCGTTCATCTTCTTCGGCGGGCATGGCGGCGGGCACGGCGGCTTTGGCGGCGGCGGCTTTGGCGGCGGCGGAAGCGGTTTCAGCGGCGGGGGCGGCAGCTTCGGCGGCGGGGGCAGCTCCCGCGGATTTTAGCCCAGGAACATCGGCGGGCATTGACGGACATTCACGGATATTCACGAAAAAAAGCAGCCCCCGGCGGAACGGAATTTCCGCCGGGGGCTGTTGAATTATCATGCGCGCCTTCTCCCCGGTTCCGGCGGGGTTCGACAGGGGCGGAGGGGACAGGCAGAGAGCAAACGGGCAAGGCGGAGAACAGGCAGGGAAAGAGGAGGGAGGGCGGCGGGGAGGCTTGTGCGGCCTTCGAAGGCTCCTTGCTCAAGCGGCTGTGGCCGTTCGCCGCGCGGGCCGCGGCGGCCCGAGGAAGTCCGCCGGCAGGCGGCGGAGGTGACCGCGGCGGCGCTGTCAAAGGGCCGGGGCATTCCCGCCGCCTCCCACAGCCTCTCGCCGCCTCCTACAGCCTCCCGCGGCCATGGGGAGGGGAGGCCGCTGCGGAAAGCGGGCCGGCTCGGGGGAAGGGACGCCGTCCGGCGGGCCTCCGCCTGCCCGTCAGACATCCGGCCGTTCCCGGACGGCCTGTTCCACGCAGGCGGGCCACTCCTCCGGCGCCAGGCCCGGACACCGGGTGAAATGGGCCAGATATTCCACGTTGCCGTTGGCGCCGTGGATGGGGGAAACGGTCAGCCCGGCCGGATGCAGGCCGTTTCCTTCCGCCGCCCCCAGGAGGGAAAGAAGCAGAGGCGGCAGGTCGGCCGGGTCGCGCAGCACGCCGTTTTTCCCCACCTGGCGGGGAGCCGCTTCGAATTGGGGCTTGATCAGCGCCAGACACTGCCCGTCCGGTTTCAGGATGCGGTCGACGGCGGGGAAAATTTTCGTCAGGGAAATAAAGGAGACGTCGGCGGTCACAAGGTCGCACGGGCCGCCCACCTGCTCCGCCGTCAGATTTCGGGCGTTGGTGCGTTCCAGCACCGTGACCCGCCCGTCCTGCCTCAGCTCCCACGCCAGGATGCCGTAAGCCACGTCCACCGCGCAGACGCGCGCGGCCCCATGCTGCAGCAGACAATCGGTAAAGCCGCCGTTGCTGGCCCCGAGATCGCAGGCCGTGCGCCCCGTAGGATCCACGCCGAACGCGCCGAGCGCCTTTTCCAGCTTATAGCCGGAACGGCTGGCGTATTTGCGGGGCTTTTCCCGCAGCGTCAGCACCGTGTCCGGGGGGACCGGTTCCCCCGGCTTGCCGGCCGGGACATGGCCGATATATACCCGCCCGGCCATAAGCAGGGCCGCCGCTTCCTCAAGGGGGACGGCGAACTGCTTGGCCGCCAGGGCGTCCAGACGGATGGATTCCACAGGCGTTACCTCCTTGGCGGCGGTTTTTCCGCCGCATTCCTCATGGATTCTGCATTGATTGTAGACGCGGGGAGCCGCTCTGTCAAGCCCGGCCGGCCGGAATGGGGCCTGCCGCCGGGACGGACGGCTCCACGGCGGGCCTCCGGTTTATACACCCCGCCCGGCCTGCGGGCAGGCGCCGGGGTCGGCGGATGGAACGGCGGGACGGCTTTACCGCCTGGCGCGGGGGCCGCCGCGTTTGGAAAAGGGACCGCGCCGGGGAGGACGGCCGGTCGGCGCGGATGCAAACCGGCAGGAGGCCGGGCCTGCGAAACCGGCAGCATTTTGCCGTCCGGCCGGATGCCGCGCGCTTGTCCGCGGATTTGCCCCCGATAAAAATTGCCGTAGGAATGGACAATAAGGGAAAAATATACTAAAATAATAAGAATTGAGGCAATCGGGGCCGCCGAGGCGGCTCCGGCTGCGGGACAGCGCACGGGATAACGCGCAGGAAAAGCAAGGGGGGACCTCCATGGAATTGTGGGACCTGCTCAACGAGCAGGGAGAGCCGACCGGAAAAACCATGGTCCGCGGCGAACGGCTGCGGCTGGGGCAATATCACCTGGTGGTCCACATCTGGGTGGCGGATTCGCGGGGGCGGCTGCTCATCCAGCGCAGGGCCGACCATCTGACGCTGATGCCGGGGGTGTGGGCGGTTACGGGCGGTTCAGCCGTGCATGGGGAGGACAGCCGGACCGCCGCCTGCCGGGAGCTGCGGGAGGAACTGGGCGTTGACGCCTCCCCCGGAGAGATGAGGCGGCTGGGCCGCCTGCGCCGGCGCAATTCATTCAGCGACCTGTGGCTGCTCCGCCGGGATATCCGGCGGGAGGAGCTTTCTCTGCAGCGCGAAGAGGTGGCGGACGCCCGCTGGGTGACCCGCGCCGAGCTGGAAGGGATGATTCGGGAAAACACGTTTCACAATTACGGGCAGGCTTATTTCGACCTGCTGTTCCGCGCCGTTTACGGCAGGGACGGCAGGAACGGCAGGAACCGGGAAGAGAGGAAAGACATAGAATGAAGCGGCTCTACGTCACAGACCTGGACGGAACGCTTTTCCACAACGACGCCAGGATTTCCGCCCGTTCGGCGGCCGTGCTCAACCGCCTGATCCGGCAGGGGGCGTGGATTTCGGTCGCCAGCGCCCGCAGCCCGGTCGGCGTGGCGCTGACCAACCTGCGGGACGTGCGCTTCCGCCTTCCGCTGGTGCTGATGAACGGCGCGCTGCTGTACGACCTGGAGGGGGACCGCATCCTGGAAGGCTGCTGCTGGGAGCCGGATACCGCCGCCCGCGTGCTGGATGTATGCCGCGGGGGCGGAAAGACCCCCTTCCTCTACCGGGTGACGGGGGGACGCATGGACATTGTCTTCACCGGACTGACCACGCAGGCGGAACGGGATTTCTACCATGAGCGGGCGGCCCAATTCCCCGCCGCCTTCCGGCAGGTATCCGCCTACCCGCTGGATGGGGGGGTATACTGCTCCATGCAGGACACCGAGGCGGTGCTCCGCCCTATCCGGGAACGGCTGAAGGGGCTGCCGGACGTGGAAAGCACCCTGTACGCCGATACCTACCGGCCCAACAACTGGTATCTTGAGATTTTTTCCGCCCGGGCGGGAAAGGACAACGGCGTGCGCCGCCTCCGCGACCGTCTGGGGGCGGAGGCCGTGACCGCCTTTGGAGACAACGACAACGACCTCCCCCTGCTGGCGCTGGCCGACACCGCCTGCGTGGTGGGCAACGCGGCCGACAGGGTAAAGGCAAAGGCCGACATCGTGCTCCCCTCCAATGAGGAGGACGGCGTCGCGTCTTACATCCTGGCCGATTTTACGGCCGGTGGAAAGGACGAACTTTTGTGACGAATCTGCTCATCCGCCTGTTTATCCGCAACCCGGAGGATACCCGGAGCAGCGGCGCGCGCTACGCCTACGGGCGGCTGGCGGGCGCCGCCGGCCTGTGCGCGAACCTTCTGCTTTTTCTGGCGAAGCTGCTTGCCGGCCTGTTTTCCTCCAGCATGGCGATCGTGGCGGACGCCTTCAACAACCTGTCCGACGCGGGTTCTTCCGTGGTCACCCTGGTCGGCTTCAAGCTCTCCAGCGCCCCGCCCGACAAGGAGCATCCCTTCGGCCACGGGCGGATGGAGTACCTGACCGCCATGGCGGTGGCGGTGATGATTATGCTCGCCGGCGTGGAACTGGCCAAAAGCTCGGTGGACAAGATCCTGCATCCGACCGGGACCGACTTCCGCCTCCTTTCGGTGGGGATCCTGGCGGCCGCCGTCGTCATCAAGCTGTGGATGGCGGCGTTTTACCGCGACATCGGCCGGCGGATCGGTTCCGAGGCGCTGCGCGCGGCGGCGGCGGACAGCCGCAACGATGTGATCTGCACCGGCGTGGTGCTGCTCAGCACGGTGATCGGCCGGTTCACCGGCTGGGAGGTCGACGGCTGGGTCGGCGCGGCGGTGGCGCTGTTCGTCCTGTGGTCCGGCTTTTCGGTGCTGCGGGACACGGTGTCTCCCCTGCTCGGCCAGGCGCCTGACCCCGCGATGGTGCAGGGAATCCGGGACACCGTGCTTTCCCACGAAGGGATCATCGGCGTCCACGACCTGATGGTGCACAATTACGGCCCGGGGAGGTGCGTGATCTCCCTGCATGCCGAAGTACCCGCCCATGAGGACATGCTGCAGTGCCACGACCTGATCGACCGCATTGAAAAGGAGATTGCGGGGAAATATAATTCCATGGTCTGCATTCACATGGACCCGGTGGAAACCGACGACCCGAAGGTGGAGCAGCTGCTGGAGCTGACCCGGGAAATCCTGCGGGAGATCGACCCGGGCCTGAGCCTGCACGATTTTCGGGTGGTGTTCGGGAACACCCACACCAACCTCATTTTCGACGTGGTGGTTCCCTTTGGCTACCGGGAAGCGGACGGCCTGTGCGGCGAGATCCAGCACGGGCTGTGGGAAAGGGACCCGAACCTGTTTGCCGTGGCCACGGTGGAGCACAGCTACACCTGAACCCGGCGGCGGACGGGCCGGGGAGGAAGACGACAACGGAGGGTACGGAGAAGGATGGCGGGATATATTCTTTACAACGGCTTCTGGAATCCGGACGGGCCGCCCGACCCGGTCCGGCGTCTGGAGGCGGCGGCGCGGGAGCGGGGGCGGACCCTGACCCCGCTCCCGAACACGCGGGCGGTCGTGGAATTTTCCGGCGGGATTGCGGTTTCCGGGTTTGACGCGGAGGATTTCGCCCTGTTCTGGGACAAGGACGTGCGGCTCGGCCGGGCGCTCGAAAGCATCGGCGTGCGGCTGTACAACCCGGCGGAGACGGTGGCGCTCTGCGACGACAAGGCCGCCACCCATCGGAAGCTGGCCGCGCAGGGGATCCCCATGCCCCGCACCCTCGTCGCCCCGATGACCTACACCCGGATGGACGAGGGGCCCTCCCGCCCGTTTCTGGAACGGGCGGCGGAGCGGCTGGGTTTCCCGATGGTGGTCAAGGAATGCTATGGGTCCCTGGGCGGGGAAGTGTATCTCGCCCGGGATGCCGCCGAGCTGCGCGCCCTGGCGGACCGTATGGATTCCCGGCCCTTCCTCTGCCAGGAATTTATCCGGGAGACCGCGGGGACGGACCTGCGGATTTATGTGGTGGACGGCCGCCCCGTGGCGGCGATGCGCCGCCGGTCGGACGGCGATTTCCGGGCCAATATCGGCCACGGCGGCCACGGCGAGGCCTATACCCCCACCGAAGAAGAAGCGGCCCTTGCGGTGCGCTGCTGCCGCATCCTGGGGGCCTGCTTCGCCGGGGTGGATCTGCTGTGGGAGGCGGACGGCGCCCCGCTGGTGTGCGAGGTGAACTCCAACGCCCACATGGCGGGGCTTACCGCCTGCACCGGCGTGGACGTGGCGGGCGAGATTGTCCGCTACGTCTTTTCGCAGGAACGGCAGCGGTAGCGGCGGCGGTGGCGGGCGGTCGCGGGTGACAGCGGGTGACAGCGGGAAACGCTTTCCCTGCCCGGCCGGCACGCTCCGCACAGGCGAAACCGCCCGCTTATCCGGCCGGGCGCCGTTCTGCCTTTTCCGCCGGGCCCGCCCTGTCTTTGGCCGCGGGAAAAAGCCCTCCGCCCGGCGCGGAGGGCTTGGAGCGTCCCGGCTTTACTCTTGAGGGAGGGAAGGCGGGACGGCTGTTCTTGGGGAAAGGGGCGGCCCGGAGATACCCCGGCCGCCGGTTCCCGCCGGGCGTACGCCTCCCTTCCGGCCGGCTTGCGCGGCGGGGGGAGGAGCGGGCTGTTCGCGGTATGCCTCTGCCCGTCGCCTTGACGGGAAGGGGAAATCGAGGGGAAATCCTGGTATGCTGAGAAAACGGGCCGCTGCCGACGAAGGAGGCAAAGGCCCATGTCGGGAACCGCGATGGAATACGCGGCGTATATTCCGGGGGGCGCTCTGCTCCTGCCGGCGCTGACGGCGGGCCGCCTGCGCCGGCCGCGCTCCGCACCGGCCGAAGCGGCGGACAAGCGGGCGGTGCCTTGTGACGCGCCCACCGTGCCGGGATATCTTGGGAAACGGACCCCATATACGATCCCTTCCCGGCCCGGGAAGGGGAAACGGCGCGCCTGGTGTGCCTCCGCCGGCTTCTATGAAGCGGCCGAGGTCGGGGAACGGGGGTCGCTGACCTGGCAGGGGGCCAGGCTGGTCGGCTTTGAACGGGAGGATGCTTAACGGCGGGCGTCAGCCCCTCCGCCCCTCGAAGGCGAGCTGCGCCTTTATGCGTCCCATCACGTGATCGAACTGGGCGGGGGTGAGGGACTGGGCTCCGTCGCACAGCGCGGCCTTGGGGTTGTTGTGCACCTCGATCATCAGCCCGTCCGCCCCGGCGGCCACCGCCGCCCTGGACAGCGGTTCCACCAGCCAGGGGATGCCCGCCGCGTGGCTGGGGTCCACAATCACCGGCAGGTGGGAGTGATGCTTGAGCAGCGGGACGGCGGAGATGTCCAGCGTGTTGCGGGCGGCGGTCTCAAAGGTGCGGATGCCCCGTTCGCACAGGATGACCTGTTCGTTCCCGCCGGCCATGATATATTCCGCGCTCATCAGGAACTCCTCCAGGGTATTGGCCAGCCCCCGCTTGAGCAGCACCGGCTTCCCGCAGTGCCCCAGTTCCCGGAGCATGGCGAAATTCTGCATGTTCCGCGCCCCGACCTGGATGACATCCACGTCCCGGAACAGCGCGAGATGGGAGAGGTCCATGATCTCGGATACAATGGGCAGGCCGGTTTCCTTCTTGGCGAGCAGCAGCAGCTCCAGCCCCTCGGCGTGCAGGCCCTGGAAGGCGTAGGGGGAGGTGCGGGGCTTGAACGCGCCGCCCCGCAGCAGCCCGGCGCCGCTCGCCTTGACGGCCTTCGCCACGGCGACGATCTGCTCCTCGCTTTCCACCGAGCAGGGCCCGGCGATCACGCCGAAATGGAGGCCGCCGAACCGCGCTTCTCCCACGGACACCACGGTGTCGTCCGGATGGAATTTGCGGTTGGCCGCTTTATACGGCTCGGACACCCTTTTCACGTCCTCCACGATGTCGTTGGCGCGCACCGATTCGAGGTCCACCCGGGAGGTGTCGCCCACCAGCCCCACGATGGTGGTGTGTTCGCCGTCGCTGCGGTGGCAGGTCAGCCCCTGCTCCTCGAAGCCGTGCAGGAGGCCCGCCACCTTTTTTTCGTCTGCGTTGCGCTTTAAAATGATAATCATGCCGTTTCACTCCCGTTTTCCGATGGAATAAAAAGCCGGCGGGCCCTGTCGTGCAGAACCCGCCGGCTTTGAAAGCGTGCTTCAAAGGCCCCGCCGTCCGGCGGTCCGGGGACGGCACGGACCGCCCGAACCCAAACCGTTCAGGGCCGCACGGCGGGAACAGCGGGTTTTGAGCGCTGCCATGGAGAAAACCGCCGTCGTCCATGCCCTCCTCGCTGTTTTACGCTTTAAAGTGTAACAGCGTCCGCCGGCTTTGTCAAGAATAATTTCCGGGATTTCCGGTCCGCCGCGCCGTTTTGGCAGGCTCCGCCGCGTTTTCCTCCGCTGCGCCCGGGCCCCGCCGCAGGACGGCCGGGCAAAACGGCCGGGGCCCTGTCCTTCCGGTGTCCGCCGGCCCGGGCCCGGCGGGGGCCGCCGTTTTACCGAAAAGGGGGACGCGGCAGAAGGACGGACGGCCCGCGGTATGGCGGCGGCCCGGGCGGAAACGGCGGGAAACGGCCGATTGCAAAAAAGTTGCACTTTCTCCTTGCATTTTCGCGGAGGCTGTGCTATCATTCTACTGTTAATGCTTGGCGTTCCTGAAAGAGGTGACAATACCATGAAAGAAAATATTCATCCGAAGTATGAAAAGGCGACGATCACCTGCGCCTGCGGCGAAGTGATCGAAACCCGTTCCACCAAGGGAAATATCCGGGTGGAAATCTGCTCGAAATGCCACCCGTTCTTCACCGGCAAGCAGAAGCTGGTGGACACCGGCGGACGCGTCGACCGCTTCAAAAAGCGTTTTGGCATGAACGACGAGAAATAAGCAGCGGCTTTGTCGGGCAGCGCGCGAGCGCTGCCCTTTCTCGTCCCTGCCGGCGCGGCGGCGCGTTGGCCGGCGGCCGGGCACGCGGGAAAAGGAGGGACGGCTGTGGACGCCGTTTACCGGACGGTAGAAAAGGAAGCCTCCGCGGAATTTACGGAGCGGCGCTCCCGGTTTCTCGGGACAATCCGCCCCGTGGCGGACGAGACGGAGGCGCAGGCTTTCATCGCCCGTATGAAGAAAACGTACTGGGACGCGACCCACAACGTATATGCCTATGTGCTGCGCCGGGGGCAGGTCCGCCGCTATTCCGACGACGGGGAGCCGCAGGGCACCGCCGGGGTGCCGGTGCTGGACGTTCTGCTCAAAGAGGGGCTGACCGACGTCGCCGTGGTGGTGACGCGGTATTTCGGGGGCATCCTGCTGGGCGCGGGCGGTCTGGTGCGCGCCTATTCCCACGGCGCAAAGCGGGCGGTCGAAGCGGGCGGGCCGGTGGAAATGCGGCTGTGCGACCGGGCGCGGATTATCTGCGAATACGCCCAGTACGGCCGGGTCGCCGCCCTGGTGCCGGAGGCGGGCGGCACGGTGACTTCCACCCGGTATACCGACCGGGTGGAAGTGGATTTCCTCCTGCCCCGCGGCCTGCGGGAACCGATGCAGAAACGGCTTACCGAGCAGAGCGCCGGCGCCCTCACCATCGAAACGCTGGGGGAGGAATACGCGCCGTTCCGGCCGGACGCGGAATAATGCGTCCCCTGCGCCGCCTCCTGCACTATCCCCTGCGGCGTCCTCCGGCGCCGGCCGGGGGGGGAAAGAGGCAGGAGAGGCAGGGAACAGCATGCGCGGAAAGCGGCAGGCAGGAGACACTGGAGACACCGGAGACACCGGAGGCACGGGAGGGAGAGCGCGATGCTCAAAGCGGCTTTGTTCGACATGGACGGGCTGATGTTCGATACCGAACGGCTCTGCATGCGGGCGTGGGACTACGCCGGGGAGCGGCTCGGCCTGGGAAAGACCGGCTATATGGTACTCCGCACCCTGGGGGTCAACCCGGAGGCGGCCGACGCCATCTGGCGGGAGGAGTTCGGCAGCCGGTACGACAGGGAGAGGCTGCGCGCCTATACCCGGGAGTACCGCGCGCGGTATTTTGCGGAAAATCCCGTTCCGGTCAAGCCGGGGCTGAAGGCGCTTCTTTCCTTCCTGGGCGCGCAGGGGGTGCGGATGGCGGTGGTATCCTCCACGCCCGCGCCCGACGTGCGCTTCCTGCTGGAAAAGGCCGGGGTGGCGGCCTGCTTTGAAACGATGGTCTGCGGGGATATGGTGGCCCGCTCCAAGCCCGACCCGGAAATCTACCGGACCGCCTGCGCGCGTCTTGCGGTGTCCCCGGGGGACTGCATTGCGCTGGAGGATTCCCGCAACGGCCTGTTTGCCGCCTGGCGGGCCGGCTGCCGGCCGGTCATGGTGCCCGACCTCTGGCAGCCGGACGAGGAGACCGGAAGGATTCTCTTTGGGAAGCTGGACGACCTGGGCCAGGTGCCGGCTTTTCTGCGGGAGAAAGGGCTGCTGGCCCCTGCTCCCGAAGGGGAGGCCGGGCGGTAGCAGGCGGCGGAGGCCGGCCTGGGACAAAAACGCGGCAAAAAGCTGGAGAAAACGCAAAAACTGCGGCGGCCTCCCCTTTTGTTTTTAGTGCTTTCGCTCTTTTTTCCGGGAGACGGGAAAAACTTTGGCGAACAGGAAGGAAAAAGACACACAAAATGCGTATAGTATTTATGTATGGGCGGGCAGGACGCGGAAAGCGCGCAAAAGGCGGATGGCCGCCGGCCGCCGGGACAGCGGACAAGCCCTGCGGGAAAATTCCGCGGCCCGCCGTCCCTTTCGGTGATGGAAGCGGTTTTAGCCGCATACCCATCCTATAGCCGGGCCGGCCCGGTACAAGCCGCGGACGGGCGGCCGCCCCGGCGCCGGCCGGAAAGGAGCGGACGACATGACGATTCGAGAGCGCACCGAAGAGACGGAGCGCCAGGTGCTGGACGCCCGCGCGGCCTTTGCCGCCGGAAGCAGGGGCCGTGAGCGGGAAGAAGAGCCCTGCGCCTACCGCACGGCCTATCAGCGGGATCGCGACCGGGTGCTGCACTGCAAGGCATTCCGCCGTCTCAAGCACAAGACGCAGGTGTTCCTGTCGCCGGAGGGCGACCATTACCGCACCCGGCTCACCCACACGCTGGAGGTTTCCCAGATCGCCCGCACCATTGCCCGGGCGCTGCGGCTCAACGAGGATTTGACCGAGGCGGTTTCCCTGGCGCACGACCTGGGGCACACGCCCTTCGGCCACGCGGGGGAACGGGCCCTCAACGATTTGATGGAGGGCGGCTTCCGCCACTATGAGCAGAGCGTGCGGGTGGTGGAGCGGCTGGAGAACGACGGCCGCGGACTCAATCTGACCTGGGAGGTGCGGGACGGCATCCTCCGCCACACCTGCGGGGAACAGGCCGCCACGCTGGAAGGGCGGATTGTGCGGCTGGCCGACCGCGTGGCGTACATCAACCACGATATCGACGACGCGGTGCGCGCCGGCGTGCTGCGGGAAGAGGACGTCCCCGCGGACATCCGGGCCGCCTTGGGCGACCGCCGCACCACCCGTATCGACACGCTGGTCACCGCCATTGTGGAAAACAGCGGGGACGACATCGGGATGGACGCGGCTACCGCCGCCGTATTCGACAGGCTCCATGCGTTCATGTTCGACGCGGTTTACCGCAACCCCGCCGCCAAGAGCGAGGAGGCCAAGGTGGACGGCCTCATCCGCCGGATGTTCGAGTTTTTCGCAGGACATCCCCAGCGGCTGCCGGCGGAATACCGCGGCATCTGCGAAAAGGAGGGCATCCCCCGCGCGGTGTGCGACTATATCGCCGGGATGACCGACAACTACGCGCTGGAGGTGTACGACGAGCTGTTCATCCCCCAGGGCTGGCGGATCAAGACCTTTTAGCCGGCGGCTGATTTGTCCTTGTTCCTGTATGCTTCTACATAAAAGGGGCGCCCGTGCGCGGAAACCGCGGACGGAGAAGGGCCGTCGGCCGCCTGCCGGGCGGGGGATGCGGTATCCGCCGCCGGGATTCCCGGGAACCGTGAAATCCGTATGATTCCCGCCGGCCCGCCGTATACTATAGCGAAACCGGGAGAGGGCGCCCTCCCGCAGGGCGCCGCTGCCGGCGGACCGGCTGCAAATTGGTATTCGTTTTGGGAAAGGGGGACCGCCATGCCGCTGCCGGACAGCTTTCTGCAGGAGCTCATCAGCTCCAATCCGATCGAGGATGTGGTGGACTCCTATGTGCGCACCAAACGGCGGGGGCGGACCGCGGTGGGGCTCTGCCCCTTCCACGGGGAAAAAACGCCGTCCTTCACCGTCTACCCCGAAACCGCCTCCTTTTACTGCTTCGGCTGCGGGGCGGGAGGCGACGTCATCACCTTTATCAAAAAGATAGAAAACCTCGATTACCTCGACGCAGTGCGCTTCCTGGCCGACCGCGCCGGGATGAAAATGCCGGAGGACAGAGCGGACGACGCGGTTTCCCGCCTGCGGCTGCGGGTGCTGGAGGCCAACCGGGACGCGGCGCGGTATTTCCATGCGGCGCTGTATTCCCCGGCCGGCCGCGACGGGCTGGCGTATTATCACAGCCGCGGCTACACCGACAGCACCATCCGCCGCTTCGGGCTGGGCTATGCGCCGCCGGGCTTTCACAACCTGCTGGACCATCTGCGGAAAAAGGGCTACCGGGACGACGAACTGACCGCCGCCTTCCTCGCGGCCCGCAGCCGGAACGGCTCCGGGAACCTGTACGACATATTCCGCAACCGGGTGATGATCCCGATCATCGACATCCGGGGCGGCGTCATCGCGTTCGGGGGCCGGGTGCTGGACGATTCCAAGCCCAAGTACCTCAACACCTCGGACACGCTGGTGTTCAAAAAGACCAACAACCTCTTTGCCCTGAACTTTGCCAAAGCCTCCAAAGAGAGGCGCCTTATTCTCTGCGAGGGCTATATGGACGTGATCGCCCTGCACCAGGCCGGGTTCACCAACGCGGTGGCGGCGCTGGGCACCTCCTTCACCGAGGAGCACGCCCGGCTCATCGCGCGGTATGCGGATGAGGTGGTCCTCGTTTTCGACGCGGACGCGGCGGGGCAGAAGGGAGCCAAGCGGGCGATCGGCCTCCTGCGGGAGACCGGGGTGCATATCCGGGTCATCACCATTCCCGACGGGAAGGACCCGGACGAGTTCCTCCGGCACAACGGGCCGGAGCGTTTCAAGCTCCTGATCGACCGCTCGGCCAACGACGTGGAGTATCGGCTCATCGACCTGGGCCGCCGCTTCCCCCTGGAAACGGCGGACGGGCGGGTCGCCTACCTGCGGGAGGCGTCCCAGCTGCTGGCCGGCCTGAGCAGTCCGGTCGAGCGGGACGTGTACGCCGGCCGGCTGGCGGAGGAAATGAAGGTGGGCAAGGACGCGATCCTTTCGCAGGTGGCCCATTTTATGACCGTCCAGCGCCGGCAGCGGGAGAAAAAGCAGCTTTCCCAGGCGGTCCGCCGGGCGGAGGAGGGAACCCGGAAGGTGAACCCGGAGGCGGAAAAGCACCGGCGTGCCTCCCGCGCGGAGGAGGGGCTGCTCGGCCTGCTGATCCTCAACCCCGATTATCTGAAGGCCGTATCCCAGGAGCTGCCGCCGGAGGAGATGGTCACCTCCTTCAACCGCGCGCTGTATGCGCGCCTGGTGGAGCGGTACCGGCGTCAGCTGCTGATCGAGCTGGCGTTCCTTGCCGCCGATTACGACGAGGACGAGATGGCGTATATCTCCCATATGGTGCACACGGCGCGCGAGGGCGCCCAGACGCCGGAGCAGGCGGAGGAATACGTGAAGGTGATCCGGGCGGAGCACCGTCTGGCCGGGCTGGAGGATCCGGCTTCCCTGCCGGACGACGAAATACAATCCCTGTTGGCCGCCATGCGGGAACAGAAGAAATAAAGCCGGAGGCTCTGCCTGCGGCGCTACCAGATTAAGCGGGCCTTCCCGCAAAGGAAGAGGAATTTCAATGAGCACGAACAACAGCACGCCGGAAACCAACACGACCGAGGTTCTCACGGAGGAAAAGGAAATGAGCGAAGCCGAGAAGGCTGTGGAAAAGGCCGCCAGGGCGGCCAAAAGCGGCAAGGCGGCCGGCGGGGACGGCGCGGGCGCGCCCGTGAAAAAGGATCGGAAAACCATCATCAACGAGCTGCTTGAGCTCGGCCGCGCCAAGGGGAAGCTGACGACGCAGGAAATCCTGGACGCGATGGAAGACGTGGAGTTCGACCCCGAGCAGATGGATAAGCTCTACGACGCGCTGGAGGCGCAGAACGTCGAGATTGTGGACGATTTCGAGTCGGATTCCTTTGCCGACCTCGATTTTGTGCTGGACACCCCTGATTCGGAGGAGCTGGAAGCGGCGGTCAATGTCGAGGGCATCGCTATCGACGACCCTGTCAAGGTATATCTAAAGGAGATCGGCCGGGTTCCCCTGCTCACGCCGGAGGAGGAGATCGATCTCGCCATCCGGATCATGGACGGGGACGAGAGGGCGAAAAAACGCCTGTCGGAGGCGAACCTCCGTCTGGTGGTCAGCATCGCCAAGCGGTATGTCGGCCGGGGGATGCAGTTCCTCGACCTCATCCAGGAGGGCAACCTCGGCCTGATCAAGGCGGTGGAGAAGTTCGATTACACCAAGGGCTTCAAGTTTTCCACCTACGCGACGTGGTGGATCCGGCAGGCGATCACCCGCGCCATTGCGGACCAGGCCCGCACCATCCGTATCCCGGTGCATATGGTGGAAACCATCAACAAGGTAAAGAAGGTATCCAGCCAGCTGCTGCACAAAAACGGCCATGAGCCGACGGCGGAGGAGATCTCGGAGGAGCTGGATATGCCGGTGGACAAGGTGCGGGAGATCATGCGGGTCGCGCAGGAGCCGGTCTCGCTGGAAACCCCGATCGGCGAGGAGGAGGACTCCCACCTCGGCGATTTCATCCAGGACGACGAGGCGCCCGCCCCGGCGGACGCGGCCTCCCACACCCTGCTCAAGGAGCAGCTGGGCGACGTGCTGTCCACCCTGACCGCCCGCGAGGAAAAGGTGCTCCGCCTGCGCTTCGGGCTGGAGGACGGCCGTCCCCGCACGCTGGAGGAGGTGGGCAAGGAATTCGACGTCACCCGCGAGCGCATCCGGCAGATTGAGGCGAAGGCGCTGCGCAAGCTCCGTCATCCGAGCCGCAGCAAAAAACTCAAGGATTTTCTGGATTAAGCCGGTTTTCCCGGCGCTGGAAGGGGGCGCGGCCCGTGCATATCAACCTGGAATCGGATTACGCGGTGCGGATTGTGCATTGCCTGGCGCTCTCCTCCGCCCGGCTGGACGCCCAGTCGATCGCCGAGCGCACCTGCGTTTCCCTCCGCTTTACCCTGAAAATTATGCGCAAGCTGGTGGCGGCGGGAATCGTCCGGTCGTACAAGGGCGCCCGGGGCGGCTACGTCCTTGCCCGCGCGCCGGGGGAGATCACCCTGCGGCAGGTGATCGAGGCGGTGGAGGGGCCTTACCGCTTCAGCCGCTGTGTGGACGGCGATTATGCCTGCAACTGTTCCACGATGACGGACTGCCCCTTCCGCTCGGTGTTCGACGTGGTGACAAGGCTGGTGACCGACAAGCTGGATACGGTGACGTTTGACCGGCTGACATAGCATAGACACGCAAAACGGGACGGAGCGGCCGCTCCGTCCCGTTTGCGCTGCAAAGGGAAACGGGTTCCCCGACGGGGTGCTGCGCCCGGGCGGCGGGGAATACCGCGCGGCGGCGGAAAAAGCCGCGGACCGCCTCCGCCTTCGCCCCGTTCCGCCGCCCGGCCGCGCCGGTCCCGAACGGCCCGCCGCGGTTCTTACACCTTCTTAATCCCTTCTTAATCCTCGGGCCGCGCCCCGATTTTCAGTTGAAAAAAGGGTCGGATTTTGGTATACTAAATAAATCAGCATTCCGCCCGTATCCGCCAGTTCCCGCCTGTTTCCCCGGGAAAGGCGGAGGAAGGGCAGGGCGGAGGCCGGGCACGCAGGCGCGTCCGGCCGCCAAGGAAAGGATTCGTTTGATTCATGCCGCAGACATCGAAAATTCGCCAAATCCCTCCGGAGGAGCGGGCGCGGCAGCGGGGGTATGAGGACAGGGTGCGCGCCTATTACGCCGCCCGGAGCGGCGGGGGGGAATACGGCGCCCCGCTCGCCTGCGTACGCACCTACGGCTGCCAGCAGAACGTCTCCGATTCGGAGCATATCAAGGGGATGCTCGCCGAAATGGGCTTCGGCTTTACCGAGGAGCCCGAGCGGGCGGACCTGATCCTGTTCAACACCTGCGCCATCCGGGAGCACGCCGAGGACCGGGTGTTCGGCAACGTGGGCGCGCTCAAAAACCTGAAGCGCCGGCGCCCCGGCGTGCTGATCGGGCTGTGCGGCTGCATGGTCCAGCAGGAGCATGTGGCCGAGAGGCTGAAAAAGAGCTATCCCTTTGTCGGGCTGGTGTTCGGCACCCATGTGCTGCACCGCTTTCCCGAGCTGCTGCATCAGGCGCTGACCGGCGGCCGGGTGTTTGAGCGCCCGGAGGAGGACGGCGTGATTGCGGAGGATATCCCCGTCCATCGGGACGGGACGTTCAAGGCGTGGCTGCCGATCATGTACGGGTGCAACAATTTCTGCACCTACTGCATCGTGCCTTATGTCCGGGGGAGGGAGCGGAGCCGCGACCCCGACCGGATTGTGGAGGAGGCGCGGCAGCTGGTGAGGGAGGGCTTCCGCGAGATCACCCTGCTTGGGCAGAACGTCAATTCCTACGGCAGGGGGGAGGCTCACGGGGTGGATTTTCCCGAGCTGCTCCGCCGCATCAACGCCATTGAGGGGGACTTTCTCATCCGCTTCATGACCTCCCATCCCAAGGACGCAACCCCCCGGCTGTTCGACACCATCGCGGAATGCGAAAAGGTGGCCCGGCATTTCCACCTGCCCGTCCAGTCCGGAAGCAGCCGGGTGCTCAGGGCGATGAACCGGGGGTATACGCGGGAACAGTATCTGTCGCTCATTCACTATGCCCGCCGGGCGGTTCCCGGGATTTCCTTCACCAGCGATGTGATCGTGGGATTTCCCGGAGAAACCAGGGAAGACTTTGAACAGACCCTCTCTCTGATCCGGGAGGTGGGCTTCGCCTCGCTGTTTACCTTTCTCTTTTCTCCCCGGGCGGGCACCCCCGCCGCGCGGATGGACGACCCGGTGCCCGCGGCGGAAAAGTCCGCCTGGTTCCGGGAGCTGACCGCCGTGCAGGAGGAGATTGCGGCCGCCCGGTCGGCGGCGATGGTGGGGCGGACCTGCCGCGCGCTGATCGAAACGGCGG
>CAJFTG010000029.1 GCA_904419875.1 Candidatus Avimonas caecicola | reverse complement strand
AGACCTTCGGAATGTGGTTGACATTGTTTTTCCGGAAAGACTTGATGTGCCCCTGATTGCACCAGTTGTTGATGGCGGTTTTTCCGTAGCCGGTGATTTTGGAAACCGTTTGGATGGTTAGTACATCGGGATAGCCGGAGAGAAGCTCGGTATAGTACAGCTGTAAATGCTCCAACACGATTTGGGGAATCTGTTCCTCCATCCGGACAGTATAATCGCCTTTGTACCAGCCCGCTGGGGCGGAGTAACTTTCGGGGAACACCTTGCGGTTTTCCAGATAGGCAATCACATCCTCCTTTTTGATTTTGTAGCAGCGGGTTTTCCTGCCCGTGTACTCGCAGGGGATTTTCCCACTTTGGAGCAGGTACAGGGCGGTGGATTTGCTGATATGGCAAATGCGATACAGCTGATCCTTGGTGATCACATCGGGGACAGCGTCCCAGTTGATTGCGTTTTCTTTCATGACAATACACCTCGTATTTCTAAAAGCTTTGCCGGTATTCGAACTGTCCGTGTATTGCCTTTCAAATTTTGTTCTTTCCGTTCTTTCCGCAGTTCTTTCCAAAAGCGGAAAAATCGTGGATTGGAACCGATGGGCGATTCCTCAGTATTTTCGGGCGATTTTTTCAAAAAGCCCAGATTTCATGCGGGTTTGCGGGCGTACAAGGCTGACTGAAACTGACAGGAGAAACCATGTAATTAACAGACGGCGATAAAACTCGAAATCGAGTAAGCCCTTAACCGGGCCCGTGGGTTCGAATCCCACCTTCTCCGCCAAAGCCGAAAGAAGTCGATCGTTGCAAAAAACGATTGACTTCTTTATTTTGTCATGTCAAAATACATATAAAATCACGACATTAGGGAGATGAACAAAATGGAACGGCTCATCGAAAAAGTAATTATTGAAGGAGTCGAATTTCAAGTTATCCAAAAGCCCGCGACTTTGTATGCAGGATATAGGGCAGAGGTCGACAATGGGGATGAAGAGTCGAATGTTGATACATGTCAACTTTTCCAGGTTGGTTATAAAAAATAGTATTATATTTTTTAGCGGTGCATCCTAACTCAATAAGCCGATATAAAACGATACGGGCAGATATAAGGGGATACCATGCTATGTAAAGAAGCTGGATTATAGTAGAAAATTTCATATATAAGCGCTAAAATATGAGCATACAAATCGACAAAACATAATTGGGCGGATAGATTAAGGAGGTACATTGTGGAGACCGGAATACTTGTGTGCGGTTTAAATGGTGCAGGAAAAAGCACATTTGGAAAAGCACTTGCTGAAAAACTAAAATTCCATTTTATTGATAACGAAGATTTGTATTTCCCCAAAACAGATAAGAATTACCTTTTTGCTAATCCTCGAACAAGAGAGGAAGCAAAATCTTTATTGCTACATGATATAGTACATTATAAAAGCTTTGTGTTTTCTTCTGTAAAGGGAGATTACGGAACGGAAGTTTATTCGCTTTTTCAATATGCAATATTAATCGAAGTACCTAAGGATATAAGAATGCAGAGAGTTAAAAATCGTTCTTATGAAAAATTTGGAGATAGAATGGAACCCGGTGGGGATTTATACGAACGAGAAAAAAGTTTTTTTGACATGGTAAAAAACAGAAAAGAAAACACAGTAGAAGAATGGATACAATGTTTAAAATGTCCTATTATAAGAATAGATGGTACTAAATCAATCGAAGAAAATATAGAATTTGTTTTACGTGAAATGAAATGATAGCTTCCCATTTACATAAGAGCTTAGGATATTCCCAACCAACAAAAATCTCTATTTGTGTCATAGGCAAAAACGAGTATTTTTTACGGAAAGGGTACCCTTTTCCAATGCTTGCTATGGAACTTTTTACAAAGGAGCGGAATGAAAAGGATAATCGAAACAGATAACAGCTTGCTTTGAAATGTTACGCAGTTAAATGGCATTTTTGAAAAGGTATAAACACCTTGTCCTATCAGTTTTGTGTCTGTAAAATCTTTGTTTGCAAAGCCTAATGAAGCTTTAATGCATAACATAGAAAGCAGAAAAATCATATTCTGCATTTGGTTTGCACTTTTGTATTTGACGCTTTTTTGCCGCCCGCGCTTACAAAACGAATTTATGTGGAGATACGGCAGGATATATAGAGATACGGGAAAACCCTTATAAATCAAGGCTTTTCCTCACTTCTATAAACACTTGCAAGAAGTTATAAGACGACTTTCGTCTATAAAATCAATAAAAAATAGTTTGACACCCGATTCTATGCTTTGCCTCAGTATAAATTACAAGGAGTGCAATCATGGACATAATGTGCGTCGTTCTCTTATGCATTGTCAGGAAACATTGGAAAGAAATCAACCCGAAGGGATTACGGTTCTTGAATCCCCCGCATGCTATATGATAAAAGTGAAATCAACAGAAGCAACATGGAAGCTAGTAAAGAAAATCACAGGAGAAGATAACCCTCAGTGGCACATGGCACCGCTTTTCGGTTTATGTGAAAAACTGTTTTGCAATGAGGAAAGAGGATTCGCCTTGACGCCTGATTTCAGCGGCACATATGAAATCGAATATTATAATGCGGACGGTATCAATTATGCTGGTATAAGTGTCGTTAAACTGTAACCCCAAGTATTGAAAACACTATTAACTTCTGAACTCCCCTGGGGTTGGATTCTTTGCCATGAAACTGGACACAAGAAACAAAAAAGTTGAAAACAGGATATGGAAACAAAAAATTTTGAAATCCGAACCCCCATGTCTAATTTGAATTTGCCTCTAAAAGCGCTTGTTTATTTTAATCCAGTTTTTTCTTCACCGGTGTCTTATATAGACGCGAGGGTTCAACTCCACCACCAAAATGCCGAAAAATCTTCTTCATGTGGTTCTCACAAAACAAAAAGTCGCAACGAAAGTTGCGGATTTTTGTTTTGCCTGCTATAATAGTGGTGGAAACCATTTGTATGATATGGGGGTGGCAGTATTAAGATTTTAGACACCGAAAGATTATTATTAAGACGGTGGAGTATTGAAAATATAGATGATTTTCATGAACTTATACACAATCCATCCTGTATTGCCGGTGGTTGGAAACCTTCGACCTGCAGAGGAGACTCATTGGATATTCTGAAATCATATATTGAAACTGACGGTATATTCGTATATTCGCCATTTTTTTGAAGGAAAGCGGGAAAGCGATCGGCTTTATCAAAATATGCCCAGATAATAACAGGGGCAAATATTATGCAAAGATGATAAATTATCTTTTGAACGAGAACTATTGGAATAACGGATATATGACGGAAGCCGTTAAATGTATTGTAAGATATGCATTTAAAGATTTAAATGTTGATTTATTATCTGCTTTTACAACACCCCCCAATATAGGTTCAAAATTAGTTCTTGAGAAAAGCGGATTCGTATATGAAGGAACGATTAAAAGCGGTTATAAAAGGTATGACGGTGAAATATTTGATTCTATTATTTACTCGATATCAAAATCAGATTATTACAAAAAATAGTTTTAACCTTTATCGCGAAGGTTCAACTCCAACAGCTAAACCGTCCAAGATATTTTTTTATAGTCCTTAGACACGTCGCCGCAAGCCGCAGATCGCTTACGGCGACTTTTTTTAGAGTCACCGGCGCACGCATTCCGCCGCGTCTCCTTTTCCAAAAAGGCCGCGCTGCGCCGTTGCCGCATGTTGCCGCGTTTTGAAAAACGCGACGTACTTCGCAGCGCTCCGGCTTGCCGCCACCTTTTCGCGGGCTGAGGGAGGAAAACCCCGTCAAGCGAAACACCGAGTATACGCTGAGGATTTTTGCCATAGCCTTTTGACGGGAAAGCGGCTGTATCCGCGGAAATGGCCGCAAGGGGTTTTATGCGTTTTTTGCTTTGGGGGTTTCACAACACAGACGATGGCCCGTAGGCGGGAAAATTCGCCGTTGCACTGTACGGCATTGCATGGAAGGCAATGCCGTACAGTGTTTTTCCTTTGCTCCGTTATATGGATGCGCTGAGGAGCAGAAGCGGCGAGCACGGATGCCTGCCGGGACGTTGCCGGAAGTAGCCGGCCGTTAGCGGCGGCGATGAGAGGAGGCGGAACGCGATGGAAAAAACCATGGCCAATTACTATGGCAGCCTGTGTACGGAGATGTACGAAATTCTGCACAAAGAGGCGCCGCAGGAGGAATTGGACTTTTATCTGTCCTACGCGAAAAAGGGGATGTCGATTCTGGAGCCCTTATGCGGAAGCGGCCGGTTTTTCGTGCCGTTCCTGGAAAAAGGGTTTACGATCAAAGGCGTCGATCGATCGGCGGAAATGCTCGATCAGCTTCTGAAAAAAGCGCCGGATGCGGCCGTGGTACACAGCGGCATCGAGGAGTACGCGCCATCCGAACGCTTTGATTACATTTTTATCCCGTCCGGTTCGGTATCCTTATTTACGGACCCGGTATCCTGCGGAAGCATGCTGGCCAAAATGAAATCGCTTCTGAAAAAGGAGGGGAAATTCGTCTTTGCTGTCGATACAGTGGCATGCCGTTGTCCCGACAGCGAGGAATACACGGAGAGAATAGCGGTTGAAACCAGGGAAAAATATCGATTGGTTCTCAAGTCGAAAAGCCATTATGAGGAAGCGACCCATACGCAGTACAGCCCGTCCCGTTATGCGTTGTATGACGGGGACACCCTTCTGCGGCAGGAGGAAATGGATTTTCAAACCCATCTGTATGAGCTGGGCGAGATGGAAGCGCTCCTGCATGAAATCGGGTTTACAAACGTTGCGGTATATTCCTCCTTTACGAAAGAGATCGCCCGAACAAACGAGGCGGAAATGTTTTTGTACGAATGCAGCCGCTGAGGAAAACACCTGCCGGCGTCTAACCTATCCGGGTTTGGACAGCCGCGGGTGTTTTTTGTTTGCGCAGCCCTGCCTCACGGGCGGCGCGCAACGTATGCGATGCAGGTTGACGGAACACTCGGCTGCCAGCCACAGTCTTCCTTCCCTCTTCTTTTTCCCCCTTTTCCTCCCCCCTTCCCTTTCCGTTTTCCGTGCTCCCCCGCCCCTATCCCATCCCTGCCCGGGCGGGTTGCGGAAACGGCGGATAAAAATGCTCGTCCGGCATTGATTTTGTCGGGCCGTCTGCTATACTGTAACTTGGAGGCGGCGGGTTCTGCCTCCGGAAGAGGACGCAAGCGGGGAAGCGCGGGGAAGCCCGGAAAAGGAAGCTGTCCGCGGAATGCGGCGGATACGCTTTCCAGGCTGGATGAGGAGTGAAGATCGTGACTTGTTTTCGATGCGGAGGGGAGGTGCCCTCCGGCAATGTCTGCCCGCACTGCGGGCAGGTGCTGCCGGCGGGCCCGGAGACTGGGGCGACGGCCCCTGCGGCGAACAGCCCGGCCCCGGGAAGGAGAAGGAGGGCTTTGGCGGGGCCCGCTGCGGCGGGCGCCGCGGCGGTTCTGCCCGCGGTCTGCCTGGCGCTGGCCGGGCGCGACCTCATGAGCGGGCTGCCCTTACTGCCGCTGGTGGTGCTGTGCCTCCTGTTCGCCGCGTTTTTGGCAGCGGATATTCTGGGCCACCGGCTGATGCACATTGCGCGCGGCGCGGGGCACTGGTGCCTGCTGGCCGTGGTGGCTGCGGGGATGCTGTGCGCCGGCACCGGCGCCGTCCTGTCCTTAACCGGCGGGGGTTCCCGGCGGCTGAATCTGGACTTTGCCTACCGGTATCTTTTGGACGGGCATGGGGAGGCCGCCCGGGAGAAGGCGTCGCTCTGCCCGCAGGAGGACGGCGCGGTCATCACGCTGCTGGCGGACGCGATCGAGGGAGAGTACCTGTCCGCCTATTTTGAAGCGGACCGGCTCCTTGAGCAGGGCGGGCTGGACGCCGTCACGGCCGATCGGATCCGGGAGGTGCGCGCCCTTTCCGCCGGGGTCCTCGGCCTTTCGATCGACCCCGAAACCGGGGAGCCGGCGGGAGGGGCGGCGGACTTGCCCCTCGCCGGTGAGGCGGAGGCCGCTCCTGCGGCCATGACCGAGGAGGAGCGCCGGGAACGGATGGCGCAGCTGGTGCGCGAAATCTGCGACCACCGGGGCGCCGCCGAGGCCATGGAGGAGAAAAACGAGGAGCTGTACCGCCTGGATAAGGCGATGACCCTCAACGACCTCAGCGAGCTGGACGCCGAGACGGTGGAGGAGCTGCTGGCCCTTTACCCCGACGACGAGGACGTTTTGCTGGTGGCGATCAAATATTATACGAGGCAGGACCGGTATGAGCAGGCGCGCCCGCTGGCCCAGAGGCTGGTCGGCCTGAACGGCAGCGAAAGCAATCTGGTGGTGTATACCGACCTCATCGCGCAGCAGGTGAAGAACGGCCAGAGCAGCGGCGACCCGTCGCTGGACGACGAGGCGCAGAAGCTCCTGAAGCAGGCGGAGGAGAAGGAGGCGCAGGCGGATGGGCTGAATACCGAGCTTCCCTCTCAGCAGGAGCAATACGACCAGCTGATGAATGAGGCGGAGGACCTGCGCAGGCAGGCTTCCCAGCTGGATATTACCCGGGCGGTGAACTACCTTCTCGCCAAAAAGCCGCTGAGCGGGGACAAGAGCGGGCTGCTGGATCTCCAGATCGCCAAGCTGTATCTGGCGACGGACGAGCGGGACAGGGCCAAGGAGTATATCTGGAAGGTGGTGGACAACGCCGGCACGCTGCGGCAGGATTCCCCGATTCTCGAGCCCCTGCAGGAGGTGGTCGGGGCGTACAACACCATGGAGACGGGAGAGAGCGACCCGGCGCTTACCGCCGCGGTTCAGCGGCTGGTGCGGGCCCAAAGCCAGGATGTCGTTTCCTCCTCGGGGGAAACGGTCAACGGGACCATGGCGGATTTCGTGGTGTCCACCCTGAAGTACGACCGGCTGACCGTCCTGATCGGCAAGATCGACACCGAACGGTATCCGGTGGTGCGCGCCTATGTGAATGTCAGCGGGGAGAAGGATAAGATCTTCGGCGCGGCGGAGGGATTCGGCAAGGCGGATTTCGAATTGTACGATACGCAGTACCAGATCAAGGATTTTGCGCTGATCCGGGATGAGGAGGCGGCGCAGGTTTCCATTGCGCTGGTGCTGGACCAGAGCGGCAGCATGGAGGGCTCGCCCCTCCGGAACGCCATGCTGGCGGCAGAAGCCTGCGCCGAGAATCTGGACCGGGAGACGCAGCGCATGGCGGTGATCCCCTACGCCGATTCCGCCTCGGTCGCCGTTCCCCTGACCGATTCATCGGCCACGCTGGTCAGCGGGATCCGCGGCCTGCGGGCCGGCGGCGGCACAAACATATCCGGCGCCCTCCGCACGGCGCTGGACGAGCTGGACGGCGCCGGGGGGACGCGGGCCATCATCCTGCTTACGGACGGGCAGGACAACAACAGCGAAGAGGAAATGCAGAAGGTGCTCCAGCTCGCCAAGCAGCAGGGGGTCGCCGTTTATGCCGTCGGCCTGGGGGACGTGAACGGCTCGTATCTGCGCGGCATCGCCCAGAGCACCGGGGGCAAATATATGGCGGCGGAATCCTCGACCGAGCTGGCGGATATTTACCGGGTGCTTCAGCAGTACATCGTCAACAATTACTGCTTCGAATACACCATCACGGACAACCCGGACACCGACCCCCGGAGCCTGACGGTGGGGATCCCCGCGTATGCGGCGGACGATGTGAAGGCGTATCGGATTTCCGGGGAGGACGTGCCGGACGAGGAGCAGGATACGGCGATCTATCCTGTGTCGGACGGCGATCTGGCCGTCTACGCGCTGACGCCCGGCAGCGCCGCGCAGGCCGACATCAGCGGCGGCATGACCGTCACCGTGCGCGGCTCCGGCTTCCAGAAAGGGATGGCGGTCAGCGTGGGGAACGTCGCGCTGACCAATGTGAAGGTGAAAAATGCAGGCGAGCTGACCGGAAAGCTGCGCGGGGACCTCCCGGCCGGGGTGTATACCGTGAAAGCCAGCCTGCCGGACGGCCGGACGGTTGCGCTGTATAAGGGGTTCCGCGTATTCCGCGCCGGCACGGTATCCACCGTGCAGATGGGCAACCTGTTCATCATGGCCGACAACATCGGCGTGACCAGTGAGAGCGGCAGCCGCACGCAGCTGACCGCCACGGGGAACGTGAGCGTCAACGGCTTCCTGTACAGCACCTCCGAGCTGACCATCACGCCCGGCAGCCAGCTGGCGGACGACGACCTGTCCAAGGCGGGGCAGAAGGCGGTATACCTGGGGACGAACGGCTCGGTGGAAGGCGACGGCAAGCTTTATGCGAGCTATTCGCAGGCGGTAAGGACGGCGGAGGGCGGCAACTCCCTGCAGAACATGGTGGGCCGCACCTTTGCGGAGAATATTTTCCAGGGGCAGGATCTGGTTGTGCGCAACGGCCCGTTCTCCATGGACGTCGGCGAATCCGACACCGATTTCGGCGCCGGCGGGGCGGGACAGGCGCTGAGCGACGAGCTGCGGGATTATTCCTTCGAATTCCCGGGCTTTACGGAGGTTTCGGCCGCCAAGGTCACGCTGTACGCCGACCGGCTGCAATTGGATGCCGAAATGCTGGATTTCGGCGCAATCGAGGACAATCTGGTCACGGCCCTGACCGGCGGCGTCACCGGGAGCAAAAAGGACCGGGAGGCGCTGGTGAAAACCCTGGGCGGCAAGTGGGACCGGTTTTTCCCCCTGAGCGGATCCCTCTCGGTGGCGCTCGGGGCGTCGGACGTGCGCTTTGGGGGCGAGGTGAGCCTTACCCTGCCGGATAACAAAAAGTTCTTCCTGTTCCCGGTCAAAGAGCTGGGGCTGAAGATCAATTCTCTGGACCCCGATTACGAATATTGGAGCTTTGACGTAAGCATTCTCATGCCCGGCATACAGGTAATCAAGGGAAACAAGCAGTCCGACAGCACGCTCGACGTGGCGGTCGGCTCCTATTTCTGGTATCCCGACAGCCTGGAGGTAGCCGCCTCGCTGGATCCGGGAATCCCGATCTTCAAGGTGTTCAACCTGACCAAAGCCGGCGGCGGAATGGCCGGGGCCAGCGGCCTTTTCATTTCGGATGACACCGTGGCTAAAAAGGATGTGACCCTGAAGGTGCTGGCCGAGGCGGACATCAACGTCTTCAAGATGCTGGGCTGGAAGGAGACCGGCGCGGCCCGCAGCATCACCCGCTGGGGCGAGCTGGGCAAAATTGCGGACGCCCAGGTGCTGCTGAACTTCAGCGACCTGTCGCTGGATCTGAGCGCGGATCTTGAGCTGCTGCAGCAGAAAATCGCGTCGGCGGAAATCGGGATCAGCACCAAAAAATTCCTGGTCAAGGCCGGCGTCGGGGCGGAGCTTTCCTGCGCGGGCATCGATGTCGGCGGGGATCTGGAGGCCGAGGTGTCGGTGTGCTGGGCCGGCCAGAACCAGGACGGCGTGTCGGCGCTGATCGGCCTGGGCGGCAAGGGGCATCTGCGGTGCAGCTGGGCCAATGTGAACTGGGACAACCAGAGAATCGGCATTGAGTTTACCGCCGACGTGGGCACCTCCTCCGGAACCACCATCGCCGTCAAGGTGTATTGCAACGACGACTGGGCCCGTGCCTGGTACGACAGCGAGGGGCTCATGTTGTGGGATAAGTTCCATTACGAAGATACCTTCTGAGAAAAGGGGAGACAAACGTGAGGACTGCACATAGAGGCGTCCGCCGGCCGAAAACGCGGGCCGTCCGGGCCGCGGCCTGCCTTTTCCTGGCGGCGGCTTTTCTGCTCCTGCTGACGCCGGCGGTGTCCGCCAAAACGGGGGAATACGAGTTCCGGCTGAACGAGCCGAAGGAAAACTACGTTTTCTCCATCCGGTGGGAAAACAGCGACCGGCAGGCGGATGTGGCCATCACATCCCCCAGCGGCAAAAGCTACGGCCTGGACAATATGCCCCAGGCCGAGGCCGGAGAAGGCGAGCGGATGTTCTGGTTCGCCACGGCGGAGCAGGGAACCTGGAAGGTGGCCGTCACCGGAGAAGGGCTGGGGACGGTGACGCTGGATGCCGGCGTGATGCCCGGACGCATGGACATCGCCTCGTTCACCGTCCGGACAACGGGGGAGAAAGGCGTGGCGTCCTGGGACATCCGGGACAGCGAGGAAAATCTGCGGCTGGAGATCTGGGCGGCGCCGGACCCGGTCAATTACGGCGGGAAGCGCCTGAGCTCCGTACGGGGGGAAGCCGCCGGGGAATGCGAATTTTCCTTGTCCGGGCTGGAGTCGGGCGACTATTATCTGTATCTGAAGGCCGTGGGCAGCGGGAACATTTTCGCCTGCAGGTACTGGGACGGGACGGTTTCCTGGCGGCAGGAGGACGCGCTGCCGAAGCTGGACGGCGTGCGGGCCCGAATGCTGGACGAGGAGCTGTGGCTTTCCTGGCAGGAGAATGAGGACGCCTCCGAGTACCGCATTCAGGTGTATGACCGTTCCACCGGCGAGCTGCTCACCGAGGAGCGGGTGGAAAAGGGGGAAACCCAGTGGTTTGGGGAGTTCCCCGCCTCCGTCGAATCGATGGAGGCCACGGTTGCGGCCTGCCGCTGGGGCAATACCGGCGACTTTGTGCGGCAGGAGGTGACCCGCGGCGATTTTGACGGGGTGTCGGTGACCTTCCCGGAGGAAGAGGCGGTAAACTCCCGGACCGTCTATGTCCAGGTGGCGTTCGCCGGAAGCTATACGGTCAGCGCCGCCCTCAATGGGGAGATGCTGGTGGAGGACAGCGCCCAGGCGGGCGCCTATCGGGTGGACATGGACGAGGGGGACAACCGCCTGTCCTTCTACGTGGCGGATGCGGCGGGGAATATCCGCAGCTTCGGCAAGGATCTGCATGTGGACGTGACGGCACCGCAGCTTTCCATTCTCCGGGACCTCAACGGGCAGTCCACTTCGGAAGGCCACGTCGATCTGGAGGGGCACACCGAGGGAGGAGCTGTCCTCACGCTCAACGGCGAGCCGGTAGCGACCCGCAACGGGTATTTCAGCATCCGCTGCCCGTTGTCCGTGGGGAAGAACCGGCTGGAGCTGCTGGCTACCGACGCCGCCGGGAACCAGTCGGTTTACACGGCGGTGGTGGAAAGGCCCTGGTACAGCGCGCAGGTTCTGCTCTGGATTGTGTGCGCCGCCGCTGCCCTCGTCCTGCTGACGGCGTATGTCCTCCTTTTCCTCCGCGCAAAGAAGAAAAAGGCTGAAAACGGCCGGGTTTGAGCAAGAAAGGAAGGTTATCCCCGTGAAAACGGCAAAGCGTATTTTCCTTATCCTTACCATCGTTTGTGCCGCGCTGGCGGCGGTTCTGGATATTACGGCCCTGTGTATGCAGGTCCAGGTGTCGGGGGAACGCCTCCTGACCATGGATTCCCGCATGGGGTACCTGCTGGCCGTGAGCTATCGCTGGGTCACATTGGCGGCGGTGATTTTCACCGTGGCGGCGGCGGCGCTCGTGGTCGCGTATATCCTCAGCCGGAAAAAGCGGAAACGGGAATCGGTATAAGGAAAAAACCGAGCGATAAGCAGGGATTTGGAGAGGAGATAAGAAGGATGAGAGACCCAGAGGAAACCATTGGGAAAATGATCGATAAAGCAGGAACAAGTTTTATCAGCTATGTCGACGATCGTGGTTATCCGGTTACAAAAGCCATGTTAAAGCCCAGAGAAAGAAAGGGCATTAAGGAAATATGGCTATCAACAAATACATCATCAAACAAAGTCAGGTGTTTCAAAAGCAATAGCAAAGCCAGTCTGTATTTTATTGATAAACGATTTTTTAGAGGGGTTAGCTTAATTGGAAATGTGGAAGTATTCGAAACCCCTGAAGCGAAAGAAAGAATCTGGCGGGAAGGAGATGAAAGGTATTATAGCGGGGGCGTGACAGACCCCGATTATTGTGTTCTTAAATTTACGGCAGTAAAAGGACGATATTACAGCAATTTCAAGTCTGAAGACTTTGAAATAGAAAATTCTTTTGATCAGGGACGTTAAATTTAGTTGATTAATGAAACAGCAAAGCCGGTCGGGGCGGTCAACGGCAGGATAAACGACGCTTACAGCGCCGCCGTGACAGTCTCAATGTCTTTGCCGGTGGGTTATTAAGGCGGGAAAGCCCGAAAGCGGCTTCCCGCCCATTTTCATTTTCGTGGACGAACGGCCCCGCATTGGCTTTGACGGCGGACAAGCACGGTATGGGATGACCGCTTTGATCATTCGGCGGGCCGGCCGGCGGCAGGCAAGAGCGGGCGCAGGCCCGTTCCTTTCAGCCTTGACGGCCGCTTCCTTTCCTGCCGCCTTTCCGGAAATGCGGACAAAGCCGCCGGTTACGTCGGCGGCTGTTTACTTATATTCCCCATGGTGTTCCCTTCGGCGGCGGGCTTTTCCGGCCCCGCGTACGGCTGCGGCGCAGGCGGCCGGGTCCGCCGCCCGGAAGAAATAGCCCGGCCGGCGGAGCTCCCGGGTCTCTGGGCCCCTGCGCGGCGAGGACGCCGGCCCGGCCGCCGGCGCTCCGGCGGAGCGGTACGGTGCCGCCCGGCTCTGTCCTGGCGGGAAGCTCCGGGGAGAACCGGGCACAAGGGGACAAGGGGACAAGGACACAAGGACACAGGGATACAAGGGGACAGAAAGGACAGAGGGCGCAGGGGGATGCAGGGGGATACAGGGATACACGAGTGCAAGAGTATATGGGTAGAAGGTTAAAAGGTTAAGAGGGTAAAAGGGTAAAAGGGTGAAGGGGCATAGGGGCGTCGGAAGCCTCAGGCCCCACAAATCTCAGAACACCGGGAGGGGCGGCCGGACCGGATGCGCCGAAGCCCGCCGCCCAGGAGGCGCCGCGGGATTGGAGGATATGACGGAGCCGAATGCAAAAAAGAACGATTCGTTCAAAAATAATGATTGATTTATTTAAAAACAGCGGTATAATGATAAATGAGAACGGGGTGCATCCCGAATTTGGACGGAGGCGGCGTATGGAAGGGATAACACGGACAGCCTATGACCGGCAGGTATATGAACAGGAGCTGGCGGATTTTTTACCGGACAGGCTGATCGACGCGCATACCCATGTGTGGGAGGAAGGCACCCTGCGCAGCGGAGAAGAGGAAAACCGCGCCTGTGTCCGGTGGCCGCTTATGGTGGCGTCGTCATGCACCATCCGGGACCTGCTGCTCTCTTATGAGCAGATGTTCCCGGGCAAAGCGGTGCGGCCGCTGCTGATGGGCTACCCCACCGCGATTCTGGACAAAACCAACGCCTATGCGCTGGACTGTGCCCGGCGCTGCTCCCTCCCCGTCCTTTACTGCACCCGGTACGACACGCCGCCGGAAACGCTCCGGCAGGCGTTGGCGCAGGGGTACTGTGGGATAAAGCCATACCAGAACAATTCGCCGTCCTATATCCCGGAGAGGGAAATCCGGATCAGCGATTTCCTGCCGCGGGAGCATCTGGAGGTGATGGAGGAATGCGGCGGGGTGGTGATGCTGCATATTTCCCGTCCGGCCCGGCTGCGGGACCCGCTCAATCTGGCGCAGCTTATGGAGATTGAGGAACGGTATCCGCACATCCGCCTGATTGTCGCCCATATCGGGCGTGCTTACGCGCCGGAGGACCTGGGGGACGCGTTTGAAATCCTGGGCCGCAGCAAAAACATGGTGTTTGATTTTTCCGCCAACACGCTGGACGAGGCGATGGCCGCCTGCATCCGGGCGGTCGGGCCGGAACGGCTTCTGTTCGGCTCGGACATGCCGATCACCAAAATGCGGATGTACCGGGTGACGGAAAACGGCGTGTATTACAACGTGGTTCCCCGCGGGCTGTACGGCGACGTGTCGGAGGACCCCCATATGCGGGAGACAGAGGACGCGGACCGGATGACGCTGTTCATGTACGAGGAGCTGCGGGCGTTCAAGCGCTGCGCGCAGCGGCTGGGCTTGTCCAGGGAGAATATCCGCGACATTTTTTACGGCAACGCCGCCCGCGTGCTGGGCATATGAGGCGGCGTGCGTCAATAGGGAAAGGAGTATAACGATGAAACCCATTACTGTCGGCTTTTTGCCGCTGTATATCGCGCTGTATGACCAAAGCAATCCGGAGCTGCGCCCCCGGCTGGAAGCGTTCTACGAGCGCATGGCGCACCTGCTGGAAGAACGCGGGCTTATTGTGCTGCGGTCGCCCTTCTGCCGGCTGGAAGAGGAATTCGCCCGCGAGGTCGCCCGGTATGAGGCGGCGGGGGCGGCGGCGGTCGTGACGCTGCATATGGCGTATTCGCCGTCGCTGGAATCGGAGCGGGTGCTCAGCGGCACCCCGCTGCCCGTTGTTGTGCTGGATACCACGGAAACCCCGGCGTTCGGCCCGGATCAGGACCCGGGGGAAATCATGTACTGCCATGGGATACACGGCGTGATGGATCTGTGCAGTATGCTCAAGCGCAGCGGAAAGGCCTTTGCCGTCGCGGCGGGGCATTGGAAGGAGTCGGACGTGCTGGACCGCACCGTGGGCTTTGTGCGGGCGGCCGCCGGCGCGGCGGCGCTTGCCGGCTCCCGGGTGGGCTCCGTCGGCGGCAGCTTTGAGGGGATGGGCGATTTCCTGGTGCCGGAGGAAGAGCTGCGCGACCGTTTTGGAGTAACAGTCGTGCGGGCGAGCAAGGAGGAACTCTGCGCGCTGCGCGACGCCATCCCGGCGCAGGCCGTCCAAAAGGAGATGGCGCTGGACCGGGAACGGGGCGTTTGCCTGCAGGAGTTTGCGCCGGAGGTGCACGAGCAGACGGCGAAAAGCTGCCTGACCCTCCGCCGGTGGCTGGAAAAGGAACGGCTGAACGCGTTTACCGTCAATTTCCGTGCCGTGGGCCCGGAGACGGGGCTGGCGGTTATGCCCTTTATGGAAGCCTGCAAGGCGATGGAACGGGGGCTGGGCTACGCCGGCGAAGGGGACGTGCTGACGGCGGCGTTTGCCGGCGCGTTGATCGCCGGCTTTGAAACGGCCGCCTTTGTGGAGATCTTTTGCCCCGACTGGCAGGGCGGCCGCCTGCTGCTCAGCCATATGGGAGAGATGAACTACGGCCTGCTGGCCGGAAGGCCGGAGCTGAAGGCGATGCCTTTTGTCTTTGGGGAAGCGGGAGACCCCGTGGTCGGGTACGGCTGCTACCGGGCGGGCAGTGCGGTTTTCGTCAATATTTTCCGGGACGAGCGGGGCTTCCGCCTGCTGGCCGCGCCGGTGGACATGGAGGAGCCGGAGGGGGACGACCGGTTTGTCGGCAACGTGCGGGGATGGATGAAGCCTCAGGTTCCCCTGGAACGCTTCCTCGAACGGCTCAGCGAGGCGGGCGCCACCCATCACAGCATCCTGGTATACGGGGCGGCGGTTGAGCAGCTGCGGTTTTTTGCCGATCTTCTGGATATCCCCGTCACGGTGGTATCCGCAGACGAATAAAATCCACGGGGCTTTTCGCTGGAAAAGTCCCATGGATTTTTGTTAAGGGCTTCACTTCAGGATTGGGCTGGAGGCAATGCGGATGCTGCGGAAGGCGTGGTTGGGATTCTTGATCCGCCACAGGATGCTCTCGGCCAGCGCCTGCCCCACCTCGTCCAGGGGGAATTCGACGGTGGAACAGTGCGGGATAGAGGAAATAAAGGCTTTGGTGTTGTCAAAGCCGCAGACATCCAGCGTGGAATACAGCTGGAAAGGCGGGGTGCAGAGCGTGTATGCGGAGCGGGCGATGGAGTCGTTCCCGCACACAAAGGCGGTGGGAAGGTCGGACACACCGGACAGCTGGCGGTAAAAATCCGACACGGTGTAATATTCCGCGGTGCCGGAAAAATCCAGCAGCAGCTCCTCCGCGCCGTCGCCCGCGGCTTCCTGCATGGCCTGGTGATACCCCTGCCAGCGTTCAAAGAAGCTCTGGCAGGAGTCCCGGTCGCCGGCGAAGGCGATGCGGCGGTGGCCTTTTTCCAGCATATGCCGTGTCAGCCGGTAGGTGGCGGAGGTGTTCTCCACCATCACCACATCGCAGATCATGTTATTATGAAAAAGCGAGGGAGCCGTGTCGTAGGACACCAAAGGCAGGTTGAGCCCGGCCACATGCCGGTAATAGTTTTGGTCGAACAGCCCGGCGACAACGATGCCGTCCGGCTGGTTGTGCGTCAGCGTGAGGGGAAAGGAAAGGCCGCGCTCGTGCTCGGGAAGCACCACGACAAAACGGATGGTGCAGAAATACTGTTCCAGGTACCGTTCCATGCTTTTGATGATTTCCGGCCAGAAGGACCCGGCGAACGAATGGGCGTGGCATAAAAAGACAATATCATAATTCAGGCAGCCGA
Organism: Candidatus Avimonas caecicola; assembly: GCA_904419875.1. Taxonomy (GTDB): domain Bacteria; phylum Bacillota; class Clostridia; order Oscillospirales; family Acutalibacteraceae; genus Avimonas; species Avimonas caecicola. Next base: position 15,605 of record CAJFTG010000029.1, on the reverse strand, counting down.
GGGCCGGCGGCTGCGGCGAGTGGGGGACGACGGCGGTGTTGTGCCGGTAATTCAGCTCCGCCGCTTTATCCAGCACGCGTTTCCGGGTGGCTTCGGTGATGCCCGGGATATTATTCAGGACTTTGGAGACCGTGTTCCGGGACAGGTTGAGCTCCCGGGCGATCATGGCCTGTGTAGGCTTGGTTCTCATGCTATTATCTCCTCATCTTGAGGTTTGCTGATGGAATTACCTTCAATGTATCCTAAAATGGTGCATTTGTCAATTCGTAAAAAGCAACAAATAGGTGTGAACCGCCGGAGAGCCCCCTCCGCTGCGGAAGGAATTTGAGAAGATGATTATGTAACCTTACATTTTTTAATGTAAAGTTACATAATTATGCCGAAATGCGAATTGATAAATATTTAACCATTAAAATAGGAGAAAGAAATTCTATATTTTATATAATAAGACGGATAAAATCGCGATATTTTCAAAAACCATATTGACAAATGGAGAAATACAATTATAATAGAATTCAGCAAATAAACGGTAAAAATGTAAATGGGAAAATGAATAATGTAAAATACAACGCACGGCCGGGAACCCGGCGGAAAGAGGCGTAACCATCGGATAAGGCATTTCGGACTCAAGCCAAAGGAGGCGATTCGCATGCGCCAACGCGCGGCGGCCATAGCGGCGGCGTGTCTGCTGCTGACGGCATCGGTCCCGTGGAGCTCCACGGCGGAAGAGACGGGAGACGCGGGAGAAACGCCGGCCGGGGGACCACAATACACGGCATCGGCGGATGCGGAGCGGGCGGTTGAAAATTCCGGATATCCCGGATATCCGGAATATCTCGCCTCCCATGCGGAGGCGCCGGCGGCGGCCGAACAGGTGACGGTTCCGGCGGCGGAATATACCGCGGCCAGAGGGGCCGAGCTGGAAAGGGTCGCCGCGGAGGGCGGCGAGCGGCTGAATTGGACCGGCGGCGGTGAGGTGGACTGGACGGTTGCCGTGCCGGAGGCCGGCCTGTACCAGATTGCGCTCCGGTATTGTCCCCTGGAGGGGACGGGGGCGGACATAGAGCTGGGCGTTCAGATCGACGGCGCGTATCCGTTTGCCGAAGCGGCCGCCCTTTCCCTCCCGCGCTGGTGGCGGAACGACGGGGACAGCCGGACGGATGCGCAGGGCAACGAGTTTACCCCCGTGCAGACGGAGGCGTTCCTCTGGTCGGACGGATGGCTGACCGACCCGAACGACGTGCTTTCGGAGCCGCTGCAGTTCTATCTGCAAAAGGGGGTCAACCGGCTTACGGTGAAGCTGCTGAACGAAGCGGTGTCCCTGGAGGCGATTGTGCTCTGCCCGCGGCGGGATACGCCGGCGTACGAGGAATACCTGAAAAACCATGAGGGGGCGGCGGACTATACCGGTGTGCAGCTCGACATCCAGGGGGAAAAGGCGGACTTCAAGTCGTCCGATTCCCTGATCCCGCTGACAGACCAGTCCAGCCCCCATGCTTCGCCCAGCGACCCGCAGCGGAGCCGGCTGAATTACATAGGGGCGACAAACTGGCAGACCACGGGGGACACCCTCGTCTGGCAGGTGGAAGTGCCCGAGAGCGGGTTTTACACCCTGTCCTTCAAATATCTGCAGTCCTACCTGCTGAACGGGCAGAGCTACCGTTCCTTTGCCGTGGACGGAGAGATCCCGTTTGCTGAAGCGGCGCAGATCGCGTTCCCCTATGCCACCGGCTGGAAGGTTATGACCTTCGCCGACGCGGACGGCCGGGCGTATAGAATCTACCTGGAAAAAGGCGTGCACAGCCTGTCGCTGACGGCGAGCATGGGGCCGATGGCGGAGATTTATTATGATCTTCAGTCCGTGACGGAGGGGCTGGGCACGCTGTACCGCAAAATGACCATGATTATCGGGGAAACGCCGGATGCCAACCGGGATTACGACCTGTTCCGGCAGATTCCCGGCCTGGAGGAAGCCCTGACCGACTATTCCGCCCGGCTGGAACAAATCGCCGTGGAAATGGAGAAGATCGCCGGGATGCGGGGAGGCTCCGGTGTTTCGGTGGTGCGCAATATGGCCGGCACCCTGGACCGGATGCTCCAGTATTACTGGAAAATCCAGATGTACAAAAGCGATTATTACAGCAATTACGGGAGCCTCTGCGCCTGGCTGAACGAGATGAAAAACATGCCGCTGGCCCTGGATCAGTTCATGCTGACCGCGCCGGAGGCGGAGGTGGACCCCCATATGGCGGGCTTTTTTGAGCGGATCGCCTATTCGGCCGCCCGTTTTTTCTCCTCCTTTGCCGCGGATTACGATTTGCTGTCCGGCAAGGAGGAGCTGACGGTCTGGCTTTATTGGGGGCGGGACCAGTCCAAGGTGCTGGATTTTATGATCCGGGACAGCTTCACGGCGCAAACCGGGGTGGCGGTCAACCTGCAGATCGTCAACGCCTCCCTGGTGCAGGGCCTGATTTCCGGAAAGGCGCCGGACTGCGTGCTGACGCTGGGGCGCGCGCAGCCGGTCAATATGGCCATGCGGGGCGTGTTGTACGACCTCACCGCGTTTGAGGACTTCGACCAGGTGGTGGCGGAGCGGTATATGCCCTCGGCGTGCGAGCCGTATATGTTTAACGGCGGCTGCTATGCCCTGCCGGACGCGCAGCAGTTTTTCATGCTGTTCTACCGTACCGACGTGTTTGAGGAGATCGGCCTGACGGTCCCCAAAACATGGGAGGAGTTCCTTTACTGCGTGACGGTTATCCAGCGCAACAATATGCAGACGGGGATCCCCTATGCCGGCGTATCCGAAGATTCGGGCGGCCTGCAGAGCCTGTTCCCCACCCTGCTGCTGCAGATGGGCGGGCAGATGTACAACGAACGGCTGGACGGCACCGACCTGACCAGCCTTACCGCGGTGCAGGCGTTCCGTTTCTGGACAGACCTGTATACCAAATACAAATTGCCGCAGTCCTACGATTTTTACACCCGGTTCCGGATGGGGGAAATGCCGCTGGCCATCGCCTCCTATACGCAGTATTCGCTGCTGAGCGTGGCCGCGCCGGAGATCAGCGGACGCTGGGCCATGGATGTCCTGCCGGGCTTTGAGCAGGAGGACGGGAGCATACGGAACACGTCGGCCGCCACCGGCACCGGGGCGGTCATGCTCAAGGAAACGGAGAATCCGCAGGCGGCGTGGGAATTCCTGAAATGGTGGACCAGCGCCGAGGTGCAGGAGCAGTTTTCCCGCGAAGTGGAATCCGTTCTGGGCATCTCCGCCCGCCATCCCACCGCCAATGTGGAGGCATTTTCCCGGTATTCCTGGAGCGGGGACGGCCTGGAGAAGATGCTGGAACAGTGGGAGAACACGGAGGAGATCCCCGAGGTCCCCGGCAGCTATTACACATCCCGGGGGATTGACCAGGCGTTCTGGAATACGGTAAGCCTGGGAGAAAATCCCCGGGAGATGCTGATCCGGTGGAGCCGGTTTATCGATGAGGAAATTCAGCGCAAACGGGATGAATACCATCTCAATTAAAAGGGAAAGGCCGGTGTTCAGAGTATGACAGGAACGAGGACCGCGGGACAGGCGGCGCACAAGCGCTCCCGCCTGAAAGGGATCCATTCCCGAATCCCGCTTTACCTGATGCTGGCGCCTTTCCTGATTCTGTTCCTGCTTTTCACCGTGCTGCCGATCTTGTCCTCTGTGGTGCTGAGCTTTTTCACCTATGACATGATCAACCTCCCCTCCTTTGCGGGGCTGGACAATTACCTGCGGATGTTCCTGACGGACAGCGTGTTTTTGATCGCGGTGCGCAACACCATCCTTTTCGCGTTTGTCACCGGACCCGCCGGGTTTATCCTGTCGTTTGTTCTGGCGTGGATCATCAACGAGTTCAATCCCCACATCCGCAATCTGCTGTCCTTTTTGTTCTTTGCGCCTTCCCTGGCCGGCAATGTGTACTTTATCTGGCAGATTATGTTCAGCAGCGACAGCTACGGGTATGTCAACAGCCTGCTGCTGAGCATGGGGCTGATCTCCAGCCCCATCCTGTGGCTGAAAGACACGGCGTACGCCATGGGCATCGTGATCCTGGTGCAGCTGTGGATGAGCATGGGCGTGTCCTTCCTGGCCAATATCGCCGGGCTGCAGAACGTGAACACGGAGATGTACGAGGCGGGGGTGATCGACGGGATCACCAACCGCTGGCAGGAGGTGTGGTATATCACCCTGCCCTCGATGAAAAACATCCTGCTGTTCGGCAGCGTCATGCAGATTCAGTCGTCCTTTTCGGTTGGGGCGGTGGCGGTGGCGCTCACGGGGATGCCAAGCACCAATTACTGTACGCATACCATCGTCACCCATTTGAGCGACGTAGGCACCACCCGGTTTGAGATGGGCTATGCCGCCGCCATATCGGTGTTCCTGTTCCTGCTGATGGCGGTTTCCCGCATCCTGATCGGGAAGCTGCTGGATATGACGGGCCGGTAGAAGACAGGCCGGCGCTTGTTTCCCATCCAGACCCGCTGCGGCGGACGGTGGAGGTTGCCATGAAAGCTCACGTAAAGCAGACCAAACGGTACACCCGCTCGACGGGCGGGAACCTGTTTTTCTTCCTTCTGGTGACGGCGATGGGGCTGTTTACCATCCTGCCCCTGATTTACTGCATTACCACCTCTTTCAAGCCGCTGGAGGAGCTGATGCTGTTCCCTCCCCGGCTGTTTACGGTGAGACGGCCGACGCTGGCCAATTATTCGGCGCTGCCCAGCCTGCTTTCCAGCCTGTCGGTGCCGATTTCCCGCTATGTATTCAACTCGGTGTTCGTCGCGGCCGTTACCACCCTGCTGCATATCCTGGTGGCGTCGATGGCGGCGTACGTGCTCGCCAAAACGGACCTCAAGGGGCGGCGGATCATTTTCTGGGTGGTGCAGTTCGCCCTGCTGTATAACGCCACGACGCTGGCGGTGCCGCAGTACATGGTGTTTACCCAGACGCGGATGATCGATACCTACCTCGTGTATATCCTCCCCTATCTTCCGTCCACCATGGGCGTTTTCCTGATGAAGCAGTATATGGACGACAGCGTGCCGGCGGCCTTGCTGGAGGCGGCGCGGATCGACGGGGCCGGGCATTTCACCATTTACCTGCGCATCGTGATGCCGCTGGTGAAGCCCGCGTGGCTGACCCTGACGCTGTTTGCGTTCCGGGATATGTGGTCGGTTCAGCCGACGGGCACGATTTTCAGCGAGGAAATGAAAACGCTTCCCTATGTGCTTTCCCAAGTGGTGAGCGGCGGCCTTGCCCGCGCGGGCAGTGCGATGGCGGTGACCGTGCTGCTGATGATTCCACCCGTGATTGTGTATCTGGTTTCCCAGTCCCACGTGATGGAGACCATGGGGAGCGCCGGCATCAAGGACTGAAAGGAACACGGCGGCCGCGCGGCGGCCTGATCTCACTTTTGCGGCCCCCCCTTGCCGGCGCGCCGGGGACGGGGCGGAAAGGCACGGTTTCCAATGAAAAGGATGAAACGGAAAACGCATTGGCGCACAGCAGGCAGGGCCGCGCTGGCGGCCCTGCTGCTGACGGCGGCCGCCTCCCTGCCGGCTGCGGCGGCTCAGATGGAGGCCAACCCCTACGAAAGCTATAACCTGATACCGGGCGCGGACGACGGTTCGCCGGCATACATACGCCCGGCCTTTCAGGTCGGCCGGGTGGTTGACGGGGCCGGGCTGGGGGTTGGGGATTTCAACGAGCCGAACGACGTGGCGACCGGGCCGGACGGCTGCGTATATATCCTGGACAACGCGCTCAGCCGCGTGGTGGTCCTGAACGCGGAATACGGGCTGGAGGACTGTCTGGACGCCTTTACGCTCGACGGGGAGCCGGTGGAATTTCCGACCGCCGAAGGGATTTTCGTCACGCAGGACAACCAGATCCTGATCGCGGATACGGAAAACCATCGGGTGCTGATCGCCGGGCGGGACCAGAAGGTAACCGGCGTGCTGGGCCTGCCGGACAGCGAGCTGATTCCGGAGGATTTTCAGTTTCTCCCGACGGCGGTGGTCAAGGACAGGAAGGGATTCACCTATGTGCTCAGCCGCGGTTCCTATTACGGGGCGCTGGTCTACTCGCGGGACAACAGCTTTTTTGGCTTTTTCGGGGCCAATCTGGCGGAGTCGAACCTTTTAAGCTCCCTGTCGAAGTGGGTTTCCAATCTGTTCGCGAGCGAGGAGATGCGCGCGGCCCGCGTGCAGTCCCTTCCCTACCAGTTCACCAACCTCTGCATCGACAGCGAGGATATGCTTTTCAGCCTGACGGCCGAAACGGACAGCAATACCGGGCAGGTGCGCCGGCTGAGCCCGAGCGGGGACAATATTCTCACCTATACCCCGTTTTACCGGTCGGTGAACGCCGATTCCTTCCGTTTTGGCGACGGGTATGGCTATGCCGACCTGATGGGGTATTACTATTCCACCGCGTTCACCGACCTGACGGTGGATGACAATGGGCTGATTTACGTGCTGGACCGCACTTATGGAAAAATCTTTCTCTATGACGAAAGCTGCCATTCGCTCTCGGTGTTCGGTGCCGGGTTCGGCGACGGGACGCAGGCGGGAACCTTTGTCCAGCCGGTCGCCCTGGATACTGCGGGCGAGGATCTGGTGGTGCTGGACAAGAACAAGCAGACCCTGACGGTGTTCGAGCCCACGGAGATCGGCCGCCTGCTTTCCCAGGCGGTCAAGCTGAACAACGAAGGCGAATACGAGCAGGCCCTCCCCCTCTGGGAGGAGATCATCCGCCTGGACCGGAATTTCACGCTGGCATACAGCGGGATTGCCAAGGGCCTGTATGTGCAGGGCGAATATTCGCAGGCAATGGATTATGCCAAGATCGGCCGGGACCGGAATACGTATTCCATGGCGTTTCAGGAAGTGCGCCTGGAATTCCTGACGGCGAATTTCCTCTGGATATTTCTGCTGATTATCGCGCTGGTGGGAGGGATCGTGTTCCTGGCGGTTTATACCTCCAAAAAACAGGTGGTCCTGATCCGCAGCCCCAAGGCAAGGACGATGGCGAGATGCATGACGCATCCCTTCGACGCCTTCCAGAGGCTCCGCTGGAAGGAGGAAGGCTCCGTCCCCCTGGCCTGTATGCTTCTGCTTCTTTACTATCTCCTGTCGGTCTTCTGCGTGCTGAAAGGCGGGTTCATGTACTTTGACGTGAACCTGTATACCTATGACGCGTCCTATACGCTGCTGACCACGGTGGGGCTGATCCTGCTGTTCACGCTGGTCAACGGGGCGGTCAGCACGCTGCAGGAGGGGAAGGGCCGGTACCGGCATATCTTCTGCGTCGCCTGCTACGCCCTGATTCCCAAGCTCCTGGCCCTGGTGCTGCAGTTTTTCCTTTCCTATGCGCTGGTGCCGAGCGAATCGGCGATCATCGACGTATTCCTTCAGATTGCCGACCTGTGGTTTTATCTTCTCCTGTTTCTCGGCGTGATGACGGTGCACGAGTATTCCTTCGGGAAAACGGTGAAGGTGCTGATCTTTACGGTGCTGGGGATGGCGCTGGCGGGCTTTGTGATCCTGCTGGTGCTGATTCTGTTCCAGGATTTTTCGTCTTTTCTTGTGACGGTGTTTGAAGAAGCGTCGTTCCGGTTCAGAAGATAACGCGGGCGGTGGAAAACCGGAAAGGTGTGGTTTAGCAGATGAAAAAGCGAATGGCGTTGTTCCTGGCCGCCGCCCTGCTCCTGGGTTCCATGACGGCGTGCCGCCCGGAGCCGGAGGAGGAAGCCCCCCGGTATCCCCAGACCATGGAGCTGACCTCCGCCGTTTCCGGAACGGTGGCGGAAAACGACCGGTTTTCCCTTCTGTGGGACGACAGCGTAAAATCCGTTTTCGTCCAGGATAAGCAGACCGGGACAATCTGGGGCTCCACGCCCTATGAATATTACTTCAGCGGCGAGACGGGCGTGGCCGGCGTGGAACTGTATTCCGGGATCAAAATCGAATACGTCGACCAAACCAACCAGAACATACAGACGCTGGAGGGAAACCCGGACCTGATGAACGGGCGGGTGATCGGCGAGGTGCTGGAGGACGGCTTCCAGGTCACCTATTGTTTTGACGCGCTGGAGATCGCGGTCCCCCTCCAGTTCCGTCTCAGGGAGGACAGCTTTGAGGTGCGCCTCCTGGTTTCGGCGATTGTGGAGGAACGGGCCAGGGTTCACCGTATTAAGCTGCTGCCGTATATAGCCTCGGTGCGCAACGATACGGAAAACGGCTACCTGTTCGTCCCGTCGGGAAGCGGGGCGCTGATGACGGCGGATACCTCCCGGCGGTCGTCCCGCCTCTTCCGGGATACCGTATACGGCATGGACTACGCGCAGTCCACCACGCAGGCGCCGAAAAACATCGAGCCTATCCGCCTGCCGGTGTTCGGCGCGGTGGCGGGCGATCAGGCGCTGATGGGGATTATTGAAAAGGGGGCGGAGTTCGCCACCATAGAGGCCGCCGCCGGCAACAAGGAAACCGGCTATGCCAACATCTGCGCCGAATTCCAGGTGCGGGGAAGCGACACGGTATACCAGCAGGGCGTATGGGGCGACAACAGCGTGTACACGTATTTTGCCGAGGACAGGGTGGGCGTCGATTATGTGTCGGTCGGCTACTATCCGCTGTCGGCGGACGACGCGGGCTATGCCGGCATGGCGCGGCGGTATGCCGCCTATCTGGAGGACGCGATGGGGCTGCCCGCCCAGGGGGAAACGCCGTCGCTCTTTCTGGAGCTGATGGGAGGCGTGCTGAGCCGGGAATCCTTTTTCGGGTTCCCCTACGACACGCTGACCCCGGCCACCACCTTTTCACAGGCCCGGGAGATCGTGGAGGATGTGCTGGACATCGCCGGGGAGCCGCCGGTCGTCCGGCTGCTGGGCTATGGGGACTCCGGGCTGGACGCGGGAAAAATCGGCGGCGGCTTTGCCTTCCCCCGCGCGCTGGGAGGGGCGAAGGGGCTGGCTTCCCTGCAGCTTTTCTGTGAGGAGAAGGGCGTCGGCCTGTTTGTGGATTTCGATTTGATCCGCTACCGCCGCTCCGGCTCGGGCTACGGCCTGCAGGCAGACAGCGCGCAGAAAATCACCGGCCTGCCGGCCTGGCAGTACGTGTATTCTCCGGTGTCGCAGGGCTACAGCGAGGAGCACTATTATTACGGCCTGCTTAAGCGCAGCGAGCTGGAGAGCGCGGCGCGCAAGCTGCTGGATAAAGCGGGCGGCCTGGACATCGAAGGCTTGAGCCTGGACACCCTGGGGCGGATGGCGTATTCGGATTACCGGGACAACGCCTATGCGCTGCGCGGCGGGATGGGCGGACAGGTGGCGGATATTCTGGGCGTCCTCCGCGGGGAGGGGCATACGCTGCTGCTCTCCTCCCCCAACGACTATGCGGCGTGCGCCGCGGATTATATCCTGTTTTCTCCCGACGCCTCGGCGCGTTTCGACGCGCTGGATGAGGAAGTGCCTTTTTACCAGATGGTGTTCCGCGGCCGGGTGCCCATCTCGCTGCCGGCGGTAAACCTGGCGGCGGACGGGCAGGAGCGGTTCCTGAAATCGGTGGAAAGCGGCAGCGCCCTGGCCTTCAGCCTGATCGCCGAATACGACGACCGGTTTGCCTATACGCTGCAAAGCGGCCTGGGCGGGGCGGTATACGCCGACAACCGGGATATGCTCAAAGAGATGGCGGAACAGACCAGCGCCTTCTACGCCGCCGTCGACGGCTGCCGGATTACCGGGCACAGCATCCTGCAGGAGGGTGTGCGCCGCACCGATTTCGACAACGGCGTGTCCGTGGTGGTCAACTACTCCGAGGCGGCGGCGGAGACCCCGCTGGGGACGGTCGCCGCGGGAAGCTTCGTATATGCGCAGGGGGGATCGGAATGAAGAGGAGAGGCGAGGGCGTCCGGAGGAAGCGCTACCAATCGCTGGCGGCGCGCCAGAACCGGCACGGGTTCCTGTTCGTATTCCCCTGGATTATCGGCTTTGTGCTGTTTTTCCTGATCCCTCTGGGGCAGTCCATCTATTATTCCTTCTGCCAGGTGACCATTACGGAATACGGGATGATGACCGATTTTGTCGGGCTGGATAATTTCTATTATGCGTTCCGGGTCGCCTCCAATTATGTCGACAACCTGAAGGAGTCGCTGATCAACTTCGTTTACATGCTTCCCATCACCGTGGTGCTCAGCCTGATCCTCGCCGTGATTTTGAACCAGAACTTCCACGGCCGGCTGCTCGCCCGCGCGGTCTTTTTCCTGCCGGTCATTATCGCCGCCGGCGTGGTGATGGACATTTTCAACTCGGACGTGGTGGCGGAGCAGATGCGCGAGGGCGGGTCCGGCTATATCATGAATTCGATCGACTTTGTGGAGGTGCTGCGCAAGGCGAACCTTCCGAGCAACATCGCGCAGCCCCTGATCACCTACATAGAAAAGATCTTCAACCTGATCTGGCAGTGCGGCGTGCAGACCATCCTGTTCCTGGCCGGCCTGCAGTCGGTTCCCGTATCGCTTTACGAGGTGTCCAGGGTGGAGGGGTCGAGCGCATGGGAGGACTTCTGGTTCATCACCCTCCCGATGCTTTCCCACATCCTGCTGCTGGTGATTATTTACACCATCATCGATATTTTTACCAACGCGGACAATCCGGTGATGGACCAGGCGTATTCGTTTATCCAGGTGCAGCAGAATTACGACAAAAGCTCCGCGATGCTGTGGGCCTATTTCGCGCTGGTCGGGATTGTGATTACGGTGCTGCTGGTCCTGCTGCGGCGATTTCTCCTGAAAAAATGGGAGCGCTGACCGAGAGGGCGGGGAAAGGAACGGTGAAGACAATCATGTTCAAGGCGAAATCCTCTTCGGCGGCGGGGCTCCTGCGCGGCGGCGTGCAGGCGCTGAACAAAAAGCGCCGGCTGAACCGATGGGCGTACGCCCTGTTCCGGGCGCTGCTGCTGTTTTCGATCAGCTATATCATCCTGTTTCCCCTGTTTTATATGATCTCCAACGCCTTCAAGCCGATGGAGCAGCTGCTGGACCCCAGCATCGCCTGGATCCCCAAAAGCCTGACGCTCGAAAACTTCCGGCTGGCCGCGGCGGCGATGGATTACGGGAATTCGTTTCTCGTTTCCCTGCGGGTCGGCGTGGTCAGCGCGCTGCTGCAGGTGTTCACCTGCTCGTATATTGCCTACGGCTTCGCGCGTTTCCGTTTCCGCGGCCGGGGGCTGCTCTTCGGCCTGGTGATCCTGACGGTGATCGTCCCCCCGCAGGCGATCATCGTGCCGATGTACCTGAACTTCACCAATGTGGATTTCCTGGGAATTATCCGGGGGATATCCTCCCTGACCGGCACGGAAATAAAGATCAATCTCATCGATACGCCGTTCACCTTTTATATCCCGTCCCTTCTCGGGGTGGGGCTGCGGTCGGGCCTGTTCATCTTTATCTACCGCCAGTTTTTCCAGAACCTTCCCCGGGAGCTGGAGGAAGCGGCGTGGATTGACGGCGCCGGCCCGCTGCGGGCGTATTTCTCCATCGCCGTGCCCAATTCCAGCATCGCCACCCTCACGGTGCTGATCTTTTCCATCGTGTGGCACTGGAACGATATCTATCTTTCCAGCATGTTTTTCGTGGAAGAATTTCCGCTGTCGGTGTCCCTTTCCCAGATACGCAAGGGGCTTGAGCTGACCTCCGGCTTCGCCGCATCGGCCGATACCGCGACGGTCCGCACGATCCTCATGGCGGGCTGCCTGCTCTTCATAGCGCCGATCCTGCTTATGTACCTGTTCCTGCAGAAACGGTTTATCCAGAGCATTGAAACGGTGGGGATCGTCGGGTAGTCAGAGGTCATGCATCAACATAAATACAGCAAGAAAAAAGGAGGCTGAATGATGAAAAAGCGAGAACATCCCTTTACGGCCAGGGCGGCGGCCCTGCTGATGGCGGCGCTGCTGTGCTGTCTGACGGCCTGCAGCGAAGGGGTCCAGACGGAAAGCTCCGCCGGGGAAAGCGGCGGGACAACCACCGCCCGGTCCTCCAAAACGCAGGGGAACGGCACGTCCACGCAGGACAGCTCTTCCGGGGAGACCACCGGCTCGGGCGACGTGCAGAGCACCACCACCGGCGGCATTCTGCGCCCGCAGGGCACCACCACCCAGGATACCCCCGGGGGGGGGGGGGGTACTACCGCTCCCCAGGAGGTAGTCACGCCGGAATACGACTTCATGGCCAGCTTCCCGGCCGACCAGAAGAATAAAACCATCCGGCTGCTGTACTGGTCGGCGCCGACGGACGCCATGAAAAAGCAGATTGCCGATTTCAAGGAGAAGACAGGGGTTACCGTCAACGTGATCCAGACCACCTGGGACCTTTACCCCTCCCGGCTGACGACGCTGGTAGCCAGCAATTCCGCGCCGGACATCGCCTGCTCCACCCAGGACTGGTGGCCGTCCTCCATCATCAAAAACCTGTTCCAGGATATTTCGGTGGGCGCGTTCGACCTGGAAAACGACCCGGCGTATGATACGGAAATCATGGACATCTGTTCCTGGAACGGGAAATATTACGGCGTGGCGGTGAAAAACAGCGTCTCCAGCTCCACCATGAACGTGATCCTCTACAACAAGACCATGTTCAAGCGGGCGGGGCGGGAAACCCCGTTTGAGCTTTGGCAGAAAGGGCAGTGGAACTGGGACACCTATCTGGAGGCGGCCAAAGCCTTTACCAAAACCCAGAACGGCACGAAATATTACGGAACCGCGGTGGCACCCGAATCGTATATGCTTTCGGCCGGCACGGACTTTGTGAAATTCGTGACTTCCGGGAACAAGACCAGCATTAAAAACAACCTGAGCGACCCGGCCCTGGAAAAGGCGTGGAAGTTTTATGTGGACACCCGCGAGGTGTACAATGTGGAACCGATCACCATGACCGCCAATGATTTCTATACCGGCAAGATCGCCATGATGGACGTGACCGACGCCCGCGCGCTGGACTTTAACGAAATCCGCAGCAACATGACCGACGAGCTGGGCGTGGCGCCCTTCCCCTGTCCGGCGGGACAGACGCCGGTGGCCGGCGCGAAGGCGCTGGTGTGGGGCATTCCCCGCGGTGCGAAAACACCAATCGCCGCCTCCTACTTCATCCGGTATATGCTGGACCCGAACACGCTGGAGGAGAGCGACCTGTATATCAACAGCGAAGCCAAGCAGGTATATGCGAGCCTGGTCAACATGAAGAAAAACGCCCTGATGTCCCGCGGCGTGGTGGGATACAGCACCATGGACGACTACTGGGGACTGTTCAGCGAGGTGGCATACGGCAAGCCGGACCAGGTGGCGGTGAACCTGAAATCCTGGAGCTCCAAGCTGGACGCCACCATCAAAGAGATTGAAAAGGAGATCAGCTCGTTTTCGTAAGGCCGCATCGCGGGATGCAAAAAATGAAGAGGGGGCCTATTTGTGAAAAGAATACTGGCGGTAACCCTGACCATCGCCATGCTGGCGATGCTGCTGTTCCCCGCGTCCCTGGCGGGAGCGGAGAACGCTTCCCCCAGCCTGTACGAGCAGGTTCTGGAGGAGGACGGCTTCATTTACGGCGTCAATCTTCCCTGGATAACGCCGGCGGACGAAGGCTGCACCTGGGCGTCCAACACGGTGCTTGAAAAAGCCTCCGCCTTCGACGCGCAGGCGCTGGAGGCGGTCCTGCGGGATATCCGCGCGGTCGGCTTTAACGGGGTGCGGATTTCGCTGTTCGACCAGATGCAGGGGCTGGCTTTTGACGAGGGCGGCAGGCTGACCGGCGTTTCCAAGGAAATGCTGGACAATCTGGCCGTGCTGCTGGAGTTGTCCGACGGGATCGGGATTCAGCTCGCGCTGGTTCTCTCGCCCGACGTAGGGGCCCTGGCCGGCCGCGTCGACCGGGAGCAGTACGACGCGCTTTCCCAGGTGCTGACCGATTCCGCCATCCGGACGGTCTATTTGGAGAAGGTGCTCAAGCCGGTGGGCGAACTGCTCGCGGTGTATCCGGATGTCGTGCTGGCGGTGGATGTGCTGGCCGACCCCGACGGCTGCCTTTATGACAAGACCACCGAGTACGGCACCAACTGGAGCGTGCTGCGGGATTTCATCGCCGCGGCGGCCGAGCAGGTGCGGGACGTGCTTCCCGGCGTGCCGGTTATGGCTTCTTCCGCCGCTCAGGGCCAGGCTTCGGTCAAGGCGGGGAAGCTGGACGGGCTCGGCCTGGATATCCTGGGGGTAACCGAATATAACGACACCGGCAGCGCGACTCCCGCCAAGGACCTGCATGTTTCCACCCCGTTGTGGCTTACCGAGATGGGGACTTTGGACCCGGCGGTGTCGGAGGACGTGCATACGGCCACCACCGCCAGGTTCTACCAGACCGCCCGGGAAGGCGGCTACCGCGCGGCTTTCTACGGCCGCTACGGCGATAAGAGCGTGACGGACGGCGTGACGCTGATCGACGCCACCGGACGGCTGCGCCTGGCGGCGCTGGCGCTCCACTTCACCATCCTGGACAATGCCTACGAGCGCTCCGGCCGGGAAGAGTATGACCGGCCCGCGCTGATGAACATTTCCTCCGCCAGCTCCCTGCGGTGGATCGGCAGCCGCTACGCGGCGAGCTATACGATCGAGCGCTCCACCGACGGCAAAACCTGGAGCACGGTGGCCGCGAACGTGGATGTGGCGGCGGTGGATCCCGCCTTCAACAACCTTTGCAGCTACAGCGACAGCGCCGCCCAGGTGAACAACTTCTATTATTACCGCGTCACCGCCCATATGGACGACGGGACGGAGGTTCCGTCCGATGTGTCCCCGGCGGTATATGTCCCCCAGATGGTATGCGCCGACGAGGATAACCTGCTGTCCTTCGACACCGGCTTTGAATCGGGGGAACTGGGCAGCGAGTGGTATTACAACGAAAGCGACGCCGATTTCTGGAAGAGCGGCCTGCATCAGGGCTCGGTGGAGGATGGAACGACGCACAGCGGGAGCTGGTCCTACAAGCTGGCGGCCACCTCCGCGTGGAACCAGATGTCAGTGGACGTGCCGGAGGGCGCGCTGACCCCCGGGACGCAGTATACCTTTACCATGTATTACAAGGTGGAAGAAAAATTCAAGGACAGCGGCACCCCGTGGATCGGCCTGATGAAGGTCCGGCCCGACCCCTACTGCCTGCTGCATCCGCAGACCGACGCGGAAAATGAATACATGGTGATGAACGCGGACGGCGAATGGCACGCGTACACCTATACGTTCACCGCCACCGACGCCACCTATCTCTTTATTGTGCGCAACGCGCATTACGGGGAAATTTATATCGACGACATATACCTGTTTGAGGCGCCGGTCGTTCCCACGGCCCCCACCGCCCTGTCCGCCGCCGCGAACAGCAGCCGGCGGCTCTCCGACGGCAGTACGTCCGACGACGAAGAGTCGAACCTCTTCGAGGACGGCGGGTTTGAGACGGGGCATGTGTCGAACGGCCAGTATGAAGCGGCGGCTACCCACACCGACGAGCAGAACATCGTGTCGGCGGA